>CAJCCF010000257.1 GCA_903960845.1 uncultured Verrucomicrobiota bacterium | reverse complement strand
TCATCCGCAGCATTCATAAAAGGCGCATCGCCTGGCGAAAGAAGCGTGACGAGCGCCGCTTTGCCGCCGGCGAGGTGCCGCCATTGGTGCGCCCAATGGACGTGTGAGACCTGGTTTTCCGTTGGCGGGGCGCAGGAGACTGGCGCGGGGATGACTCAGAGAGACTTCACCTGAGCCTCATGCGTCGCCAGTTCAAGATCGGCATCAATCATGATTTTGACCAATTCCTTGAAGCGCACTTTGGGCTCCCAGCCGAGTTGCTTGCGCGCCTTCTCAGGATTGCCAATGAGCAGTTCGACCTCCGCAGGGCGTTCGTAGCGGGGATCGATCACGACGTGCCGCTCCCAGTCAAGACCGAGCAGACCGAACGCTTCCTGGCAGAATTCACGCACACTGTGGGTTTCATTCGTCGCCACGACATAATCATCCGGCTGCTCCTGCTGGAGCATGAGCCACATCATTTCCACATACTCTCCGGCAAAGCCCCAGTCGCGTTTAGCATCCAGATTGCCGAGGTACAGCTTGTCTTGAAGACCCATTTTGATGTGGGTGGCGGCACGGGTGATTTTGCGTGTCACAAAGGTTTCGCCTCGGCGCGGGCTCTCATGATTGAAGAGAATGCCATTGGACGCGTGCAGGTTGTAACTTTCGCGATAATTGACGGTGAGCCAGTAGGCATACACCTTGGCGCAACCATAAGGTGACCGCGGCCAGAATGGAGTCTTCTCTGTCTGCGGTACTTCCTGCACTTTCCCGAACATTTCCGATGAGGAGGCCTGATAAAAGCGGGTCTTTTTCAAAAGCCCGGTCTCACGAATCGATTCAAGAATGCGCAAGGCGCCGAGGCCGTCCACATCGCCAGTGTACTCGGGAATGTCGAAGGACACTTTGACGTGGGATTGAGCTCCAAGATTGTAAATTTCATCCGGCTGCAGTTCATGAAGAAGCTTCACCATCTGCACGGCATCAGAGAGGTCGCCGTAATGAAGGATCATCCGTGATCCATGATCATGATGATCCTGGTGGAGATGATAAATCCGCCCGGTGTTGAAACTCGATGACCGGCGAATAACACCGTGAACTTCATAGCCTTTCTTCAACAGCAGTTCGGCGAGGTATGATCCATCTTGTCCGGTGATTCCTGTGATGAGCGCTTTTTTCATGAATAGTTCAGGGAGAGTCGGTAGAGCGCTTTTGTCGCTAAGCTAGTTGAAAATCATTCCCCGAATGAATGGCTTGAACGGGCGGGGCAGCCCTCAAGAACAGCTTTTTTTGTTCGGCAGATGCACTTCTTCACGCTCCGCTTCCCATGGCAGGGCTGATCCGCATTGCGGAGCAGGGGATGCATGTGGATGAGCAAGGTGTGGAAGTCCGCCTTTCCTCAGAGGCGCGGCTGCCACTGCCGTCAGTCACTCGTCCGCCGGACGAATGAATGAAATCCGCCATTGCCATGGATAAATAATCCATAGCAAACTCTGCGCCTGTCCATGTCCCGCGTGCTGTCTCTTTTTGTCTTCGCCTTCATGGCCGTCTTTTTCGGGTGCTTTTTTGCCTACCCGATCTGGACAACGGTGCGCGTGGCCTTTGAGACTCCGGACCACCATTTCACATTGGATTTCGTGGGCGAGGTGTTTCAAAACCACCTCTACCGCGAAGGATTGATCAACTCATTCACGATCGCGACCTGGACCACTCTTGGCTGCCTGATGATGGCTCTGCCGCTTGCGGTGCTGTTCGTTCGTTTTGAGTTTCCGGGCAAAATGCTGTTAAACAGCCTCGTGCTCACACCCATGGTGCTGCCGCCCTTTGTCGGAGCCATCGGCATCAAGGCCATGCTTGGCCAGGCGGGCGCGCTCAACAGCCTGCTCATGGATCTGGGCCTGATGAGCCGCCAGCATCCCGTGGGCTGGCTGGGTGACGGGCAGATTCCAGGCATTGTGATCATGGAGGTCCTGCACCTGTATCCGATCCTTTACCTGAATGTGGCCGCGTCTCTGGCGAATCTGGATCCTGCGCTGGAGGAGGCTGCCGCCAACCTCGGCTGTCCGGCCTGGAAACGCTTCTGGCGCATCACTCTGCCGCTGATCATGCCGGGCATTTTTGCCGGCGGCACCATTGTCTTTATCTGGTCGTTCACGGAGCTCGGCGTTCCACTCGTGTTCGACTTTGATCGCGCTACCGCCGTGCAGATTTTCCGCTCGCTCAATGACCTGAGCGACAATCCTTTCCCCTATGCGCTGGTGGTTGTCATGCTCACCTTCAGCACACTGCTTTACGCGCTGAGCAAAATGTTGTTTGGCCGCTCCGACACCCTTGGCGGGGGACGTGCCACGATGGGGCGTGAGACCATTCGCCTGCCTTTTGGAACCGGTTGGCTGTGCACCGGTTTCTTCACTCTGATCACCGCACTCGCGGTGATCCCGCACCTCGGCGTCGTACTGCTCAGTTTTGCGCGCGACTGGTATGGGACGGTGCTGCCACATGACTTCACACTCGATCATTACCGCGCCGCCCTTGGCCACGAGCTGACGCTGAGCTCCATTGCCAACAGCCTTAAATACTCAGGCATTGCGCTGCTGCTGTCTCTTTTTCTGGGCGTGGGCGTCGCCTACATCAATGTGCGCACGAAGCTGTGGGGAAGACAGATGCTCGATGCCATGGCGATGCTGCCGCTCGCCGTGCCTGGGGTTGTCGTCGCATTTGGTTACCTCGCGATGACCCGCCCCGGGCAACCCTTCGCCTGGCTCATTCCCGGTGAAGATCCGATTTTCATCCTGGTCATCGCCTATGCCGTCCGTCGCCTGCCGTATGTGGTGCGCTCCGCCTCGGCAGGTTTTCAACAGGTCAGCCCGGCCCTGGAGGAGGCGGCGCAAAGTCTCGGCGCGGCTCCCGAGCGCGCGCTTTGGCGCATCACCCTGCCTCTCATCGCCCCCAATCTGCTCGCCGGCGGATTGCTGGCCTTTGCCTTCTCCATGCTGGAGGTCAGCGATTCTATGAGTCTAGCGCAGCAAAGCGCGCATTTTCCGATCACCAAAGCCATCTACTCGCTCATCATGTCCCTTGGCAACGGCCCGCAACTGGCCTCCGCCCTTGGTGTCTGGGCCATGATTTTTCTGACCGTGACCATTGTGGCCGCCAGCGTGCTGCTGGGCAGGAAGCTTGGAGCGCTGTTCCGGTGAGTCACTTCACCACCGCTGAAGTGTCAAACAGTGGTTGAGACTTTTTCACGGATTGATAGACGCCCCAGCCAAGGGGAACGACGATCCATGTCCATGCGATGAGGAGTGTGACGGCTTTCATGGCGAATCAGGCGTTGGCGGTCTCTTTGACGTGATACTTGGAATCGACAGGTCTAACCAGCAGGTTGGCTATCAGTCCAACGATCAGCAGCCCAACCATGAGATGGAAAATCGAATTGTATGCCTGCTCAGGCGGCATCGTTTTTTTATTTGCGACGGAGAGGCGATCCACCAGTTGCGGGCCGATGATGGCGGCCATGGACCAAGCCGTGATGAGGCGTCCGTGGATCGCGCCCACCTGATAACTGCCGAACAAATCACGCAGATAGGCGGGG
>CAJCCF010000256.1 GCA_903960845.1 uncultured Verrucomicrobiota bacterium | reverse complement strand
CTGGCGGTGGGCATCTTTGAAAGGAGGAAGAATCCGTAGCCCTTCAGTCTGGTGCCATCATCCACGATCATGCCCTGGAACTCGGCCTTGCGGAGCAGTGGCTTGTTCGGCGTGACACTGGTGTCCGTGTCGGTGAGTTCAAAACTGCCTTTGAAACTGCCACTGGTGCCCGGCGTAAAGAGGCCGGTTTTACCTTTGTCGATGCTGAGCGCGACCTTGCCGGGTTTCGGTGCAGCGACGGTGACTTTGGTCAGCTCGATTTGGAGCTTGTCCGTGTTCAGACGCGTGGCAGGAGTCGGCGCACCACCTTCAGCGAAAGCGATGGACGCATTGCCGGCGCCAGCGATGGCGGCGAGGGGCAGGGCCGTGGCGGCCGGGGTCACATATTTGCGCCCAACAACATCAAGCTGCAGCGGGCCGAAACCATCCGCATAAACGAGATCCTTGGCCACCATGTCCTTGAACCAAGTCACGTCAGAAGCAGCGAGATTGCCGCTGCCGGTTTCAATGCTCAGCAGACCGAGCACGGAACCAGCGCCTTTGTAAAGCACGCTGAAGAGCGTGAGATTGCCGTATTGCTCCAGCGCTCCGCCAAAGGTGATCTTCGTGTTATCAGCGAGCATGAGCACACCGGTGGCCGCCGCCGTGGTGGAGACTTTGAAAGCTCCGACGCTGTGACCCTGTGGCACGGTGACAGCGCCTGCATCGAGTTGATCAAGAAGCATGGCAAAGGTGTAGTCGCCTGGATAAGTGCCGGGTGCGGACAGTGGCTGGCGCGCAACGAAAGGCAGCAGCGTGGTGCCATCGGTGATCTCGCCTCTCATGGCCTTTGAGGCGGGATCGACCACGAGCGTGACCGTCAGTGTGGTCTGACCGGAACGCGTGAGACTGAAGCTCGCGGAAGGATTGCTCAGCGAAGTGTCCAGTGCCGCAGCAATGCGGAATGGCACCGAATTGCCCAGCGTGATTGTGCCACTGAGTCCGCCGAGGTTGGTGACCTGCAGTTTCACCACCCCGCCGAGCAGGGCATTGAGCGATGCGGAGCGGCCAACCGGACCGACGAAGCTGCCATGAGTGCCAGCAGCGAGAGCGTTGACAGCAAAGGTGTCCGTCACCTTGTCGCTCGCGCCCGCCTTGTTCGTGGCGGTCACCTCGACGGTAAAGAGCGCCTTTGTCTCGCCGGGGCGGCCGCTGATGAGGCCGGTCTTCGGATTGAAGAGCAGACCTTTCGGCAAACCTTTGATTGCAAAAATGGTTGGGCCATTCGCGGCGGAGAGTTGGATCTGGCAAGGCTGGCCGATGATCAGGTTCGGGATGTCAAAGGGTTCGACGACGGGCCTGGCGATAACGACGAGCGCGGCTGGATTGCTGCTGACCCAACCGGCGGCATTGCGCACGACGCAGGTGTAGGCTCCGGCATCGTTGATGCCTGCGTTGGTGATCGTGAGTGCTGGATTTGTGGCGCCGGCAAGCGGGTCACCTTTGAAGAACCACTGGTAACCGAGGTTCGGGCCGGTGACAGTCACGCTGAAACTGGCGCTTTTCGTGGCGAGGATCTCGGCACCTTTCGGCTGAAGGGTGATGGTCGGCGGGATGAGCGACGGTGCGCTCGTCGTCCAGGCAAAGCTGAAGCCCTGGCGGTCGGTGTCCGTGGCTGGTGCATTGCTGCCGAGAGCAAAGGTGTAGAAGCCCGGGGCGAGCGTGTAGCTGCGGGTGATGGAGTGTGCGCTGCGATTATCACAATGGTCGATGTAGGTGAGGTCCTCGGCCCAGCTGATGTTGCCGCGGTTGTGGTAGGTGTGTAAATCG
>CAJCCF010000255.1 GCA_903960845.1 uncultured Verrucomicrobiota bacterium | reverse complement strand
GTAAAAGCCGCCGATGCGGTCGCTGCGCTCGGCGGCGGTGGCTCCGATTTCGCGGGGGAGATTGGCGGCCATGCTCCATTCGTCATCGTTGGGCAGGCGGTATTCCTGATCGGGCTCCAGCAGGCCCTTGCCGCGCTCGCGATCGGTGAGCCAGTGGCAGAATTGCTCGGCTTCCGAGCGGCTGACATGTGTCGCCGGCAGGTTCAGATCCTTGTCGAGAATGCGGCCGGGGCTGGGTGGCTGACTGGTGCTCAGGGCAAACTCAACAAAGTCACCGCGCCGCGTCTCGGTGGCGGCCAGCATGGCACGGCCGAGCGGCACAAGTTTGATGCCGAGACTGTTCACCCAGGGTTTGCCAAAAACGACAGCGCCAGTGGCCCGGAGGCGGAGATTGAAACTCATGGACTGCCCCTCCTTGATCGTGCCCCGGGCGAACTCGCTCTTGTATCCGGGCAGCCGGATTTCGTATTCGAATTTGGCTGCGCGTGTCTTGTTGAGCTGGAGCGGTGTGCGCCCAACCAAAAGTTCACCATTAAGGATTTCAGCGCCCTGCGGGATGCTGTTCAGGGTGAGCTGACCGTAGGCCACGCGGACGATTTCCGTGCGGAAGGCCTGCCTGCCACGCGTGGGCTTCGTGTCAGGCGACGGTTTGATGGCGGCGGGTTTCCATGCGTATTCGTGATCGATATCGAGGCGGCCTGACTGGCGGTCACGGGTCGTCATCCAGGCGCAAAAGGCGTCCGCATCCGCCGAGGAGACGGAGATGCAGTTCAGGGCACGCTTTTCGGGCGTGACAAAGGTGACGACATCAAAGGCGGCGGCACCATTGGTGGCCTGCAGGAAATTGTAGAACTGGCTGACCTCCACCGGCACATCGGCGATGTGGCGGTCTTTGGAGAAACTGAACCACTGGCCGTAGATATTCTGCCAGGGCTTGCCCTTTTGCGGCTGGATCGGCGCGGGCGCGGACTTCACCGGCAGCGGCAGTTCAAAAGCCCATTCCTGATGATACTTGGCGGCGGTCAGTCCGGCTCCGGCAAGCGCCGAGCCGATGATGGTGAGGAAGGTGGCGCGGCTGAAGCGGCGCATGAAACTCTCCGGATGCACCTGCCCGACCTGCTGGAGCGCTTCGGCGAAATCACCGGCGGTCTGGTAGCGCTCCTTGAGATCGGGTGCGCAGGCCTTGCAGATGACGCGATTCAAGTCGAGCCAAAACGGCCATTCTTCATCACTCAGATTGGTCGGTACTTCGGGGAATTCCAGGCGGTCCTTCCCGCTGCTCATTTCATACAACACCTTGCCCAGACTGTAGATGTCCGCCTGCGGTGTGCCGGGCCCTTCGGGCGGCACGAAGCCTTCGGTGCCGACGAACGTTCTTTCGCCAAATCCCGCGACGAGGCCGATGTCGGCCAGTTTGCAGACGCCGCCGACAAAGATGATGTTGGAGGGCTTGATATCGCGGTGGGTGAGGCCGCGGTTGTGCATGAAGTACAGTGCATCGGCGAGATAGACGCCGGCATCACGGCAAAAGACGACATCAAGCCGGCCATGTCGCCGCATGTCCGTGCCCAGAGTGCGCGGGACGTAGGTCTGGACACTCTTGAAGTTAGGCCCTTCCTCGGCGTCGTCCGCCAGTTCCATGACACAGTAGTAAAAACCGCGGGCTTCATTCCAGCCGACATGCAGGACGTGAACAAGGCAGGGATGTCCGCGCGAGATGGGCTCGAACTGCTGAATGCCGAGAAACTCGCGGTGAAACGTGCGGGTCAGTTCAAAGTCCTCGCGCCAGACGATCTTCACGGCGCGGTAGGCACCCGTGACACTCTGAGCCAGCCAAACCTCACCATAGGCACCGGAGCCGATGCGCTTGATCAGCGTGTAATCGGGGATGACGAGGTCGTCTCGGTGCGATGGCGGCCCGCCATCCATGGGCCGCGGCCCCTTGGTCACGCGCGGCGGGGCGGGCAGTTCGACGATGGTTTCCGCCTGCGGTGGGGCCGGTGCTGCGCCGGGCGCGGGAGCGTCCGGTGGTGGCAGGGCAGGGGTTTCGTCGGTCATTCGGTGGTTCGGAGGATACGCAGTCTGTGCGCGGGACACAACTTTCCTGTGAGGGGGGATCGTAAAATCATGGAGACCCGCTTTTCCTGGCGAGGATGCCGGGCTAGGTGGCGTTCCCCTGTTTCTGATTCTCCGAACCTGCATGAAATACACCCTGCTCCCGCTTTGCCTACTCGCCCTCGTCTCCTGGATGAGTTTTGCCGCCGCTCCTGTTTCGGCACCAGCGCCCCTGAAGGTGCTCATGATCACTGGCGGATGCTGCCATGATTACGAGAATCAGAAACTGATCCTGGCGGAAGGCCTCAGTTCACGGGCCAATGTGGAGTTCACCGTGATCCATGAAGAAGGGCCTGAAGGCAAAAAAGACAAGACGCACCGGATCAGCATTTATGAAAAGGACGGCTGGGCAAAGGGTTACGACGTGATCCTGCACAATGAGTGTTTCGGCGCTGTGACCGATGTGGCTTTTGTCGAGCGGATCGCGAAGGCCCATCATGACGGCGTGCCTGCGGTCATGCTGCACTGCTCCGCCCACAGCTACCGCGCGGCCCAGACAGACGAGTGGCGCAAATGCATCGGCCAGACCTCCATGAGCCACGAGAAAAACCGCGATCTGCACGTGAAGAACATCAAGCCTGAGCATCCGGTCATGAAGGGTTTCCCCATGGAGTGGCTGGACCCCAAGGATGAACTCTACAAGAACGAAAAACTGTGGGAGCATTTTGTCCCCCTGGCGCAGGCTTATGGGGAGGACACCAAGAAGGACCATTGCCTCGTCTGGGTGAACACCTATGGCAAAGCCCGCGTCTTCGGCACAACCATGGGTCACAACAACGAGACCATGAGTGACCCCGTGTTTCTCGATCTCGTCGCCCGCGGATTACTCTGGGCCTGTGATCAACTCACAGCCGAAGGCAAACCAGCACCCGGCTACGCATCCAGGCAGAAGTGAACCCTGCGCGATTGCTGACCAGCGGTTCTGAAAAGTGGAGCGCGAGCATGGCTTGCCCCGCTCACCTGACTTTCCCAGCGCCACACCCGCCTGCGGCACCGCAAAGAGTGCTAATGGTCGGACACTTCATCATTCCAGCGGACAGCCGTGCTGCCCTGTAGGACGAGTGTGGCCTTGGCCCGCTCGTCTCTCAACGGCCCGCCGACGCCAAGCCACCGCGATATTAAGCTAAACGTCATTTCGCACCAGATCCTCCGCTCCAGCGTGGTCGGGACGAGTGGGCTGTCACCGCTCAAAAGCGAATTGGTCATCCATCGTGTCACACGAAGCACTCAAAGCCGTCCCTGAGTTAAAGCCGGGGTGATCATGCTGCGCAGCCTCTGCGGGATGGCTGCGCCTGAGTGATGCCGCTCATCGCGGCAAGGCCGTGTTCAATCAGAGGGGCATTTGCTGGCTCGTTCTTCGCAGCCATGCACTCTTTCATGTTAGGTGTCGTGGGCAGCTCACGGACGTCGAAGTTCGAATCTGAGCTTGATCAAATGGGCTTGCTCACGAAAGAAGACTCGGCGGAAGACAAGATTCCCACTATTGGCAACAGGCACCTCCACCGGAAGATAGCCCGATGCTTCGACGATGACGGAAGAATTGCCGACCCTGAATCCCGTGCCCGCCGGAGAGTGCCCGCCCGCCGGAAAATTATCCCTCAAAGTTCCACGGCCGCGAGAATCAGTTTTGGTCTTGAGGACGGACGGTGACGCAATGTCGGCATCCGATGATTTCTTTGTGCGCGTCGCGTTATGGAGTGTCGCCGAAGCGTCAGCGATCGCGCTTCCTGTCGCAGCATCGCGAACATCGGCCTCAATCGTGAGCCAGGCAGAGCCCGACCAATTGCTGGTGGGAAACGACAAAAGCCATGCCAAGGCCAAACAAAGAATCGCAGCGGCGATTTTACTGGCGTGTCGTTTCACGTGCGGAAGCGCCTATCGTCTAAGCGCTGACACCGCTGGGGTGGGAGTGAGCGTGGAGACGGGATGGCAGATTTGAATTACGGAGCGCATGGCCGACAGAGCAGCCCCAGCGGTTGTCCCGCCGCGCCTTGCTGCTTTGATTAGAAGTTGTCCTTGAATAAAACATAGGCGCGGCTTCTCGCTGTGTCGTGGAGTAGAAAATAATGAGGGCCATCGGAACCGCGTGAGTCGTCAGTGAAATTGACGCTTCTATAAAATACCATCCCACTGGCGAGAGATCGGGGCCAGTAAAATGGTGAAACCCGCCAAAACTCCTTGGGAACTGTGGGCGAGGGATGAAGTTCAAGATGCTTTATGATCAGATCCAAGTCTGACTTCGGAGCGTCGATTCTCCAACTGTATGAGCGGTCAATAAATCCACCGAGCGAATAGACGTAAAATGAAGTGTCAGAGCTAATCGAGGCCTTAGCTAGAGGCTGCGGTGTATCATCGGGGATGGCGGGAAAATCGAAGAACCAAGCTGCACCTAAAACGGCAAGCAATGCAAGAGCGCCGAATACCCAGCGCTTAAGGCGTCCTGTTTTAGATGCTGTAGGCATGGCTGATTCTTGCCTAACGTTATGGTGTGCCACCGGCAGGTTTGGATTCTGCCGTCGGGACAGTCGTGCTACGCCGCTTGGCACCACTGTCTGGTTCGGCATTTGTCTCTTCTTGATCGTTGTGGAGTTCTTTGGCAGTTATCTCACGTGCCGACTTCGCGGTATATTGTTTACCATTCCTTGCGTAGATCGTCTCGATCAGTCCACCGCGCCCATTTGGTAGGAGTGATCGGAAATCCCTCCAAGGCTTGTTCTTGGCGGGAATTGGCTCAAAGGAATGGTGGCTTCCCTCAATCTCCTCCGAAAGGATAATCCACTCCCCCTTCCTCTCAGTGAACAGGGCGTATACCATTCCCCGTCCAAACCCGCTTACGCCGAGGAACACCTCGTCCTTGCCATCACCATTCAAGTCAGCCTTGTGCTCCTTGGGCCATTGATATTTTCCAAGACCTCCTCGTGCGTGCCATGTCCGCAGGGACTCGTAAGTAATCGGCTCCGGATGTTTCCAGCTATCCGTATCCGGGTCAACAGCATAACAGGGTTGCCAGATCAACAGGCATAGAAGGAGTAATGATTTCATGGTGAAGAGATTCTTGCCGAATGCTTCGGATCAAGTGACGGCGAGCGGGAAACGCCGATGACACGACAGATGCCATGCGAGCCGTTGGCTGCATCCGTTTGGTTGAACGGGTTCGCTGCGCTCAAGCGCTTCGAGATCGTCGGGACTGGGAGTGATTCGAGAGTGGTTGGCATGCGTTCGAACCTTGATTGAGCTGGAGGTGTGCAGAGCCTGACAGTCCTGTGAAAAAACATCAACTCTTTCTTCTGCTGAGCCTGTGCCAGGTGCGGTGACCGCACTGCGGACACTTCATGAGGGATAAGGTGAGAGGACTGCCTGAGGCCTTCCAACGAATGCCGCCCAACTCCCAGATGGACCGCGCGAATCCGCATGAACATTGCATCATCCACATTCTTGAATCGGCTTCCATGCTTTCAGCCCATTTCCGTGGCAGAATGTTAACGAAGAATTTTTGAAGAGGTGACATAAAAGTGGTGTGGTGCCGCCTAACAATGCTGAGAGGCTGTTGCTGGCATTCGTGGTGTGTGCGCGTTCATGTTCTGTGGGTCAATGTCCGCTGCATTGGTTGCTGGCTGTGATCGAAAGCTGACGTGTGTATCTATCAATCCAGGTGATGAAGCTAGTCCGCATCGTTCCCGATGCGGCTCTTCATGAAGGGAGCGCGGGCACTCCTGCCCGCCGTCTGTGCAAGCGGCTCGCCGACGCCAAGCGACCACGATCTTGACCTCGAGACGGTCATCCATCATGTCGCACCAAACACATAAGCACGTCCCTGAGTTAAAGCCGGGGTGAACCTGCGGTGCAGGCTCTGCGGGATGGCTGCGCATGAGTGATGCAGCTCATCGCTGCAAGGCAGTGTTTAATCAGAGGGGCATTTGCTGGATCGTTCCTCGCAGCAATGCACTCTTTAATGTTAGGCGTTGCGGTCATTCGAATTGAAACTCTTAGCCATCCGCACCACGGGAAGAGCGAGACTCTCGGTAAGCGGAACCATGTAACGCTCCGCAACGGTGTAACCGAACGAAGCATAAAGCGGCTCGCCTGCGAGCGTGGCGACAAGAACGGCGTCGCGGAAGCCAGCGGCGCAGATAGCCGACTCACAGGCGGAAAGAATGGAGCGACCAATGCCGCGGCGCGCCCACTCGGGATGAACGAAGAAGGCACGGATGCGAGCCGGGTCGCGCTCCGGGTCGAGAGAGGAATCGGCTTGGGTTCGTGCGCGGTCGCCGCCAAAGACTGCGCGGCGGCGACTCCAGCCACCGCAACCGACAATATGCCCGGAGCGCTCGACGATGAAGTAAGTGCCGTCGCTGATAAGCTGGCGGTCCACGCCGAAGACGGGGCCAAGCGCCGCCTCCATCTGCGCGGACGAATAGAAGGACGCCTGCAAGGAGCGCACGGAAAGTGGAATGAGAACCTCCAGGGTCTGGATGTCATCCTCCCGTGCAAGACGTATCGAAAACTCTTCATTCATGGGAATCGCCGAAATAGAGGGGCATTTGCTGGCTCGTTCCTCGCAGCAATGCACTTTTTAATGTTAGGCGTTGCGGTCATACTTCTTGGCGGTGAAGTGCTGGTAAAGTTGCTCGCAGGTTGGCGGCTGCGTGAAAACTCGGATCGTTGCTCGTCCGTGGTAAAACCATTCGATGCGCTTACCCGCGTGAGGGCCGGTGATGTCGAGGATGAGGCGCCTGCCAGAAAGCCACTTCACCGGCACAATCCAAGGGTTGTCCTCGCCGTTACTTACGTCAGGAAGAGCCACGCGAACAAATGAAGTGCCCTGACGCACGAACAGGTAACTGACGATGTAGTGTGGGTAGCCACCAGCAACAACGACTGCCTCACTGTCTGGACTCCAATGCACATGCTCTGGGTGAAGCTCTGCCGCACCGTCGTAGGTGAATAGAACACTACCCGAAGCGGAGCGGATGCTAAGACCGGGTTGCGCGTCGGGAGTAAGGTGCAACAGATACTGCTTGTTTGGAGACGTTACGGGACTCGGTGCCTCACCGCCCCGAACTAAGGAGGCGCTCGCGAACACAAGTAATAAAAGCAGCGTTGTCATGAGATTCAGCGAAAGTTGCCTAACAGCTTCTTATTCTGCAAAGAGGTGCAGAGGTGTAAGCCTTTATGTCACGGGAATGAAGGTTTTGGCAAGATGGATGACGTTGTGTACGCAGAAGAGGGGCTGAAAGCACGGGGTGGCGGAGTCGTGGGTGCAGAAAGTGGCGAGTAGGCTGCGCCATGCTCGCGTTCCATGGGGTGGGGCTTGGGGTGGGCCTTGGGGTCTGCCAACGAGGTGGCCTGGCAAGGATTCATGGCAGGAGGAGGTGCTGACGGAAAGATTTAGCAAAGGGCGTTACATTCAGCCCGATCGCATCGTACTTCAGGTCATGCGATTTTGTCCTATCCTGCCCATGCTTTGCCTGTCTGCCGCCGGGTCGGTCATGGCTGCGGTCGAGGCACTGAAGGAAACGGTCGTGGAGTTCAAGGCTGCGCCGCATGATTATCTGGCGCACACGCCGAGGGATCGCTTCACCGGCCTGCTGCCGCGACTCAACTCGGGCGAGATCAAGCTCGACACGACGGACGATAAAACGTTTCTCACCAGCCTGCTCAAGGCGCTGGATGTGCCGGTCAGTTCCCAGATCCTGGTCTTCTCCGCCAGTTCGCTGCAAAGTGAGATCATCAATCCGCGCAATCCGCGTGCGCTCTATTTCAATGAGGACACCTACGTGGGCTTTGTCCCCGGCGGGAAGGTGGAGGTGATCAGCATGGACCCGACGCATGCGGCCACTTTTTACATCTTCGACCGACTCCAGCGCGGCGGGCCTCTGCCGCTGATCGGTCGCTCGGAGAAGTGCTTCAACTGTCACGCGGGCAATGCCACGCACCGCGTGCCCGGCCTGATCGCGGAGTCGGTGCTGCCGATGCTCAGCGGAGCCAGCCTGGAGACCTATCGCCGGGATGAGCAGGGGCATCAGATCCCTTTGGAAAAGCGTTTCGGCGGCTGGCACCTGACCGGCGGGCATCATCTCACCGACACGCATGCCAACCTCATGGGGGCCACGCGCGCTTCCGGCAGTCTTGAAAAGGTGCCTGTTGAGCCCGGCAAGATGTGGGACATCGACCGCCACCTGCTGCCCACCAGCGACATTCTTCCGAACCTGATCCACGAGCATCAGATTGGTTTTGAAAACCGTGTCTTCCATGCCGCTTATGTGCTGCGTCAGCTCAGCGCCCAGGGACGCGGCTCGCCGCCCATGTCCGCCAAAGCTGAGGTGGAAAAGCATGCCGACGATCTTGCCCGCTACATCCTCTTTGCCGATGAGGCGAAGCTGCCGCGCCAGGGTGTCGAGGGGGACGCCAGCTTCATCCGCGAGTTTCAGCGTAACAAAAAGCCCGCCAGCAGCGGTGCGTCGCTGAAGGATTTTGATCTGAAGAACCGCATCTTTAAATACCGCGCCAGCTACATGCTCTACACCGAGTCCTGGCAAAAGCTGCCGAAGGAATTCAAGGACCGTGTGTATTACAAAATGGCCGAAGGCCTGCGCGATCAAAACCCGAGTCCGGCCTACGCGGTCATCCCCGCCGATGAAAAACGCGCCATCCGCAGCATCCTGAAGGAGACCCTGCCGGGCCTGCCGGCCTGGTGGCGCTGATTTTTCCTTTGCACGATTCAACGCCAGGCTTCGTATTGATCACCAATCTTCGCCCATGACCGGAATAAATGCCGGCCTCAAGCGTCTGATAGCCGCCACACCGTTCCTTGCGGGCGGGTGGCATCCTAAATAAACCAAACCCAACGAACAACATCCATGAAGAAACTACTCGCCCTCGCCCTTGCCCTCGTCGCCGCCTCCGCCATGGCTGCCGAGTTCCCGGACATCAGCATTGCCGATCTCAAGGTCGCCATTGCCAGCAAAAAAGTGACCGTCATTGACGTCAATGGTTCCGACTCCTTCGGTGCCGGCCATGTGCCAAGCGCCATCGACTTCGAAACCAAGGGCTCCTCGCTCGCCTCCCTCCTGCCAGCTGACAAAGGCGCCCTCGTCGTCGCCTATTGCGGCGGCCCAAGCTGCAACGCCTACAAGGCTGCCGCCAAGAAGGCTGAAGCGCTGGGTTACACCAATGTGAAGCACCTGTCCGCAGGCATCTCCGGCTGGAAGAAGGCCGGTGAAGCTCTGGAGAAGTAATTCACCCATTCAATGAATCACGCCGGGATGCTGGACAAAACCACATCCCGGCGGTTTGATGTCAACACACCACCAGCCACGATGAAAAAATCCCTCCTCGCCATCTCCCTCCTCCTTTCCGTCGCACTCCAGGCAGCCGATGAAAAAAAGGCGGTCACTTATGAAGGCCAGATCACGGGCGTGGTCTGTGTTTCGTGCAAAGCCCACATCACCGGCTCCCTCACCCAGAAACTGCCCGGAGTCATCAGTGTCGATGTCAAAGCGGGTGACAATGCCGACCAGCAGAAGCTCATCATCGTCGCCAACAACGACGCAGTGACCAAGGAATCCGCCACCAAGGCCCTGGGTACCTTTGCCAAAAATTACCAGATCCTCAGCCTCGCCAGGAAGCCCTAGGCCTGAAATGGAATGTCAAAGGGCAGGGGATGAAAGGGAATGGAATGCCCTGCAAGACCGCTTGCCCTTTGGCTGCATGAGACAACAGGCTTAAAGCCCGCATTTTCAGTGCGTTCGGTGGTTCTGTAGATCACTCCCTGATTTAGGCTCGCAGGGCGGACTGTCAGCGGTGCGATCGAGTGTCAGATCCACGGAAAGACCAGCCTGCCAAGCACAAAAAAGCCGCGCCCCTCACGGAGCGCGGCTTTTTGATGGAATTTAGAAACTACTCTTCGCCGGCTTCTTCAGCACTTTCTTCGGCGCCGGCAGCGGTGACGGTGAGCTTCAGGAAGCAGCTGACTTCAGCGTGGAGCTTCACGGGGACTTCGAAGGAGCCGGTGTTCTTGATCGGCTTCTCAAGCTGGATCTGATGACGGTCCAGTTCGATCTTCGCAGCGCTTTCGAGCACCGCCTTGGCGATGTCGATCGTGGTGATGGAACCGAAGGCCTTGCCAGCCTGACCCGTCTGGAGAGTGAGCTTCAGCTTCAGCTTCTTCAGCTTGGCGGCGAGCTTCTCGGCTTCTTGGACTTCTTTGGACTCGCGTTCAGCACGCAGGGCCTTGAGGTGGTTAAGGTGGCGCAGGTTGCCTGGGGTTGTGTCGTACGCCTTGCCCTGTGGGACGAGGAAGTTGCGAGCGTAACCACGCTTCACGCGCACGACATCAGCCTCGGCACCGAGACCTTTAATTTGTTCTTTGAGGATAACTTGGACGTTTGCCATAACAGGGGGCCTTTCTGGGGAAAGGGGGGCGAAAGTACACGCTCTCCCCTCCGTGTCAAATGCTGGGGTGAATTCCTTTTGCATCGAGCCTGCATCTGCATTCCGCTGAACCATGAATCAGCAAGCCCCCCGGATGCCAACTTTTAGGGAAGCCCTGCGCTACTGGCTCAAACTTGGCTTCATCAGTTTCGGCGGACCTGCCGGCCAGATCGCCATCATGCACAAGGAGCTGGTGGACCGGCGGCGCTGGATCAGTGACGGGCATTTCATGCACGCGCTGAACTTCTGCATGCTGCTGCCCGGCCCCGAGGCACAGCAACTCGCCACCTATCTTGGCTGGCGCCTGCATGGCGCGAAGGGAGGGCTGGCGGCGGGCGCGCTGTTTGTGCTTCCATCGGTGTTCATTCTCTATGGGCTCAGCTGGCTCTACATGGCTGGCGGACATCTTCCGTGGCTCGCCGCCGTCTTTCACGGATTGCTTGGCGCTGTCATCGCCGTCGTGGCTGAGGCCGTGCTGAGAATCGGCAAAAAGGCGCTTAAAAGCCCAGCCCTTTGGGCTCTGGCCGCAGTGTCGTTCACGGCCATCTTCGTCTTCCATGTATCGTTCGTGATCATTGTGCTCGCCGCCGCCCTGCTCGGCTACACCGGCAATCAGGTGCTGCCCAAACAGTTTCCCGCAGGCAAGGGCCACGGGGTGGCGAAGGACCATGCTGCGACCGTTGAACTTCCGCTGGTGCCGCAGCCCACGTGGGCGCGGACTTTTGGCATCACTGTCCTTTGTCTTGGGTTGTGGTGGCTGCCGGTCTTTGCCATTGCGGCATGGCTCGGCTGGAGCAGCACGCAGGCGCAGCAGGGACTGTTTTTCAGCAAGGCTGCGCTCGTGACTTTCGGCGGTGCTTATGCCGTGCTGCCGTATGTCGCGCAGCAGGCTGTCGAGAATCATGGCTGGCTTTCGCATCCTCAAATGATGAGCGGTCTCGCCCTGGCCGAGACCACACCCGGTCCGCTCATCATGGTGCTGCAATTCGTCGGCTTTGTCGGTGGCTGGCAGCATCCCGGCCCGCTCAGCCCGCTGGCCGGGGCCACCCTCGGAGCCGCCATCACCACCTGGACGACCTTTCTGCCCTGTTTTCTCTTCATCTTTCTCGGTGCACCGCACCTCGAGAAACTCGGTGAGCAGCCCCGCCTCAGCGCCGCTCTCACGGCCATCACCGCTGCTGTGGTTGGCGTCATTCTCAATCTCGGTGTGAATTTTGCCACGAACGCTCTTTGGCCCGCAGGGAGCAGTTTTGATGCCTTCGTTGCCATTGTCGCCGTGCTGGCTTTCATCGCCATGCAGCACTTCAAAACCGGGCTGATGACTGTCATTGGTTCATGCGCGGTCGCCGGACTCGCCAGACAGTTGATTATCGGCTGATTTAGTTCGAAAGAACGCCCGCTTCTGTCAGTTTCACACCCCCGATCTGACGAGCCTCAGTCCTTCGATTTTTTGATTTCGTCATTTTCAGCATGTCTCTTCCCCGCCTCGCTCTCCGTCATCCCTGGTCCATCATCGTCGCAGTTGTGGCGATTCTTCTCGGCGCCTGGGTGGCGGTGCAAAAGATGGCGCGCGATGTCTTCCCGCCCCTGGGCATTCCGACGATCTATGTCGCGCAGCCATACGGCGGTATGGATCCGCTGCAGATGGAAGGTTACCTGACCTACTACTACGAGTACCATTTCCTCTACATCGCCGGCATCGAGCATGTGGAGTCGAAGAACATTCAGGGAGCCTCGATCATGAAGCTCCAGTTCCATCCGGGGACGGACATGTCGGCGGCACTTTCGGAAACCATCGCTTATGTGAACCGCGCGCGCTCCTTCATGCCGGCGGGCACGCCGGGGGCTTTCGTGACGCGCTTTGATGCGGGCAGTGTGCCGGTGGGCAATCTGGTCTTCTCCACGGACAATCCCACACGCACGGTGGGCCAGATGCAGGACGCGGCGCTGAACATGGTGCGGCCTCTCTTTGCCACTTTGCCCGGCGTTTCGGCTCCGCCGCCCTTCGGCGGCAGTGCGCGCACCATCCTGATCAATGTGAAACCTGATCGTCTCCGCGCTTATGGTTTGTCTCCCGACGACATTGTCGCGGCGATGACTGCGGCAAACACGATCAGTCCCAGCGGCAATCTGGCGCTGCCGAACAGTTTCCCGATCGTCCCGACCAACGCGGTGGTGAAAAACATTCAGGATCTCGCCGCCGTGCCGGTGAAGGTCACGGATCAAGGTGCCGTGTTCGTGCGCGACATCGGTGAGGTCAGCGACGGCACGGACATGATGTACAGCATCGCGCTCGTGAACGGCAAGCGCACCGTGTACATGCCCGTCACCAAGCGCAGTGATGCTTCAACGCTCAGTGTCGTCGAACTGGTGAAGCAAAACCTGCCGAAATTTAAAGCCGCATGTCCCGAAGACATCCAGGTCACATTCGAGTTCGATCAAAGTCCATGGATCATCCGCGCCATCCGGGACCTCGTCAAAGAAGGCCTTCTCGGCGCGGCCCTGACCGGTTTGATGGTGCTGATTTTTCTGCGTGATTTCCGCAGCGCGTTCATTGTCGTGCTGAACATTCCCATCGCCATTGCCGCCGCACTGCTCGCGCTTTGGATCTCCGGCTACACGGTCAATCTCATGACTCTCGGCGGACTCGCGCTTGCAGTCGGCATCCTGGTCGATGAAGCCACTGTCGAGATCGAGAACATCCACCGCCGGATGAAGTCCGGAAGCGGGCAAAGCCTCAGGCGAATCGTCCTGGATGCCTCGGAAGAAACCATCGGTCCGCGCAGTCTCTCGATGCTCTGCATTCTTGCGGTCTTCGTGCCCAGTTTCTTCATGACGGGAGCGGCAAAGGCTCTTTTCCTGCCGCTCTCGCTCGCGGTGGGTTTCGCGATGATCGCCAGTTATCTGATGTCCAGCACGCTGGTCCCGGTTTTGAGCATCTGGTGGCACCGCGAGCCGAAACCAGGATCGACAAATCCCAAGGGTCGCAGAGGACCTGTTCGTCCTATTCTGAGTATCGTCATCACCACCCGGCATCTTCTTGTTCCCGCCTATCTCGGAGGCGTGGGCTTCGCCATCAGCCTGTTTCTGCCGATGCTCGGAACGGAGATCTTTCCGCAGATCGATGCCGGCCAGCTGCAGCTTCGACTTCGCGCCCCAACCGCCACGCGGCTCGAAACCACCGAGCAAATCACACTGCGCACGCTGGCCATCATTGCCGAGCAGTCGCCCATCGCCACCAGCATGGCGCTCATCGGCGTGCATGCCCCGAACTATCCCGTCAATCTCATCCACCAGTGGAACAGCGGACCCGAAGAGGCCGTGCTGCAAATCCAACTCAAGCCCGGCAGCAAGGGCATCGCCCAACTGCGTGAAGAACTCCGCGCACGCCTGGCCGGGGAATTTCCAAACGTGCTCTTCTCCTTTGAGCCTGCGGACATCGTCAGCCGCGTCATGTCCCTCGGATCGCCCACGCCGGTCGAAGTGGCCGTTAGTGGCAAAGACTTCGCCGCCAGCCGCGCGCATGCCGAACTGCTCAAGGCGAAACTCGCCGACACCTATGAACTACGCGACGTGCAGTTCGGCCAGACGCTGGATTATCCAAGTGTCGATGTGCAGATCGACCGTGAACGCGCGGGCCTGCTCGGCGTGAAAATGAGTGATGCCACGCGCAGCCTCGTCGCAGCCACCGCCAGCAGCCGGTTCACCGTTCCCAACTTCTGGGCGGACACCAAAACCGGTGTCAGTTACTCCCTCCAGGTCCAGGTGCCGCAGACCATGATGAAAAGTCTCGAGGACCTGCGCAATCTGCCGATCACCGCGCAAAACAAGCCGCCCGTGCCGCTGCGTAACATTGCTAAAATCAGCGAAGGCACTGTCATCGGCCAGTATGACCGCTACAACATGACGCGCACGGTCTCCATCACTGCAAACATCCACAACGCACCGCTCGGCGGGGTCTCGAAAATGGTGGAAAAGATCATCGCCTCCAATCCAGCACCGGCCGGCGTCAGTGTTG
This sequence comes from uncultured Verrucomicrobiota bacterium, assembly GCA_903960845.1. Classification (GTDB taxonomy): domain Bacteria; phylum Verrucomicrobiota; class Verrucomicrobiia; order Verrucomicrobiales; family Verrucomicrobiaceae; genus Prosthecobacter. The sequence goes on along the minus strand of CAJCCF010000255.1, from coordinate 5,682 downwards.
CCCTGCGTGGCCAGGTGCAGCCGCTGAAGGAGCTGCACAGCGGGCTGCAAACCGGTCTCCTCATCGCCATCACCTCGATCTTCCTGCTGCTCGTTGCCAACTTCCAAAGCATCCGCCTTGCCGCCATTGTCCTCACCACCATTCCCGCCGCCTTGCTGGGGGTTGTGCTGGCGCTGCTCCTCACCGGCACCACGATCAACATCCAGAGCTTCATGGGAGCCATCATGGCCGTCGGTGTCGCGGTCGCAAACGCCATCCTTTTCGTCACCTTTGCCCATCGCGCGCAACTTTCCGGCCTAACTAAAAGAGACGCCGCCCTCGAATCCGCCACCACGCGGATCCGGCCCATTCTCATGACCAGCCTGGCCATGATCGCCGGCATGATCCCCATGGCTCTGGCCGGAAGCCAAACCAGCCCCCTCGCCATCGCCACCATCGGCGGACTGGCGCTGGCGACCGTGGCAACGTTACTCGTGCTTCCTGCCGTGTATGCGCTGCTGGCTTCCAGGGATGCTAAGGAGGCTTCGCTCGAACCTTCTCCATAGGACCTACAGGTCGCATGACTTCTTTGTGACCTATCCGAATCACCCCACCTCTCTCTCATGACTCACGCCTTCCGCCTTCTGCTTTTCCTCATCAACTCCAGCGCTTTCGCTCTGGAACTCCCGGTCACGAAACCTTCCACCGGACTTATCCACCGATGGGTCTCGCAACCCGCTACGCTCGCGCCCTGGCAGCAGACGACGCTGCATGCGAAAGTCACGGGCTACATTGCCACGCTCACCGTTGATAAAGGCGACAGCGTCAAAGCGGGCCAAGTGCTCGCCACGCTCGAGGTGCCTGAGCTTCAGGCTGACATCGCCAAATCAAAGGCCGAGGTCACTGCCGCGCAGATCGAGGTGAAGCGCCTTCACGAAGCCCGTTCCAAGTCGCCCGACCTCGTCCTGCCGCAGGCTGTCGATGACGCTGAAGCCAAGCTCGCCATTGCCAAAGCCGGACTCGAACGCAGCGAGACACAGCTCCAGTTCGCCACGCTCAAGGCACCCTTCGACGGCATGGTCAGCGCCCGCTATATCGACACCGGTGCGCTCGTCACCGCGAACACGACGAAGCTTCTTGAGATCACGGACATGCACACCCTGCGTCTGCAAATCCATGTCACCGAACTCGAATCCGGACTCGTTATTCCCGGGAAGCCAATCAAAGCTCAGATCGATGCCCTCGGTGCTGCTGCTGCGCCTGTTGAGGCCAGCATCACCCGCATCGCCTACGCTCTTGATCCCGCCACGCGCACCATGCTCGCTGAAGCTGATCTCAAAAATGCCGATCTGAAACTTCGTCCAGGCATGTATGCCATGACCAGGATTGCCGTCGAAAAACACGAGGGCGCAACACTGATCCCTGTCGGAGCTTTGGTCATGGAAAAGACCAACGCCTTTGTCTTCAAACACGCGGACGGCAAAGCCATGAAGACCGCCGTGAAGCCCGGCTTCAATGATGGTGTGAATGTCGAAGTGCCGGAACTGAAAGCCGCTGACGTGCTCTTCGTTCCGGGAACTGTCATGCTGACAGACAAGCAGCCTGTGAATATCAAACCATGATTTTATGGCAGAAAGATTGAGGCGGAGAAACGGTCCAGCCCATAAACTTTCCGCCCCATTCTTTTGCCAATGAAAACCGTCCTTTTCCTCCTCGCTGCCACGCTCGCCGCAGCCGAGCCTGTCCATGTCGATCTCCCCACCGTGCTCAAGCTTGCGGGTGCGAACAATGACGAAATCGAACTGGCCCGCGTGAAGCACACGGAAACCATCGCGGAGTCGAAGCTCGCCTGGCAGCGCTTCTGGCCGGGCCTCAGTCTGGGCGCGGGCTACAAGGGACATCAGGGACGCGTGCAGGACATTGCGGGTGCCGTTTTCGATGCACGCAAGCAGCAGTATTCCGTCGGCCCCACGATCCTGGTCGACTGGTCGCCGGGCGATATCTATTACTCGGCGCTTGCGGCCAAACAAAAAGCACTGGCGGCGGAGCATCTCGCGGAAAAATCACGGCGCGACATCATCCAGCAGGCCGTGAACCGCTACTTTGACCTGCTTTCTGCGGAGGCTGCACTTGCCATCATTGAGGATGATCTCCGCCTCACCCAGGACTATGAAAAACAGCTCGAAGGCGCTGTCGCAGCCGGCACCGCGATCCGTGCCGATCTGCTTCGCGTGAAGACCCAGGTCAGCCGGGCCAGGCTTGCCATTCGACAGGGGCAGGAAAAACGCGATATCGGTGCCGCCGCCCTTGCCGAAACCTTGCGCCTGCCGCCCGAGACCGAACTCCGGCCCGCCAAGGCTGATCTCGTTCCCGTTCGTCTGAACGGCAGCACGGGAGTTGCCACCCTCATCTCCCAGGCGGCGCAGCATCGCCCCGAAATGAAGGCCGCCGGCGCCGCGATCGAATACGCGGGATTGGAAAGTGACCGCGCCCGCATTGCTCCGATGATTCCGAATGTTCAGGGCGGCTACACCATCGGGGGGTTGGGTGGTGGCTACGGCAGTCAGACGGGCAATTTCGGCCGTCAGCAGGATTTCTTCTTCGGCCTTGGCTGGAAAATCGGACCTGGCGGGCTTTTTGACAAAGAGCGGCAAAACATCGCCAACGCCCGTGCCCGTGCCACCGATCTTCAGACGAGCCAGGTCAAGGCCGCCATTGGCCGCGAAGTCGTCGAGGCCGCCGCCAAATCCCAGAGCGCCCACGATCAGATTGCCATCAATGACGAGGCGGTGACCGCCGCCGAGGAGATGGCCAAGCTGGCCAAGGAACGTCAGGCCAGCCAGCTTGGCGTGGTGCTGGAATATTTGTTAGCCCGTGAGGAACTCACCCGTGCCAGGCAAAGCCGCGTGCAGGCCGTGACGGAGTTTAACAAAGCCCAGCACGAACTCAAGCGGGCCGTGGGGAAGTGAATTCCCCGCAGCGCGGATGGCCTGGTTTTTGGCGGCGCCATCAAGATTGGTCTTGGCCAATTCCAGTGAGGTCCTGGCGTGTTCAAGGTGGGATTTTGTCTTCTCATTGGCGCTGTTCAGTACATGGCGAAGCGCGGCATGAAGGGCGCCTGTGAAAAGGGCGCTAAAACGGCGATGAGAATGCGCTGATGTTTCATGGTGTCCAAAAATGAGCAATGCCGCGGCGGGTCACAAGTAAATAAACGAGTTGCTGCGGGGACGATGCCCCGTCTTGCGAAAGGCGGGCGGCATGCTGACGTTTTCAGGCGATGCCTTATTTTGTCGCCGTGAAGATCCCCAGCTTTGAAAAGATGTTTGTGGGCATCGCTGTTGAGCAATGGCTGCGTTATTTCATCGTCGCCGGGATCGCGTGGCTGCTGGGGTATGTGTTTTTCAGGCGGCAATGGGCGCGGCGGAAGATTGTGCAGCGGGTTCCTTCCGCAGCGGACATGTGGCGGGAGTTCCGCTGGTCGGCGCTGACGGTGCTGGTCTATGCACTGGTGGGGTCGGCGACGGTCTGGGCGATCAAGCTTGGCTGGACTCAGATGTACTGGAAAAAGGACACTCACGGCTCGGTGTGGTTTTGGCTGAGCATCGGGATCGCCATCGTGATCCATGACACGTGGTTTTATTGGACGCATCGGCTGATGCATCACCGGCGGTTGTTTCGCTGGTTTCATCAGGTGCACCATGTTTCCACGAACCCGAGCCCCTGGGCAGCGTATTCCTTTGCGCCTCTGGAGGCGCTGATGCAGGCGCTGATTTTTCCGATACTGATGTTTATCCTGCCGATGCATCCCTTTGCCTTTGCGGTGTTCATGGTTTGGCAGATTGTCTTCAATGTCGCGGGTCATACGGGTTATGAATTCTATCCGCGCTGGTTTCTGGACACCTGGTTTGGAAAGATCATCAACACGCCGACGAACCACGCGATGCACCATGAAAAAATGCGCGGGAACTACGGGCTTTACTTCAATGTCTGGGACCGGTTGATGGGCACGAACCATGCGGACTACGAGCGCCGCTTCCGGGAAGTGACCTCACGCTGAGCTGTGACAGGGGTTGACTGTGAAGAGTGCCTCTCTGACTTATTGCAAACAATGCGCGGTTTCCCACCTCTTCATCTTTTCCTGCTTGGCATGGCGTTTTGCCTGCTGGCTGTGCCTCTGGCGCAACTGACGGGCAATGTGACCCATGCCAAAGAGACGATCTCCATCTCGGCGAAGCCGGGTGATGCGCCGGTGAAGGCCGCCGCGGTGATCCGGGTGCGATTCGCGCACAAGCCGCTGACGGTCAGCTTGAAAAAATCGGGCCATGAATTGCTGCCGAAGCTGGACTTGAGCGCATCGCCCACGGAAACACGGGCTGAGATCGATGTGTCCAAAGGCGGGCATGAGCTGGAAGTTAGCGCGACCTGGCCGCCGGGGACGCCGGACACGGCGCTGACGCTGGAGATCGAGCCGGACGGCTTTGAAACACGCAGCGAGACGCGCTGGTCGAGCGCCGCCGCTTTGAACGAAATCATCACTTTGAACTGGCAATGACAAGCGCGAATCCCAAGAAACATGTCTGCTGGGGTGGTGGTAACCACACGCATCATCACCGGTTGGAAGTGCGCGATCTGCGTGTGAGCTATCGCGAAGTGCTGGCATTGCATGACATCAATTTTGCCTCCGACTGCGGGCGCAGCATCGCGCTAATCGGACCAAATGGCGCGGGCAAGAGCACCCTGCTCAAAACTCTTGCCGGCCTCATGCAGGCGGACTCCGGCAGCATCATCTGGCGCGGTGAACCGCTGACACGCAGCAGTCACGAGATCGCCTACCTGCCGCAGCGCGGGGATGTGGACTGGAACTTTCCCATCACGGTGCGCGGTCTCGTGGAGATGGGCCGCTACCCGAATCTCGGCTGGTGGCGCAGCTATTCGCGGCATGATGCGGACATCGTCCAGCGCGCGTTAACCGCGATGGATCTGATGGATCTTCAGGACCGACAGATCAGCGCCCTTTCCGGTGGTCAGCAGCAGCGCACGTTTCTTGCACGCGCTCTTGCCCAGGAAGCTCACGTCCTGCTGCTCGATGAGCCCTTCACCGGCCTGGACAAGCCCGCCCAGGAAAACCTCAGCCGCCTGTTCCGTGAGCTCACCGCCGAAGGCCGTCTGCTCATCGCAAGCCATCACGATCTGCAAACTGTCACCGGTTTTTTTGATGACGTTTTACTCATCAAACGAACCCAGATCATCTTTGGTGAAGTCGCCACGGCTTTCACGCCGGAGAACATCGGCAGGGCCTACGGCAGTGTTTAGTCAATCGCCCATGTCCCGTAACCAAATACCAAAACGCGCTGCATGACGACTTTCCCAACCCTCACCGACTTTCTCGCGGAGCCCATCGCCAAGCGTGCCTTGCTGGCCTGTCTGATGATTGGATTCTCGAATGGTTTTGTCAGTGCCTTTGTCGTGCTGAGAAAATCGGCGCTGAAGATCGGCACGCTCTCCCACGCGCTGCTGCCAGGGATCGCACTGGCGGTGCTGATCGCCGGCCTGAACCAATGGAGCGCGCTGGCCGGTGCGGTGTTTGCCGCGCTGATCGTGGGGCTTGGATCGATCTTTCTTTCGCGCACCTCGCGGCTCGATCAGGACACGTCGATGGGCATCCTTTACACCACGGCCTTTGCCGGTGGTTACCTGATTCTG
>CAJCCF010000254.1 GCA_903960845.1 uncultured Verrucomicrobiota bacterium | reverse complement strand
GCCATGCCCAACTCATCGCTCCACACTGCAAGAGCTACACTGGAATCGACCTGACCGAGTATGCCGTGCAGAGCACGACGAACCGATTCGAGGTCTTTGGTCTCAAGGGGACAATTCGTCAGATGGACGCTGAAAAGCTGGATTTCCCCGATGCCTCATTTGATTTCATCTGGACCTGGGGAGTCATCCATCACTCCGCGAATACGGGGCAGATTCTGGCGGAAATGAACCGTGTGCTCCGCCCGGGCGGCAAGGCCACCGTCATGGTCTATTACCGCAGCTTTCTTTACTACTACATCTTCACGGGCCTGTTCCGCGGCATTCTAAAAGGCGGATTCCTCAAGACCAGTTCACTGCATGAACTGGTGCAACTTCACACCGATGGTGCCATTGCCCGGTTTTACACGAAACAGGAATGGTCTGATCTGGTGGCATCCAAAGGATTTGTGCTCGAAGAAATCAAAATCAAAGGTCAGAAGTCGGAAGTCTTTCCTCTACCTCCTTCCAGATTCAAAGATTGGGTGATGAGTCTGACTCCGAACGCCTTGTGCAGATTCATCACCAATACCTGCAAGCAGGGCTCGTTCCTGATCACCACGCTGCGTAAAGTTTAGAAAAGCGGACTTTAGCAGTCGATTTAGTTAGGCTAGGAAGCGTCTCATGTGTGGCATAGCAGGACAGTTCGGCAGGAAAAGCCCTGATTTCGCAGTGCAGGCACTGGTGGCGCTCAGGCATCGTGGACCTGATGGGCACGGGATCTGGGAGGCGGACGGGGTGACGCTGGTTCACACGCGCCTGGCCATCATTGACCTCTCTGAAGACGGGCGTCAGCCCATGCACTGTCCGGAATCGGCGCTGAGCATCGTCTTCAATGGAGAGATCTACAATTTCCGTGAACTACGCGCCAGTCTGGAACGCGATGGTGTTATTTTTCGCAGCCATTCAGACACGGAAGTCCTGCTGCGTCTCTACCAGAAAGAGGGACCGGAGATGGTAGGGAAACTGCGCGGCATGTTTGCCTTCGCCATCTGGGATGGCCGCGAACAGCGTGCCTTCCTGGCGCGCGATCCCTTTGGCATCAAGCCTCTCTATTACACGACTGGTGGCGGCCGTTTGTCTTTTGCCTCGGAATTGAAGGTGTTGCAAAAGACCGGGCAGGCAGGGACGCAGCTCGATCCCGCTGCGCTGATGGGGTTCTTTGAAACAGGCAGTGTGGCTGAACCCCGCACCCTGCTCAAAGAGGTGAGCTGTCTTCCCGCTGGACATCAATTGTTCTGGAAGGCTGGACACGTTGAAGAGCGTCCCTACTGGACACTGCAGTTTGAGCCGGGGGAAACAAGTCCGCAGGAAGCGGTCAATCTCACGCGCTCTGCACTGCTGGATTCGGTGCGGCACCATTTTGTCAGTGATGTGCCTGTTGGGATCTTTCTGAGTGGCGGCATTGATTCGACCGCTTTGCTGGCCCTGGCTAAAGAGACTGGGCAGAGTGAACTCAGCTCCTTTTCCATCGGCGTGGACGACGCGGGCCTGGATGAGAGCAGCTTGGCGGCGCGTACGGCGCAGCATTTCGACACCCGGCACCATGAACTGAAACTGAATGCCAGGCTGGCCGCCGAAAGCTTCCAGCACTTTCTCGCGCACATGGACCAGCCGAGCATTGATGGCTTCAACACCTTCACCGTGGCTGGATTTGCCAGACAGCAGGGAATGAAAGTGGTGCTGTCCGGACTGGGCGGAGATGAGTTGTTTGGTGGCTATCCAAGCTTTCAAAAAGTGCCGCATTTGGCGCAGATGGCACGCCTTGCAAGTCATGTCCCGGCGCTTGGCTCAGCCATGGAGCGCTTCATGCCGAGCCTGCCGCTGCGCCGCGTCGGCAGCCTGCTCCAGCAGGAACCGACGCTGCTTCATTCCTGGCGGACTTTCCGCGGGCTGTTTACGCGCCGGGATGCACGGACCCTGGCGGCACGCTACGCGGGATGTGATGTGAGTGCGGTGGATGCCGCACCAGACATTGCGCTGCCTGATGGCGATGTGCTCGACCAGATCAGCGCCTGTGAGCTGAGTCTGTACATGCGCAACCAACTCCTCAAAGACAGCGATGTGATGAGCATGGCTCATGGGCTCGAACTGCGTGTTCCCCTGGTGGATCGAATTCTATTTGAAACCGTGTCACGCATTCCCGCTGCGCTGCGTCTGCGTGCTGGCAAACAATTGCTGATCGAGGCGGTTCCAGAGTTGCCGGCCTGGGTGACGAACCAGGCCAAACGCGGCTTTCTCTTCCCGTATGAAAAATGGCTGAGCGCCGAATGGGGCACTGACTTTGCGGACGCCACGTCCCGCAGTCCCGACGCTAAACCCACGTGGTATCAACGCTGGGCTGTATTCATGCTCGAACGCTGGCTCGAACACCGTTAGCCATTCGATTTCATCTTTCTGCTTTCTCCTTTCCGGTTTGTGAAAATCCTCCACGTCATTCCATCGCTGTCCCCCACTCAGGGCGGGCCAAGCATGGCGCTGCCGGCGATGGCAAAATCTCTGGCAGAACGGGGCATCCAAATCGATGTCGCGACCACGGATGATGATGGCATGGGCCGGAGATTGTCCGGTGTCGCGCATGGAGGGCCTCAAGAGCGGGATGGTTTTCGTGTGTTTTATTTTCCGAAGCAGACCGAGTTTTACAAAGTGTCACTGCCCATGTTCCTTTGGTTGATGAGGCATGCGGGCGATTACGACCTGGTGCATGTTCACACGGTTTTCTCGTTCAGCACGCTGGCCGCAGGCTGGTCGGCATCCCTGCGCGGCGTGCCCTTCATCGTGCGGCCGCTTGGGGTGCTCAACAGTTGGGGCATGAACCAACGCCGGCGCCGGATCAAGGCCTGGTCCTTTCGTCTGCTCGACAGGCCGGTGCTGAACCTTGCCTCGGCCATGCACTACACCAGCAATCAAGAACGGGATGACGCCGCGCGGCTCTGCCTCAAGGCCTTTCCAGCGGTGGTGCCACTGGGGATTGATCTCCTGCCCTTTGATCGCCTGCCAGATGCCACCCTGTTTCTGGAGCAGCACCCACTGATCGCAGGCCGGCCCATCGTGTTGTTTCTCTCGCGGCTCGACCGGAAAAAGAATGTGGAGCTTTTACTGGAAGCATTTGCCCGCGTTGCGACATTTGCATGTCTGGTCATCGCCGGCAGTGGCGAGGAAGAGTATGTGCAAGGTCTCGAAGAGCGGACTCATCAACCCGATCTGGCGGGCCGTGTGGTCTGGGCCGGCTACTTATCAGGTCAAACAAAGCTGGCTGCACTTGCCGCAGCCACGATTTTTGTATTGCCGTCCGAGTCGGAAAATTTTGGCATTGCCCTGCTGGAGGCCATGGCTTCCGGTCTTCCCTGCATCAGCACGAGCGGAGTCGCCCTGGCCGCGGAATCAGCCAGCGCAGTGCTGCTCACACCGACGGATCCTCAAGCACTGGCTGCGGCAATAACCCGCCTGCTCGCAGATCCCGTGGAACGCAAACGACTCGGCAATACTGCCAGACAATGTGCTCAAGAGCAGTATTCACTTGCTGCCATGAGCCGTAATCTGACAAATCTTTACCAAACGGTTTTATCAAAGACCGCGTTATGCTGAGCCTCCAAGACATCACACCTCTGGTGCTCACTTTCAATGAGGCGCCGAATCTGGAACGGACGCTGAAACGCCTCCAGTGGGCCACTGAAATTGTGGTCCTGGACAGTGGCAGCACCGATGCCACGCAGCAAATCGCGACGAGTTTTCCAAACGTGCGGTTAGAAACGCGTGCCTTTGATGATCACACGACGCAATGGAACCACGGCGTGACCCTGGTTGCAACGGCCTGGGTGCTGGCACTGGATGCAGACTATGTCCTCGGCACCGGATTTGAAGAGGAGTTGTCGGGTTTGCCGGGAGATGCTGACGCCTATGATGCCGCATTCCGCTATCTCGTCTTCGGCAAGGCGCTGCGGGCATCATTGTATCCGCCGCGCGCGGTGCTGTTTCAAAAAAGCCGCTGCACATATGTTGAGGACGGTCACACTCAGGCTCTGCATGTGCCGGGGATGCTGGGTCATTTGCAGACACGCATCGATCATGATGACCGCAAACCCCTGACGCGCTGGCTATCCTCACAGGATAAATACGCACTCCTGGAATCCAAAAAATTATCGGCAACCGATCCCGCCAAACTGCGCCTCCAGGACAAGCTGCGCCTAACCATGTGGGCCGCCATTCCTGCGAGCCTCATCTACACCCTGCTGGTCAAGGGCACCCTTTGGGATGGCTGGCGCGGCTGGTACTACGCCCTGCAACGACTGCTCGCAGAGATGCTGCTGGCGCTGCGTCTCATTGAAAAAAAACTGAAGGATGACCACTGAAAACATCCATCTGGTGGTGCCATGCTTCCGCGAGAGCGGACGTATTGGAGGCTTTTTGCCTGAACTCTGCCAAACCATGCAGGCCATTGGGGGCGTGCGGGTGCTGGTTGTCGAAGATGGCTCGGATGTTGATGAGGTGCACCGCATGAGCGACATCATTGAAGACTTGCGGGGGAAGTATGGCTGCCTGCTGCCACTGAAAGTTCTGCCGGAGAATCTCGGTAAAGGCGGGGCGGTGTATGCAGGCTGGGCTGAACATGGCGGAGCAGACTGGCTGGCATTTGTGGATGCGGATGGCTCATGCTCCGCGCCTGAAGTGGCACGCCTGCTCAAGATGACGAGCGGTAAAACGGCCATCTTTGCCTCACGTGTGAAGATGCTGGGGCGGCGGGTGGAGCGCCTGTTCAAGCGACACCTGCTGGGGAGGATCTATGCCACGCTGGTTTCGGAAATCCTGAACATCCCGGTTTATGACTCACAATGCGGCCTGAAGATGGTGCCGCGCGCGGCCTTTGAACGGATCTCAAACCGGCTGAAGGTGCACGGATTTGCCTTTGATGTGGAGCTGATGGTGGCGCTGCTGGACACAGGCTGCCACATCGAGGAGGTGCCGATCGACTGGCATGAAACTCCCGGAGGCAAAGTGCGCCTGCTGCGTGATTCCTGGCTGATGGCTATGGATATACTGAAAATCCGCGCCGCCAGGTCAGGATGGAAGTTGCCGGCCTGAACATTCATGTCTTGTCTTTGATTCAGGCTTCTCAATAAATAGGCATTCCACAACCCTCGCAAACATTCCCGACAACCTCACGCATGAAGAAAGCACTGATCACTGGCATCACCGGACAGGATGGATCTTATCTGGCGGAGTTGCTGCTCAAAAAGGGCTATGAGGTGCATGGCATCATCCGCCGCTCATCGAGTTTCAACACGGGCCGGATTGATCACATCTACCAGGACCCGCATGCGGACAATGCACGCCTGATTTTGCACTACGGGGATCTAGCGGATGCGGTGCAGATGGTGAAGCTGCTGTATGAACTGCAACCGGATGAGATCTACAATCTGGGGGCGCAATCCCATGTGAAGGTGTCTTTTGACATCCCTGAATACACCGGGGATGTGGATGGTCTGGGCGTTCTGCGAATTCTGGAAGCGATCCGAGAGGCCGGACTGGCAAAGAAGACTCGTTTCTACCAGGCATCATCGTCCGAGATGTTTGGCAAAGTGCAGGAGGTGCCACAGACGGAGACGACGCCCTTCTGGCCGCGCTCGCCTTACGGCTGCGCGAAGGTGTTCGCCTACTGGCTGACGGTGAACTATCGCGAAAGCTACGGCCTGCATGCCTCAAACGGCATCCTCTTCAATCACGAGAGCCCGCGGCGCGGCGAGACCTTTGTGACGCGAAAAATCACTCGCGCGGCAACACGCATCAAAATGGGGCTTCAGGATCGTCTCTACATGGGCAATCTGGATGCAAAGCGCGACTGGGGTTTCGCCGGCGAGTATGTGGAGATGATGTGGCTGATGCTGCAGCAGGAAAACCCGGACGACTACGTGGTGGCCACGAATGAGACGCACAGCGTGCGTGAATTCTGCCAGGAAGCTTTTCAACTACTGGATTTGGATTGGGAAAAATATGTCTCCCATGACACACGCTACGAACGCCCGGCGGAGGTGGAACTGCTGATCGGCGATCCGGCGAAAGCCAGACGTCAGCTTGGCTGGGAACCCAAGGTGAAATTCAAGGAACTGGTCAGGCTCATGATTGATGCAGACCTGAAACTTGCTCAACATGAGGCGCAAATCGCCAACCTGAAGAAAGCCTGATGAAACTCTTTATTGCAGGACACAACGGCATGGTCGGAGCGGCACTGGTACGCCGCTTTCAGAACCAGGAGGGGATGGAAATCATCACCCGCAGCCGACAGGAACTGGACCTGATGGATCAGCGCGCCGTCTTTGATTTTTACGCAGAGCAAAGACCGGACGTCGTGATCATTGCCGCAGGAAAAGTGGGAGGCATCCACGCCAACAACACTTACCCTGCAGAGTTTCTGTATGACAATCTGGCCATCGCCATGAACTGCATTGAAGGGGCCCGCCTGGTCGGCGTGAAGCGTCTTCTGAATCTTGGAAGTTCCTGCATTTATCCAAGGCACGCCTCCCAACCGATGACGGAGGAGTGCATGCTCACGGGACCGCTGGAGCCGACCAATGAGGGCTACGCCATTGCTAAAATCGCAGGAGTTAAAATGGCGCAACTCTATCGGCATCAGTATGGCGTTCTGTTTTACTCCGCCATGCCGACAAACCTGTATGGGCCGGGAGATCAGTATCATCCTGAAAACTCGCATGTTCTGCCCGCGCTGATCCGGCGCTTTCATCTGGCAAAACTTGCAGGCGATCCAGTCGTAACAGCTTGGGGCACGGGGGCGCCGCGCCGCGAGTTCATGCATGTGGATGATTTGGCGGATGCCTGCGCACTGCTCATGGAGCAGGAATCTCCACCCGACTGGATCAATATCGGCAGTGGTTCAGAAGTGACCATCAAGGAACTCGTGGAAATGGTGGCAGAGGCCGTCGGATATCCCGGGAAGATCATCTGGGACGCGACGAAACCCGATGGCACGCCGCGCAAACTCATGGATTCGTCCAAACTGGCCGCGCTGGGCTGGCAACCGCGCTATGACCTAAAAACGGGTATCCGCCATGCCTATGCATGCTTTTTGTCCGAAACAGCAGCCCACAATTTGCGCGAGGGCAATGGCACTGACTGATGAATATCCTGCTGCTCAATCAGTGTTTTTACCCGGATTATGTGGCGACGGCACAGTATTTAACCGATCTGGCGCTGGGCCTTCGCGCAGCAGGGCATGAGGTGACGGTGGTGGCGTCATCCCGTGGATATGACAAGCCCGAAACCCGCTACCCCGTCCGGGAAACCTGGGAAGGGATTGAGATTCATCGCATCTGGACCCCGGGGCTTGGGCGGCAATCAAAGTGGCGGAGACTGGTCGACTTTGGCCTCTTTTGGTTAAACGCCGCCTGGATTCTGATGCGATTGCCGCGATTCGATGTGACGGTTTGCCTGACATCTCCACCGCTGATCTCGACACTGGGTACTGCCGTGGCTGCGCTGAAAGGCGGCGCGGTGATTCCCTGGGTCATGGATCTGAATCCTGATGAGGCGGTCGCTGCCGGTTGGCTGCGTGCAGGAAGCCTGGCCAAGCGCGTGCTGAGCAGCCTGCAAAATTGGAGTTTCGGGCGTGCCGCCCGCATTGTGGCGCTGGATCGTTTCATGGCCCGGAGACTCATGGACAAGGGGGTGGCTGAAAAAGTGATCCACGTGGATGCGCCCTGGTCGCATGATGATGCCGTGAGCTGGGACGCCGCAGGTCGTGATGCCTTCCGCGAGAGGTATGGGTTAACTGCAAAATTTGTGGTCATGTATTCCGGCAATCACAGCCCCTGCCACCCGCTGGACACCGTGCTAGCGGCTGCAGAGCAACTGGCAGGGGATGAGCGAATCGCTTTTGTATTCATCGGAGGCGGCAGTGAGTTTGCCAAAGTCAAAACTTTCGCCATCGAGCGCGGATTGAGAAACATCACCACCCTTCCCTACCAGCCTCTCGCGGAGCTCTCGGCCTCACTCTCCAGCGCGGATCTGCATCTGGTGGTGATGGGTGCGCCCTTTGTGGGCATTGTGCATCCCTGCAAGGTGTACAACATCCTGGCTCTGGGGCTGCCGTTTCTGGCGCTTGGTCCTGATGAAAGTCATCTCACTGACCTCGCACAGCGGCTGCCCGACAAGCACTATGCCCGGCTGGTCCGGCATGGCGACGCCGGTGGTTTGGTGAAAAACCTGACTGAAGCGGCCGAAGAGGGCGCGCTCCCCCCCTCGATGACGAGTCGCGCTCTGGCTGCCGAGAACTCGCAGACGCTCTTGCGTGGTCGGTTGATCGACATGATTACTGGGGCTGGTCAGAAACCCGCGGGCTGATCAGTCAGCTTATTTTTTTCATGAATCTAGCCACCCTATATGACGCTGTGACGGGGCCTTCGGCACCTCTCATCATGCCGCTCAAGCTTGAAATGGCGGGCTATTTTATCGCTGCTCTTTTGATCAGCCTCATGGGCACGCTGCTAGTCATGCAAAAAAAGGGCACACTTGGGCTGGATGCTCCTGACGAGCGGCGCAAGCAGCATGACAAGCCCATTCCGCGTCTGGGCGGCGCTCCCATCTTCGCCGCCCTGATGGTGGGGGTGATCGTGATGCTGATGCTGGGACGGATGAAGTGGACGGAGTGGGGTCCGATCCTGCTGTGCAATGCCCTCATGTTCAGCGTCGGATTTTTTGACGATCTCAAAGCCCTCGGCGCGCGAGTAAAACTCGTCGGCCAGATCGGGGTGGCGCTGATCCTCTACTCAATGGGGGTCTCCGTGGATGTGCTGAGCAATCCTTTTGGCGCGGGCAGTGTTGAGCTGGGCTGGTGGAGCCTGCCTCTGACCCTGTTGTGGCTGGTCGCCATCCCGAATATCATCAACCTGATTGATGGGATGGATGGCCTGGCAGGAGGGTTTGGGCTGTTCCTCTCTCTAACCCTGGCATTTGTGGGTCATATCTCCTACATGCCGGAGGTGCTGCTGATTTCGGTGCTGATGGCAGGAGCCTTGAGTGGTTTCCTGTTCTTCAATTTCCCTCCGGCTAAAATATTTCTGGGTGATGGCGGCGCGTATCTGATCGGGTTCTTTATCGCTTCCGTCTCGCTGAAAAGCTCAAACAAAGGCTCCGTCATCGCCGCCATGCTGGTCATCGTGATTGCCCTGGGTGTGCCGATTCTGGACACGGCCTTTGCCATCCTGCGGCGCAGCATACGCGGAGTCCCCATTTTCAGTGCCGATGCAGAGCACATCCATCACCGGCTCATTCTTTTGGGATACAGCAAGGGGCGGGCGCTGCTGGTCATGTACTCGGTTTGCGTGGTGCTCAGCCTTGTGGGCATCAGCATCCTGCTGACCAAAGGTGTGGCCCTGCCGGTGGCGGGTGCAGTTCTTTTTCTCCTGGCCATCGCTGCCGCCCGCTACCTGGGATACGTGCGGAGTTGGTCGAATTTACGTGAACAGATCAACCAGGCGCTCTCACGCCGTCGCCGTCTGGAGCACATCAGGGCCCACGCACGCGTGCTGGAATTCGACATTGAAAAATGCGAAAGTCTTGAGGAGTTCACCAAGGTGCTACGGCAACGTTTCCAATGGATCGGTTTCAAAGAAAAGCATACCCCGGAGACGCATCCCGTCATTCTGCCCATGAAGTCGGGCGCCAAGTGCGTGTTGCATTGTCCGGTGGATGACGGCCTTAAAACTGACTGGTTCAACCGTGTTGATGCCTTCTCCACGCTTTTTGAGCGCTGCCTGGAGCGCTGGGGCGCGCTGCCTGATTGCGCCATCGCAAACGAGGAGGATGAGAGACTCTCTGATGTGATCGACCTCAACCCATCTCTGACCACCACGCCATGATGCCCGTGCCGCCAGAAACCGTTCCCGAGGGGGAACTGCCGCCTGCCGATATTTCAATCCGGTCTGAAGTCGATGATGGCTCAGACGCGGATAGCGAAGCCGCCGAGGATGCCGAGTCAGAGAATGGTGGAGTCCGGCAGCATCCGCGCGCCTGGCTCTATGCACTCACCGCCGCCCTGATTATTTTCTTTGGAACGGCGTCTGAGACTTGGGCTGTGGGCCTGGCTCTGGTTCTCATGGGCGGGACCATCATCCTGGCACCGCCGCGTCACCGGCTTCGCAAAATACCTCTGATCGCATTGGTCTGGCTTGCCCTGGCTCCGGCCATTGGCCTGCTGCCCGCGAGCTGGTTTGGTCCCCTTGAGGAGTGGCGGGTGAATTTAACCACGGAATGGTCAGTGCCTCTCTCCAGCTCTGTTTCACCCGAAATGTGGACGACTCTGGAAGCCTGGGTTCTGATGCTCACCGTGGTCATCTGGCTGTGGAGCTGCCTCGGCCAAAACTTCAGTGACGGTGGCAGGCGCGTGGCGCTGCGCATCCTCGGGGTAGCCGCCGTCATCATCGGAATCATGTCACTGCTGGATGTCTGGAACATCGTGCAAATTCCCTGGTGGCCGATCAACACCGTCAAGCCCAGACAGGTTGGCATGGGCCCGTTTGCCAATCACAACCATGCTTCCAGTTACTATGCCCTGTCCAGCGTGCTCTGTGCAGCGGCGGCTTATGACGCCTTCCGCCGCCAGTCACGCTGGTGGATCATTTTCGGACCCGGTGTGCTGGTGCTGCTGATCTGCATCATGGTCAACACGTCCCGTGCTGGATTGGCTCTGTTCTTCCTTGGCATCACGCTCTGGCTGGCCACGGCGGCCATGAAGCGGGGGTTATTGCGTAAAGCGGCCGTCAGCACCGCATTGGTCATGACCATTCTTTCGGTCGCACTCGTCGCCGGTGGGCACTTGGGGAAACGGCTCACCTCACAGCCCGTATCAGAAATGCTCGGTTCCGATCTGCGCTGGTGGCTGGCGGAGGAAACACTGACCGCTTCAGCAAAGGCTCCCTGGATAGGACAGGGGCTGGGGATGTATGAGAAAATCATTCCTCTGGTAGGAACAACGCCCTTTCCTGAACTCCGTCCGCTCCACCCTGAGAGCGATGTGCTTTGGCTGCTTTTTGAGGCAGGCATGCTCACTCTGATTCCCTGCCTGATGTTCATTTTTTGGCTCTTGAGCACTACCGGCCCATGGTTCTCAAAACACCGGAAGCGAAGCCGCGACAGCCGTTCCGGCAGACGCATTCGAAAGGCGTTTGGAATCGCCACCACTCTGGCCTTGGTGCATTCAATCTTTGACGTGCCGATGCATGGCTTGGGATACATGGTCACTTTCTCGCTGGTGGCAGCCCTGGCAATGCGTCCGCGCTATGTGGGATCACTCACCGGCCCGCTTCAAGTCTGGCTATTCCGCCTGGGCGGCGTCACTCTCATTGCCCTGGGTCTTCATTCGTTGGCCCTCGCAGCCGGACTAACCGACCTCGGGTTGTCGTCCGCAGCCACCCGTTTGCAGGAAAAGGCGATCACTGAAGCAGCGCAGGGCAGGCGTGCAGAGGCATTGAATCTGGTCCAGCGCGCCATTGACCTCACACCATTGGACTTCAACTTCTATTTCCTGCGCGCCCAACTTCATCTCGCGATGCGCCACGGATCACAGCCTGCATTGCTTGATTTTGGTCGTGCACGCCACATCGAGCCGCGCT
>CAJCCF010000253.1 GCA_903960845.1 uncultured Verrucomicrobiota bacterium | reverse complement strand
TTGAGTGAGCTTCCACGGGGATGTTTTTACGCACCATCAGCCCATTCTATGCGCCTTCACGGCAATCTGTCATCTTTCCCATTCACGCTTTTAGGTTTAGTGATACCAAAGCTGGTGATGAGTCCGAGCACGGCAAACGCGATGAGGACCATGCCCGAGCCTGACTGATTCCCTGTGAAAGTCTTGCACAGCCAGCCACCGGCGACGGTGCCCATGACGATGGCCAGGAAGGTGGTTAGCTCGATCACACCATTGCCCCAGGACAGTTTCCTAGCCTCCAGCAACTCCGGCAGCAAACCATACTTCGAGGGGCCGAAGAAGGCGCTGTGAACGCCCATAAGGAAGACACAGCCGATGGTGACATAGAGGTGATTCGTCGCCAGACCGAACAGCGCGATCATCATCACGAGGATTTCAAATGCCTTCACCCCGATGGTCACGGCGCGCTTGCTGAAGCGATCTGCCAGATAGCCCCCGCTCATGGAAAAAAGGATGAACGGCAGGGCAAAGAGCGCGCCGACGATGCCGATCAGCTTGTCGCGCTCCTCGTTGGGGAGGTTCATCTCGGCGATGAGGAAAAGCACGAGCCATTTGAGGGTGTTGTCGCTGAAGGCTCCCTGAAACTGGGTGATGATGAGCGCCCAGAATCCACGTTGAGAGGCTGGAGCAGGCTTGGGAAAGGTCGTGTCCATAATTCAGATCAGCGGGCGTTGCGTTGACTGGCGAGCTTGTTCAATACCAGATGAGTCGGCAGGAAGGCGAGCGCGAAAAGAGCGAGCATCCAGACCACGAGATAAACACCTGCCGGCATCCATTGTTGGGCCTGGGTGTCATCGAGACCGAAGACGTAGTTCACATTCACCGGCGTGTTTGGATCAGCCAGCTTTGCGCCAGCGGGGGGCAGGGCAAAGAAGGCGAACAGGCACAGACTCCAGGCGATGCCGGTCCATTGTTTCAGAGCTCGTGCTTCGTAACCCAAACGGGCCAGCAGAAAAATCAGCAGGAACGGCAACCAGCCATGGAAGAGCGAGAGCCCTCGCAGGAAGGGCGGCTTGCTTGCATCAAACATGTAGGCCGTCATGCCCGAGTGCTCTGCGCCGGTCATCAGGCGTGCAAGCTGTATCCCAAAGTCGAGGCACCAAAACGCCTGTGGCACGAGTATGCCCACCGCAGCGATGGATGCCGCCTGCCTGCTCTCCGCCCAGACGGCATAGAGCGTGATGAGTAGCGCCACATCGCAAAAATAGAGGAAGTTCGTGGGGCCATAGTTGATCCAGTAAACCGGAATCAAAACGGCCATGAAGGCCGTGTAAGTAACTTTGAGCCAGAGCGGGATGAGTCGTGTGGCGGACTCGGAAGGGGAGCGGGTGATAGTTTTCATACGCCGCCTACTTTTCGCACTTCAGGCGGATGATCGAATTGATAGAACTTGCCGCGCGATTGGTTTGATCAATGACGCCACCGTTTGACCAAGTCGATGATCGGCGGGCAAGAACGCGGGGTGCCGCAAGGGAGGGCGGGTTTTTGCAAGGGTGGGGATGTTTCTCGGGCTTGCATCTGGCGCGGTCTGGACTCAACAGAGTCGGTGCCCATGACTGCTGACCTGCCCATCACGAATATCTCCTGCTACAAGTTTGCACCGCTCACTGACCTCAAATCGTTGCGTGAGCGGCTCGCCATGCTCTGCAAGGGCTGGGGATTGAAGGGGACGATCCTGCTCAGCACGGAGGGGATCAATCTTTTCATCGCGGGTCCGAGGGAGCAGGTGGATGAACTGGTGGCGGAGATTCGCAGCGTTCAGGGCCTGGAAGGCCTGAACCCGAAGTACAGCGAAAGCGCGCATCAGCCCTTCAATCGTATGCTGGTGCGCATCAAGAAGGAGATCATCGCTTTCGGTGTCGAGGGCATCGACCCGGCGCAGTACACCTCACCACGGATGGAGGCGCGGACATTGAAACAGTGGCTGGATGAAGGCCGCCCGGTGGTGCTGCTGGACACGCGCAATGATTACGAAGTGAAGCTGGGCACATTTAAAAACGCCCATGTGATCGGGGTGAACACGTTTCGCGATTTTCCCGCCGCCGTGCGGGCCCTGCCACCGGAATTGAAGAAGCAGCCGATTGTGACCTTCTGCACGGGCGGCATCCGCTGTGAGAAGGCGGCGCCCTTCATGGAGCGCGAAGGCTTCGAGCAGATCTGGCAGCTTGAAGGCGGCATTCTGAAGTACTTCGAAGAGGTGGGTGGCGACCATTATGATGGCGAGTGCTTCGTCTTCGATCAGCGTGTGGGCGTGGACCCGGGGCTGGAGGAAACGCAGTCCGCCCAGTGCTACATGTGCCAGTCGCCGCTGTCGGATGAGGATCAGGCTGATCCGCGTTATGTGGAGAATGTGTCCTGCCCGTATTGCTTCAAGTCCACCGAGCAGCAGATGCAGGAAAGCATTGCCAAACGGCATGCAGCGATCCGCCGCCTGACCACGCCGCTGCCCGGCAGTGCGCCTTATGACAACTACCGCCCGCTCTCGGTGCCGAAGCATTGCGATGGCATGACGCTGCTGGACACGCTGGTCACGATTCTGCCTGTGGTCTCCCGGGGCGAGTGGTTGATGCGTTTTGAAAACAACCGCCTTCTCGACAAAGACATGAAGGTGGCCGCTGCCCAGCAGACGGTCCGTGCCGGCGAACGCTTTGTGCAACTGGTGCCGGCAAACATGGAACCGGACGTGAATGCCGACATTCGGCTGCTGCATGAAGACCAGGCGCTGGTGGTGCTGGAGAAACCGGCGCCGCTGCCGATGCATCCCGGAGGCCGGTTCAATCGCAACACGCTGCAATACATCCTCAACGAAGTTTACCACCCGCAGAAGCTGCGCGCCTGCCATCGCCTGGATGCCAACACCACAGGCCTCGTCGTCGTGGCGCGCACGCGGCACTTCGCCGGTCAGGTGCAGCCGCAGTTCGCGCGCGGTGAGGTGGAAAAATGGTATCTTGTGCGCGTGCAGGGGCATCCGGCAGAGGATGTGTTTGCCTGTGACGCCCCGATCAGTTCGGAGGCTGGCGCCTTGGGCAGCCGTGAAGTGGATGAAGAGGATGGTGATGCCTCGCGCACGGAGTTTCGCGTGCTGCGCCGCGATGCCGATGGCACGGCGCTGCTGGAAGCTCGGCCACTGACAGGCCGGACAAACCAGATCCGCATCCATCTCTGGCAACTGGGGTTCCCCGTGCTGGGTGACCAGGTTTATCTGCCCGGCGGTGCCAAAGGCGACACACAGACGCTGAATGTGGCCGATGCACCGATGTGCCTGCACGCTCAGCGCATCACCTTCACCCATCCGCTGTCCAGGCAGCGTGTGACGTTTGAATCACATCCGCCAAGCTGGGCTTGAGGCAGGGGGCTCAAACGCGCGACGGGCATGAACGAATGGACTGGCCCAGTCGTGCCAGTGCATCCGGACCGACAGGTTCTTCAGCCTGCCAGGGGAGCCAGGCCGTGCGCCTGGCCAGCTTTTCCACCACCTCGCACAGGTAGCGGTGCTCGGAGACTTCACGGCATTGCAGGAGCTGATCACAGGAACCGCTGTTGAGCAGGCTTTGATTGATCACCCATGCGAAAGGTTCGATGCGCGCACGGCGCAGATCTTCCTGCAGCGCGGCGGCTTCATGCACCGGCGTGGCCTCTGGCAGAGTCACCAGCAGGATGCGCGTGAACTTGGGATCGCGCAGGCGTTCGAGGAGTTTGAGAACTTCCTCCGGCTGGGTGCTGCGGGCCTGGCGCTCCAGCTCGCGTTGATAAGCCTCGCTGGCATCAAGCAGCAGCAACGTGTGGCCGGTCGGCGCGGTGTCGAGCACGACGAAGCGATTTGCACCCTTTCCAACTTCACGGGCAAAAGCACGGAAAACGGCGATCTCCTCGGTGCAGGGTGAACGCAGATCTTCTTCAAGCAAGGCTCTGCCCGCCTCATCCATGGTGGCACCTTGAGCAAGCATGACTTCACCCTGATACGCAGCCGTTTCCGCCGCGGGATCAATTTTGCTGAGCGTGAGTCCTTCCACCTTGCCATGCAGCGTCTGTGCCACGTGCGCAGCGGGATCGGTCGTGCTCAGATGCACGGAATGACCCCGACGTGCGAGCATGACGGCGATCGCGGCAGCGACGGTGGTTTTTCCCACTCCGCCTTTGCCCATGGTCATGATGACACCGCTGCCCTGCTGCTCGATGCTGGCGACGAGATCCTCCAGGCTTTCCATGGCGGGAGCTGTCCAGCCGTCTTGATCCGGCTTGATGCATTGGCCTTGGACCTCATGACTCAGCAGCATGCGCAATCCGTCGATGCCAAGAATGTTGATGGGCCGCAGCGGCACGACAAAGCTGTTCATGGAACTGATGAATTCAGCCGCCTCCACCAAGGCCGACAACCCGCGTTGCTGCATGGCCTGGGAGGTTGGATCCACCGGGCAGATGGTTTCAAAGGTGCCATTGATGACCAGGCATTGGTTGCCCACACCGATGGCGCGCAGCTCTTTGGAGGTGCGCTCAGCCTCGCGCAGAGCAGCCCCCTGGGGACGACTAACCAGAACCAGCGTCGTGGCGGAAGCGTCGGCCAGCACGTTGACCGTTGCTTCATAGATGACGCGCTGCTTTTCCAGGCCGGCCAGTGGTCCCAGGCATGAAGTGCCGCTCGTGTTCTTGTCCAAAAACTGATCCCAGGCTTTTGCCAAACTCATCAAGCGCAGTGTGTGGCCGGTGGGCGCGGTGTCGAAGATGACATGATCATAGCCTTTCGCCGTTTCGGGATTTCCGATGAATCCGGAGAACTCGTCAAATGCCGCGATCTCCACCGTGCATGATCCGGAAAGCTGCTCCTCCATGCTGCGCAGCGCCGCTTCGGGAAGCAGGCCGCGCATCGGACCGATCAAGCGCTCGCGATACGCCGCCGCCGCATCGACCGGATTGATATTCAATGCGTCGAGCCCCGGCGCACCCGCGATGGCTTTGGGTTGATTTGTGAGTTTCGTTTCCAGCACCTCATCCAGGTTCGAGGCCGGATCAGTGCTCACCAGCAGCACGCGTTTACCCGCCTCGGCGAGTTTCAGCGCCGTGGCGCAGGAGAGGGAGGTCTTGCCCACACCACCCTTGCCGGTGAAGAAGAGAAAGCGTGTCGTCGTGGCGGCATCTGGCTGATAAAGCGGCAGGTTCATGCTGCCTCCTCTGTTTTGCCGAGAGCCGCGCGAAAGAAGGCGGGACGCTCGTCATGATTCAGGTAGCGCCCTTTGATGTAGATTTTACCATCGAGAAAAATGACCGGCAGCACCTCGGTGCCTTCCTTTTCGAGCAGGGCATTCACTTCTGAATTCAGCACAAATGCCATCGGTTGCTGACCGAGGTTGTAGCGCTCAATCTTGACTCCGTGCGAACCGAGCTGGGAGAGCATGGCGGCAAAGTTGACGAGATCAGGATCAATGTTTGGGCCGCAGATGCCTGTGGAGCAGCACATGGGCGGATCATAGACTTGAATGGTTTTCATGATGGGTGTGGGGATCAAATTAGCTGGCCCGGACTGTCATTCCACGGGGTATATCCCCTATCTGTCAGGTCAGGTTAGTTGGCGTATGCGGCAAGTAAACATCGTGCATGCCATGTATCCTGCTCAGGAGCGGTCAGATTTTGTTTTTCGCCGGCAGCAATGAATCCAAACACTCAAAGAAGTCCGTTCCAATTCTTCCTGCTTTGGAATCAACCGACCACCGGTTGTGAGCGAATAGCCCGGGCTTCGTCCTTGCGTCCTGTGGCATAGGCCT
>CAJCCF010000252.1 GCA_903960845.1 uncultured Verrucomicrobiota bacterium | reverse complement strand
CTCATCGAAGACTTCAAAAAAACCACCGCGGCAGCTCATGGCGTGAAACTGAGTCTCGCAGGCTTCAAGGACAGCTATCTGCTCAAAGATCACATCCAATACATCGACTACTCCACTCGCGAGGTGCAGAGCTCACTCACCCCGGTCGCCGTGCTGGAAATCTTAAAGGCCGGGAACCAGCGCTTCCTCAACGGCAGGCGCATTGAGCGTGACTACAATCGCCAGATTGATGCCACGGCAACCGGACAATTTCCCATAGCAGCCGTGCTGGGCTGCATCGACTCACGCGCTCCGGCTGAGATGGTTTTCGATCTCGGCCTCGGCGACATTTTCAGCGCGCGTGTGGCTGGCAACATCGCCACGACCGAGTTGCTTGGCAGCATCGAGTATGCATGCGCCGTGGTTGGAGCGAAACTCGTTCTGGTGCTCGGCCACACCAGTTGCGGCGCGGTAAACGCCGCCGTCGATCTCCTCGCAACTGCGAAAAAGGCCAGTGAGGCGACCCCGTGCGGCAACCTCGACGGTCTCATCACCGAGATCCAGCAGGCTGTCGATCCCTCCACGCTGAAGAAGCCCGACCAGTGGGCTCCGGGTGAAAAAGCTGCCTATGCGAACGAAATCTCCCGCCTCAATGTGATGCGCACCATCAAGACAATCCGCCAGCGCAGCGCCACGCTGAACAAACTCGTTGAAGAAGGCAAGCTTGCCGTAATCGGCAGCCTCTACGATGTCACCACCGGCAAGGTGAGCTTTTTCCAAACGATCGACTCAAGCTTGGCAAAACTTGACGTGCCAATGGTCCAACTGAAGTGACTTCACCTCTTTTCATTTGGCCACTAAAATCAGAAACCTGAAGCTCGCCGACTGGCCTTTGAAGCGGTCTTTGAGCGCTGGTGTTCAAAGCCTGGCATGGACGTGAAATCGCTGTAACATGCTCCGGCAGGAATTTGATGCCGGACCCGCTCAAATTGAAGCGCTGTGCGGGCTCTCGAAATCGAACACCGCCGCTCAAGTGGGTTGCGAAGGTTTTGCTGCGGGCGTTTATTTTTGAAGTTGCGATCGTCGGCAGTGACAATTTTTTGGTGTCCAGTCTTTCCTCCTTGAAGAGCCCTGCCAGACCGCGCGCACCCGCGGCCGCATTCTCGATGAAAACCTTGAAGGCTTTATCCGCCGGGAACCTGATGCGGACATCCGGCCCGGTAAACTGACACGCAGACAGCTCAGGCACGCGATGCTGGTCCCCGCTGTCCGCCGCGTGAACGGCATCAATATCTCCTGGCAAATCGGGGCAGGTGACTGGCTGCAGGACTTTCGGCACGATCTGCCTTTTTCCACCGCCAACATGCCCGTCACGGACAATCCGCAGGCGCTCCGGAGCACCTGCCTGGCCAGGGTGAAACCCAATCCGGAACCTTCTCCAGACCTGTCGAAACGGCCGCATGAAGACATGCTTGCCATGTTTGGCTTTATTAACATGAGGCACTCCCTGCAAGGAGCGGCGGTTGGAACAAAGTGGTGAACCACGGCCGCCGGTGAAATCGCCCGGGCGCCTGGTCACGAGGTGAAACTAGCCCCTGCGGCCCATCATTGACGCTTGTTCCATGCCCCGGTCTGAGAAACACTGTCTGTCAGGACAGCCTCCAGACCATGCCAGGACCCAAAGAAAAATATCTCCCCGAGATCGATGGCCTGCGGGCGCTGGCGATTCTGTCAGTGCTCGTGTTTCACCTCGACTCAGGATGGCTGCCTGGCGGCTTCCTCGGTGTGGACATGTTTTTTGTTATCTCGGGCTTTTTGATCACGCGGCTCATCGTGGCTGGCCGGGCTGAAAATCAATTCTCGTTTCGCGCCTTTTACCTGCGCCGGGCATGGCGGCTGCTGCCCGCCTTTTTGGTGACTCTGCTGCTCACCTGGGTCATCGCGTGGCAGGTGCTTTTCCCACTGGAACTGAAAAACTTCGCCAGCACCTCGATGGCCGCCCTGCTGTCATTGTCGAACTATCAGTTAGCGCGCGGCACGGACTACTTCTCACCGGATGCCACCGGCAATCCGCTGCTGCACACCTGGTCCCTGGCGGTGGAGGAGCAGTTCTATCTTTTGTATCCCCTGCTGCTTGTGCTGGGGCTCAGCGGCCGGGCAGCAAGCCGGCGGATGATCTTAGCCGTCGTCGTGACCGCGCTCTTTGTCGCCTCCGTCGTCGTGTCACGCGGGAGTGGCAGTCATGCTTTCTATGGATTGGAAGGCCGGGCCTGGGAGCTGGCGGCGGGTTGTTTCACCGCAGCACTGATTCAGCGCAGAGCCTGGCTGCCTCCGTTTTTTTCATGGCCAGGCCTCGCGCTGTGTGCCGCCAGCCTGAGCTTGATCAGCCTGCCAATAGCATCTGTCGCGGGCACAGTTCTGCTGATCGCGACTCGCGCTGGCGGGCCCGGGACACTGATCTACAGCCTGCTCGTGCTGCCACCGGTCCGCTATCTCGGGCGCATGTCGTATTCACTCTACCTCGTGCACTGGCCGCTGTTCGTGCTGTACCGGGCCTGGAAGGGGCATTGGGATGTGATTGATCAAATGCTTTGCGCGGCGGCCTCACTCATCATCGCCGCCGCGTTGCATCATGGAGTGGAGAATCCACTGCGCCGAACAGCGGATCACCGGCATCAGCGCTGGCTCGTGGCCGCTGCGCTCATGCTCGTCATCGGGCTCATGATCTCCGCAGATCAGGTGCGGCGGCACAACGGCTTTGCCGGTGCGTCGGCTGAGATCTGGCTCCGGCGCGTGCTGCCGGATTGTGATGTCATCAAGCCCGCCAAAGCGACACTGCTAACAATCGGACAGGAAGGTCGCACGCCTGAAGTGTTTTTAGTCGGGGACAGCCACGCGCAATGCCTCGTCCATGAACTGAACCGCGAACTGCTGGCCCAGGGCCGCGCGGGACAGTGCTGGGTGGCACCCGCCACGCTGCCCGCAGCGGGTGTGACCAGCTCGGAACACAGCGCCTCATTGACCGCTGAAGTCCTGCCGCAGATCGCCGCCGGACCATGCCGGACCGTCATCCTTTGCGCCAGCTGGTCATGGTATCTGAAACCGGATCGCCAACCGCGCATCCAGATGCCCGCAGACTCCACGCCGGAGGACATGCAACAAGTTGTCCTGCAGGCGCTCACCCGCACCATCACACTTCTGACGCAGGCAGGTAAGCAAGTGATCCTGCTTTACCCGATCCCGACCATGGGCAGGCAGGTGCCGCAGGACATGGCGCGCGCCCTCAGGCACGGAGAGTCTTTCCCGCCTGAATGGGTGACTTTGGATGCGCATCGTCAGTTCCATGCGCGAGCCTTGCAACTGCTGGGCCAGCTTGAAAAAGCCTGCGCCGTCACTGCGGTGCATCCGGAGGAAATCCTGCAGGAAGACGGACACCTGCCCTACCGCTCAGGCGGTCTTGCGCTCTATGAGGACAACAGTCATCTCAGTGGCGAAGGTGCCCGGCAGCTGTTGCCAGGAGTGCTGAAATCCATCACGCCCAAAGCAGCGCCGTGATCACCGGTCAGCCTTCTTCTTCGCTTCGAGTTTGTGCTTGATCACCTCAATGACAATCGGCAGCACGGACACCACAATGATCATCACCGACACCAGTTTGAAATTGCTCTTGATGACCGGGAGGTTGCCGAGCGCGTAACCGAGCATCGAGATGCCCGCGACCCAGAGCAATCCGCCGCCGACACTGAAGGCCAGAAAGCGCGAGTAGTGCATCCGCCCGAAACCTGCGGTGAACGGCGCAAAGGTACGCACGATGGGCACGAAGCGGGCGATGATGATGGCCCGGCCGCCATGCTTCACAAAGAAGTGCTCCGTCTTCGTCAGGTAGTCGCGTTTGAACCAGCGCTGCGTCACGATCCAGGCGCCTGATTTGCGCCCGATCCAGTAGTTCAAATTGTCCCCGACAATCGCCGCCACCATGAGCAGCGGAATGACAAACTCGATTTTAAGCAACCCCTGCGCAGCCAGGGCACCCACGGCAAAGAGCAGTGAATCTCCGGGAAGAAACGGCGTGACCACCAGCCCCGTCTCGCAGAACACAATCGCAAACAGCAGCACATAGATCATGGTGCGGTGCCCTTCGGCAAAACCCTGGAGGTGTTTATCCACATGGAGGACGTAGTCGATGAACTGGCTGATCATGAGGCGCGGACTCTCCGTTCGATGCGGCCTCCGGTAAACGAAATTGTCACCCTCACTTTCGCTCTTGCACACTCCTGCCCGCGCAGCCCATCATGCGGCGTATGGAATCCCACGAAGTCATTCGCAACGCTCTCGCCAAAGCTCACGTCAAGGAAGTGGCTGAAAAGATGGGCCTCTCGCTGTCCCTCATTTATAAATGGGGTGAAGAGGGCGACACCAAAGGCAGCGGCACCTCCAACCCGCTCGACCGCATCCGCGATCTCTACCTGAACACCGGGGACGACCACCTCATCCAGTGGCTCTGCAACAAGGCAGACGGTTACTTCGTCAAAAACCCGCCCAACAACAAAAGGCCCGGCCGCGAGGTCATGCCCGCCACCCAGGAAATCGTGCAGCAGTTCGCCGGCCTGCTCGCTGCCATCAGCCACGCCGCCTCCGACAACTCCATCAGCACCGAAGAGTCCAAACACATCCGCCACGAATGGGATGAACTCAAACGCCTCACCGAACGCTTTGTGAAATGGTGTGAAACGGGCGATTTCGTCCACCTCGCTGAAGATTTGAAAGTGAACCGCTCAAGCGGATCAAAAGCCTGACACAGTTTAGCGTTTCAGATTCGCCGGCAGTTCCTTCAAGCGCTCCAGCCCAGTGACTTCGTGGTAAAACCACGGCTTGCCTCCAGCCTTTTTGAAAATAATCGTCCGGCTCGCATACTTCACCCCGTCGTGCTCCTTCCACTCGCTGAAACGATAGAAGTCACTGCGCCAGTCGAGCCGGCAAAGAAGGCTCGTTTCCTTGTCAAAGTAGAGTTCCATCGCCGGGGTCACTGTGCCGCTCACGCGCAGACCATAAGCAGCCCTGCCTTCCTCCGTCATATCAGGGATCACCTCGACTTTTGACTGCGCATCTGTCAGCACGCCGAGTGTCCAGGCCCACACATCATACTTCGCTGGCTCCTCCGCACGTTCCTTTGTGCCGATCCACCATGACTTCGGCGGCTCGATCACTGACTCACGCGTCGAGCGCTTCCTGCCCTCCTCAGGCTCCGGTTTGTCGCCGAAATGAAACAGCTCCTTCACTCGAAACAGCGTCAGCAGTTTGTCCTTACCCCCGACAGCGGTCACGGCTTTGTCGATGAGCGGCTGCGGATCAGCCGTCTGCGCCAGCATGGGTGTCACGCCTAAAATGAGAACAGGGAGGAGAAAGGTGAGGCGGGAAATCATCGTGAAGACAAACGGCCCCGCCCTTCTCTACTTTCGCCATCTCATGCCAAAACCTCGATCGCACGCAACATCACCGCGCTGCGGCTTTCGACGCCGGCCTTCGCGAAAATGTGGATAGCGTATTTCTTCGCCGCCGCCACGCTGAGATCAAGAATGGCGGCGATCTCGTGATTGCCTTTCCCCTGCGCCACCCACAGCAGCAGTTCGGCCTCGCGCGGAGAGATGGCGAGCTTGATGAGCGGCGCTGAATCGTCAAAGCGAGGCACAAAATGCTGCTGTTGTTTTGCGCGCTCAAGCCGCGAGCGGACGGCTTTCTGCAAGTCAGCGCGCGGCCCAGGCTCAGGCGGGTAATTTAGCCAGCACCTCCATCGCCGTTTCGAAGAGTTTTGCATCACGCTCACGCGCTGCTTTGAAGGTGATGACCTCCGGCACCAGCGCAAAGGCCAGTGTCAGCGCTGCGGGCATGCGCGGCGGCCCGATCCAGCGGGGAGCATTCATGACGATTTGCGCTTCCACCACAGAACATAGCCGCTGAGGATTTGCAGCACCAGTGCCACACAGGTCAGAAAAGCGATCCACCGCGTCGCCGTGCCGCCAATGCTGCCCATGTGGATGGAAAGCTGCGCCATCTGATAAAGCTGTGACCATGATCCCTCACGCGAACTGTGCAGGTCGAGCACTTTGCCGTCGATGCGGCTGATGAAAGCAACACTGCGGCCCGCAGGTGATCCATCTTCAGGAAAGGCAAGCTGGATGCGAAACACGGGGCGCTGCGGTGGTGGCATTTCCACCGAGGATGCACGTGCCCCCGGCAACGCGGCTTCTGCCAGACGGATGGCCTCATCCACGCTGAGGAGAGGTTGATCCGGCTGGGGCAAACGCACCTGCGGTGGCTGCGGATGCTCGCCATGCATGTAGCGGAGCGTGAGGCCGGTGATGCAGAGGATGAGCAGAAAGATGGACGAGTAGAGGCCTGCAATGCTGTGCAGATCAAGATTGAAGCGGCGGAAGTTGGCACCCTTCCAAAAGCCAAAGATGCGCAGCGGCCACCACAGCCACAGACCAGTCAGCGCGAGGCCCAGCGTGATGCACGTGGCCACCACGACGATCGTGCCACCCGTCGGGCCTTGCAGAAGATTCACGTGCAGCTTGATCATCGTCTGCTCCCAACCGCCCATGCGCGGCCGTGTTCCCAGCAGCCTGCCATCACGCGGATCCATGTAGAAAGCCATCGGCCCGGAGAAGAGCGCCAGCGAATCCGTTTCATCACGCGGCAGGCGGATGCCCTGGACGCGCGGATGATTCACCAGCACGGAGGAAATCGGGATGCGATCCGCATTGGCTGTCGCACGCTGCGGATACAAATCCGGTCGCAGCCAGCGCTGGATCGTCTGCTCAAAAACCAGGGATCCTCCCGTAACGGCAATCACCAGGATCACCAATCCCGCGAGCACGCCTGCCCAGCGGTGAAGCCATAAAAGAGTGCGGCGTAGATTCATGGGCAGATGGTGGCGGTGCTGGCATGGAAGGCAAGCTGCAGGGTATGCTCCCAAGGGAGCATCGGAAGCGGGTTGTCTGCTCCCGCAGGTGAATTGTTGATTGCAAGCAGGCGATGGAGGCTCGGTCACCATGAAAACGAACCTCTCTCTTTGAGTTCCCTGTCCTCATGGCGCAAACACCCGGCCAATTCCGCGTTCTTGTTTCACCATGAAGCGCTCATCTCTCCTCAGGCTCCTCGTTTGCATCAGCCTCGCCACCTTCGCTGAAGCCGCAGCTCCGCCCGCAGGCCTGCGCATTCTCACCGCAGGTCACAGCTTCCATGTCTGGATGCCCGGCCACCTCCTCGACATCACCACCAAAGCCGGCATCACCGGCCACCATCAGGATGCCCTGTCCGCCATCGGCGGATCGCGCACCATCCAGCATTGGGATGCCGTGGGCGACAAACAAAAAATCAAACCAGCCCTGATCGAAGGCAAGGCCGACGTCCTCACCCTCTCGCCGATCTATCTGCCGGATGAAGGCATTGAAAATTTCGTGAAGCTCGGCCTGGAGCACAATCCCGCGCTCCGCATCACCATCCAGGAGTTCTGGCTGCCCTTCGACGAGCAGGCCCTCTGGGCCACGAAAGCGAAAGGTGTCACCATCGATCGCGACGCCAAAACCAACACCCAGCTCCGCGAGGCTCACGCTTCCTACTTTGCCTCCATCGACGGGCACGTCCGCATGCTGAACAAGAAGTATGGCAAGACCGCCGTCTTTGTCGTTCCCTCCGGCCAGGCCGTGCTCGCGCTGCGTGAAAGGATCATCCAGGGCGGGGTTCCCGGCATCACCAAACAAAGCGACCTCTTTTCCGATCCCATCGGACATCCGCGCGAGCAGATCAAGGTGCTCGCCGCCTACTGCCACTATGCCGTCATTTATGGCCGCAATCCCATCGGCCTGCCCATTCCCGACGCATTGTCCAAATTGCCCGAAGCCGCGCAGCTCAACACCCTGCTCCAGCAGCTGGCCTGGGATGCCGTCACGCAGCACCCGCTCAGCGGCGTGAAAGCTATATGACCCCGTTTAAACTCGCGCTGGCTCAAATGCCCGTCACCGGCGGTGAACGGGACGTGAATTTGCGTTGTGCGGTTGAGTTCATCTCAAAGGCCGCCAAAGCAGGAGCAGCCATCATCCTGCTTCCCGAAGCACTCGACTTGGGCTGGTGCCACGACTCCGCGCGCGCCAGCGCCGGTGCCATTCCCGACGGCGAATCATGTCTTCGTCTCCGCGAAGCCGCACGCACCCACCGCATCCACGTTTGCGCCGGATTGATCGAGCGCGCGGATGATAGACTCTTCAACAGCGCCGTGCTCATCTCACCCGAAGGAGAGGTCTTGCTCCATCATCGCAAACTCAACGAACTTGCGATGGCGCATCATCTCTACGCGCAGGGTGATCGCCTCGCCGTCGCCCGCACACCACTCGGAATCATGGGTCTGATGATTTGTGCCGATGGATTTGCGCCCGGCCAAGTCGTGAGCCGCGCTCTCGGCTTGATGGGCGCACAGATCATCCTGTCGCCTTGCGCGTGGGCGGCGCCGCCGGATCACGACAACGTCAGAGAACCTTACGGCCAGCTCTGGCTCGACAATTACGGCCCCGCCGCGCGTGATTTCAAAATGTGGATCGCTGGCACCAGCAATGTCGGTGTCATCACCGAGGGCGAATGGTCGGGCCACAAGTGCATCGGCAACTCGCTCGTGATGAACCCCGACGGCAAACCCGCCCTGCGCGGCCCTTATGGCGCGGATGCTGCTGAACTGCTCCTCGTGGATATCGAACTCAACTCGCCCCCCTTTCGCGGCGATGGATGTGTGTGAGTTGACGCGTTTTGGGAACATGAAGCCTCTCATCACACTCCTTGGCCTCCTGGCATTCTCCATCGCTGGCGCTGATGAGGCAGCGATCCGTGCCGCCGTCGCCAAATCGTTACCGCTGCTGGAGCGCAGTTCGGTCATCGCCATTGACGAGCGCTCGAACTGTTTCACCTGCCATCACACCGGCCTGCCGGTGATGACCTTCGTCACCGCGCACGAGCGTGGCTTCAAGATCGACGCTGGCAATCTTCAAACGCAGCTCCAGTTCACCACTGACTTCCTCGCCAAAGGCCGCGCGAACTACCTGCAAGGCAAAGGCCAGGGTGGGCACGCCTTCACCGCCGGATCGGCATTGTGGACGCTCAAACTCGGTCACTCGAAGCCCGGCACGAACACTGAAGCGGTGGTCGAGTATCTGCTCGGTCATCAAAAAGAGCTCCACCACTGGCAACCGCCGTCCATCCGCCCTCCGAGCGAGGAAAGCGCCTTCAGCGTCACGTTCTTCGCCCTTGAATCCATTCAACACTATCAAACGCCCTCACAAAAGGAGCGCGCCGGCATGCGCATCGCTCAAGCACGCGACTGGTTGCTCAAAACTAAGGCGCAGAACACGGAAGACCGCGTTTTCAAGCTGTGGGCGCTTCACTCCGCCAGAGCCGGCACGAAGTCCGCCGCGCAAGACCTCCTCCGCACTCAACGCGGGGACGGCGGCTGGGCGCAGCTCGAAAGCATGACCTCCGACGCCTACGCCACCGGCACCGCGCTCGTCGCATTGCACCGCACCAGCAGTGTCGCGGCGGATGATCCAGCGTTTCAGCGCGGCCTCCAGTGGCTGATCAAAGCCCAGCTCCCCGATGGTTCCTGGCGCGTCGTCTCACGCGCCAAGCCTTTCCAGAAATACTTCGAGTCCGGCTACCCGCACGGCAAAAACCAGTTCATCTCCATCACCGCCGCCTGCTGGGCCACGACAGCCCTTGCGCTCGCCTTGCCTCCCGCGCAATAGCGTGCCCATCGTGTGCGTAGTCGTGTCACGATGAATCTCTCCCGCCTTGCGCTCCTCGCTTGCTTTGTTTCCACGGCACTCCGTGCTGATCTTCCTCAACCCACCCTCGAACCCACGCTGCGTGCGGTCGATCTGCAGATCGGCGAGTCTGCTGAGATCAAGCTGGCCGATGGCAGCACCGCGAAGGTCAAACTGCTCGACGTTCAGGAAAAGCGCGACTCGATGGCCAGGGCGGTGCGTGAGGCAAAAGTGAAGGTGGCGGTCAACGGCGCTGAAGCCTGGCTCACCAGCGCCAACTACAACCTGCCGCAAACCATCGGCGGCGTTCAGGTCGACTGCCCGATCACACGCGGCTACAACGCCGACAGCGGCGAGGATTCTTGGGGACTGGAAAAGGACGCGCGGCTGCGTTTGTGGCCTGCGGGCTCACCGTGGATCAATCCGGGCACCTTTGTGTATCCGCTGAAGCAACGCTGGTTCGCCACCTCGACGCAGTTCTCCAACGAGCCCACCTATGTCGATGGCGGCGACAAACCTGACCGGAAGAAGATCTACTATCACAACGATCTCGACTTCGGCGGCTGCGAAGGCCTAACCGAAGTTGTGGCAGCCACGGACGGACTCGTGGTGAGCGTTTCGGAAAAGACCCTGCCAGGCTACTCGCTCACGCCGGTGCGCCCACGCTACGACGTCGTGTATCTGCTCGACGAGCGCGGCTGGTACTACCGCTACAGCCACCTGCACACGATCGATCCGGCGATTCAAATGGGTTCGCGTGTTACAATGGGCCAGCGCATCGGCATCCTCGGAAAGGAGGGAGCCAGCGGCGGCTGGACACATCTGCATTTCGGCATCAAGAGCCGCCAGCCTTCCGGCAAATGGGGCACGGAGGAGGCCTACGCCTTTGCGTGGGAGGCGTATCTGCGTGAACAAAAACCCGCCCTCATCGCCGTCGCCCGCCCGCATCATTTCATTCACACCGGCGAAACAATCACCCTTGATGCCTCAAAGTCCTGGGCCGCAAGCGGCGGGATCAAAAGCTACGACTGGACTTTCACTGATGGACAAACCGCCTCCGGCGCGAAAACCGCGCGCACTTACACCAGGCCCGGCTCCTACAGCGAGATCCTCAAAATCACGGACACCACAGGCCGCATCAGCTATGACTTCGCCATCGTGCAGGTGATCGGGGACGACCCGGTCAACATCCCGCCGACCATCCATCCCAGCTTCTGGCCCACCACGAATCTCAAGCCCGGCACGGAAATCACCTTCAAAGTCCGCACCTTCCGGACCACGGGCGGAGAAATCTGGGACTTCGGCGACGGCACCCCAAAAGTCAGCGTGAAATCCGACGGCAACGCCAAGGCTCTCGCCAAAGATGGTTATGCCACCACCCGGCATTCTTTTGCCAGGGCAGGCGATCACATCGTCAGCGTCGGGCACACCAATGCCCGCGGCGAACGCGCCGTCTCACACCTCTGGGTGCATGTGGAGGAGTGACCTTCCCCGCCAAGTCGGCCGCGCAGCCCAGTTGTTCACCCCGCGCTTCAATCCAACATGCATGATCTTCACATCAGCTACGATTGCCGGTTCACGACGCTTTCCGGCCGAATCGTGAAGGGATTGTTTGCCGGAATTCACGCCCGCCGGTTTAAAAATGCTGAAAGAATCCGAAACGGTATACCGATTGATTTGAAGAAACGGTATACCAAATAAGAGCCATCACTCCATCCTCAAGATCATGAACAACCACCGCTACTCACGCCGATCCTTCCTGCGCGGAACAGGCGTCACCATGGCCCTGCCCTGGCTTGAATCCCGCAATGTCTGGGGCGATGAGCCAAAGAAGAACAAGCCCGCCAGCGAGGCTCCGGTGCGGCTGCTGGTGTCATTTTCCGGCAATGGATTCCAGTCAAAGGAATGGTGGGCAAAGGGTGAGGGCAAGGCCATGGAACTCGGCCGGGTGCTGGCTCCGCTGAATGAGTTCAGGGAGAAGCTGCTCTTCGTCCGCGGCCTGTATCATGAGGAGGCCAGAAAGGGAAACATTCACAGCTCGCAGACGGGTAATTTGTTATCCGGAGCCCCCATCGCCAGCGGTGGCGAGATTCGCTCAGGCACGAGCTTTGACCAGGTGCTGGCGCAGACCTACGGCCGCAGCACCAAGGTGCCCAGCCTCGTGCTCGGCTGCGAACGGTCGAACCCGTCCGTGCACAAAAACTACTCGATGCTCTACAGCTCGCACATCTCGTGGAGCTCGCCAACGACACCCACGCCGCTGGAGCTCTACCCGGCGCTGGCGTTTGACAGACTGTTCAAGGACGAGGTCGCGCCCGGTGACAAGAGCGTGCTCGACGCCGTGCTGGCTGACGCGCAGGACCTGCGCCGCGGCATCAGCGCGGGCGACCAGCGCAAGCTCGACGAGTATCTGGACAGCGTGCGGGATGTGGAGAAGCGAATCGAAAACGCGGGCAAACGCGGAGAACTGCAGGGCTGGCGACCCACGCTCGACAAGCCGAACATCAAGCGCCCGGCCGACGGCATCCCGCAGGACATCGGCGAGCACATGCGCATCATGTGCGACCTGCTCGTGCTCGGTTTCCAGACCGACACCACGCGCATCACCACGCTGAAGCTCAACAACGATCACAGCGCCCTGCGTTTCCCGAATCTGCCCAGCATCCAGCAGGCCGGTCACGGCATCGACTACATGATCCATCACCTGCTCTCGCACAGCGACGCCGAGGACTTCCTCAAGGTGAACCAGTTCTTCATGGAGCAGCTCGCCTACATCGCGCGGAAGCTGGATGCCATTCAGGAAGGCCCGCGCACTCTCCTCGACAACACCATGATGATGCACTGCTCCAGCATGATGGCCGGGGCGCGGCACGACAACGACCAGCTTCCCGTCATCGTCCTTGGCGGTGCCGCCGGGCGCATCAAGGGCGGTCGCGTGCTCGACTACAAGGACAAGCCCGAGCGCCAGCTCTGCCGCCTGTTCATGTCCATGATGGACAAGATGGACGTGCACCCAAAGACCTTCGGCGACGCGAAGATGATGCTTGAAGAGGTGTGAAACGAACCATGCCAACAACCCGCACCTTCATGCACCCCGCGCGCTTCACGATCATCAGGGGATGGCTGCCGCTCCTTTGCCTCTCCTCCGTCACCGTCCATCTCTTTGGCTTCGAGAAAAACATCCTGCCAATTCTCGAAAAGACCTGCCTCAACTGCCACTCCACCAAGAAGCAAAAGGGTGACCTTGATCTGGAGCGTTTCACCACGCTCGCGGAGATCAAAAAGGAGCCGATGATCTGGCAGGAGGTGCTGGAGCAGGTGAAGAGCGGCGAGATGCCGCCGAAGAAGGAACCGCAGCTTTCCGCGGAACAGAAATCCGCGCTTGTCGCATGGACGGAGACCACGCTCAATGACATCGCGCTGGCCAATGCGGGTGATCCCGGCCCGGTGGTGCTGAGGCGGCTGTCGAACATGGAGTACACCTACACGATCCGCGACCTGACGGGCGTGGCGTCGTTTGATCCGGCGCGGGAATTTCCGGTCGATGGCGCGGCGGGCGAGGGTTTCACCAATGCAGGCGCAGCTCTGGTCATGTCCCCAGCGCTCCTAACCAAGTATCTCGATGCCGCCAAGGAGATCGCCAATCACGCCGTTCTGACGCCGCAGGGACTGCACTTTTCCGCAGGCGATTCATCACGCGACTGGACGGATGAGACGCTGGCAAAGATTCGTGCCTTCTATGCCCGGTTCACCGAGTCCGGCGGTGCTCAGGCGATGAATCTGCAGGGCGTGAAATTCGACACCAACTCGGGTGGCCGCCTGCCGCTCGCAAAGTATCTCGCCGCACTTCAGGGCAAGGGTGGCGCAGAGGGGCTGAACACCAGATACCTCTCCCTGCTGCGTGCCGCATTCACCGGCACGAAACCATCATTGCTGCTCGACAGCCTGCGCGGAAAATTTCAGCAGGGCACACTCGCGGCGGCAGACATCGAGGACTGGCAGCAGTCCTTGTGGCGCTTCGCGAGCGTGGGACACATCGGCAAAGAGAACGGACCCAAGAGCTGGCAGGAGCCGGTGACACCACTCGTCGCGCAACATGAGATACGCCTCAAACTGGCCGCTCCAGCCGATGGCGGTGATGTGACGCTTTACCTCGCCACCAGCGATGCGGGTGACGGAAGCGAGCATGATGAGGCGCTGTGGCAGAATGCCCGCCTGATCGCGCCAGGCCGTGCGGACTTGCCATTGAAGGATGTGCCCGCTGTTTTGCAGCAACTTGAGAAGCGCCGCGACTCCGTGATCGCCAGCGTGGCCAGGTGTCTCGCGGCCGCTCATGAAGCGGAGCTTGCCACCGAGCGCACGGACATCGCCAAACTCGCGCAAAAGCATGGCGTGGATGCGGCGTTGCTGGCTGGCTGGCTTGACTATCTCGGCATCGGTTCATCAGGAGGTGCGAAGCTCGGGCCGCTGCTCACGAAACAGATGAAGGGCACGCCGGACTACCAGTTCATCCGGGGCTGGACGGGAGAGAACGCTTTGAGCGTGATCGCCAACTCCTCCGACACCACGGTGCGCACCCCCGGCACAATGAAGGCGCACAGCGTGGCAACGCATCCGTCGCCGCAGCTTGCATCGGTCATCGCATGGCGCAGTCCGGTGAGCGCTGCGCTGAACATCACAGGCAGCGTGCAGGATGCACATCCGGAATGTGGCAACGGTGTGACGTGGGCGCTCGAGTTGCGGCGCGGCAACACGCGTGAAGTGTTTGCCAGCGGCGCCACCAGGGGCGGCACGCTCATTGATATGGGCAGGCATGCAAACATCCGCGTTTTACCGGGTGATGCCATCGCGGTGGTGATCGGCCCGAAGGATGGTAATCACGTCTGCGATCTCACCGCCGTCGATCTCGTGCTGAGCGATAGCCAACGGGAGTGGAGCCTCGCCAAAGATGTTTCGCCAAACATCCTCGCCGGCAATCCACACGCCGACAGTCTCGGCAACATGGACGTGTGGCACTTCTTTGGAGAGCCCGCTTCATCAGAGATCGCACCCAGAATTCCAGGCGGCTCATTGCTTGCCATGTGGCGCAAAACAACTGACGCGGGCGGGCGTGACCGCCTTGCATCGCAGGTGCAGCAGTTGCTCCGGAATGGACTCGCCACGGTCGCCGTGGATTCGCCTAACCGTGCGTTGCACGCGCAGTTGTTGTCCTTCAATGGCCCGCTGCTGGCTGCGGCATTGAAGTCTGTCAAAAGTCCGTTGGATCAGTCCGGCATTCGCGTGCAGGCACCGTCGGTGCTGGAGTTCCGACTGCCGGCATCCCTGGCGGATGGCGCTGAGTTTGTCGTCACCGGCAAGCTCCAATCCCCT
Organism: uncultured Verrucomicrobiota bacterium; assembly: GCA_903960845.1. Taxonomy (GTDB): domain Bacteria; phylum Verrucomicrobiota; class Verrucomicrobiia; order Verrucomicrobiales; family Verrucomicrobiaceae; genus Prosthecobacter. The sequence goes on along the minus strand of CAJCCF010000252.1, from coordinate 4,341 downwards.
GAAGGTAGCGTGCAGATGAAGGTGCTCACCACCAGGCCCGGCAAACTCTCCGGCATCAGCGCGGGCAGGGCGGACACTGCGGTGGCCAATGGTCAATGGTCCGACAACAACCTGCGCACGATGCACAGCGATCCGATCATCGTGAATGATGGCAGCCCGGCACGTCAGAAATTTGAGGCCGCATTCAACGACTTCCGCGCGCTGTTCCCCATCGCCCTGTGTTACACGAAGATCGTGCCGGTCGATGAGGTCGTGACGCTGACGCTGTTTCATCGTGAGGACGATCACTTGAAGCGCCTGATGCTGGATGAGGCGCAAGGCAAAGCCCTGGATGAACTCTGGGGCGAATTGCTTTTTGTCAGCGAAGCACCCCTGAAGCAGGTGGATGTGTTTGAGCAGCTCTATCAGTTCGCCACGCAGGATGCCAAGCCCAGCGCCTTTGAGCCGATGCGCGGACCGATCCAGCGCGGAGCTGAAGCCTTTAAAAAGCAGCTCATCGAGGCCGAACCCCGGCAGGTGCAGGCTGCACTCGACTTTGCCACCCAGGCCTGGCGCCGGCCCTTGAGCGAGGCTGAGCAGAATGAACTCCGCACCCTTTATCAAAAGCTCCGCAAACAGGAAATGCCGCACGCCACCGCCGTGCGCATGATGATCGCCCGCGTGCTCGTGGCTCCGGCGTTTCTCTATCGCGGTGAAAAGGCCGCTCCGGGCCCAAAGGCCAGTCCCGTGAATGATTGGGAGCTCGCCACGCGCCTGAGTTACTTCCTCTGGTCCTCGGCACCGGACAGCGAGCTCCGCGAGCTCGCCGCTTCCGGCAAACTCCGGGATTCGCTGGCAGCGCAGGCAAATCGCATGCTGCGGGATGCCAGGGTCCGCCGCCTGGCCACGGAGTTCGGCTGCCAGTGGCTGCATGTGCGCGATGTCGGGACGCTCGATGAAAAGAGCGAGCGACACTTCCCCACCTTCCTCGGTTTGCGCGGCGACATGCAGGAGGAAGCTGTGCGTTTCTTCATCGACCTCTTCCAGGAAAACCGCAGCGTGCTCTCGCTGCTGGATGCGGATCACAGCTTTGTGAATGGAGCGCTCGCCACGCATTATGCGCTCGATTCAAAGAATGCGGACTGGCAGCGCATCGACGGCCTGCGTGACAAGGGCCGCGGAGGCATTCTTGGATTCGCCGCCACACTTTCCAAGCAGGCCGGAGCCTCGCGCACCAGCCCGATCCTGCGCGGCACCTGGCTCAGTGAGGTCATTCTCGGCGACAAACTGCCCATCCCGCCCAAAGGCGTGCCCGTGCTGCCGGAAGAAGCCCCCGCAGGCCTCACCGAACGCCAGCTCACCGAGCGCCACAGCCGCGACGAGCGCTGCGCCGGCTGCCATAAACGCATCGATCCATTTGGTTATGCGCTTGAAGGCTTCGACGCCATCGGCCGCGCCCGCCAGGCCGACACCAGGACTGTGCTGCCGGATGGCACTCAAATCGGCGGTCTCGTCGATCTGCGCAACTACCTGCTCACCACCCGCCGTGACGACTTCCTGCGCCAATTTTCCCGCAAGCTTCTCGGCTACGCCCTCGGCCGCAGCGTGCAGCTCTCCGACAAGCCGCTGATCAACACGATGGTGGCCCGGCTCAACGCCAGCCAATGGCAAATCGGCACGGTGATCGAATTGATCGTCCGCAGTCCGCAGTTCGGCGAAATCAGAGGGCGCGATAGCGTCGCGGGTCGCTGAACGTAGTGGTGGGTTCACCCCATGAAGTTTTCCGTCAACTGGCTCATTCTCTCGACCATCGCGCTGCAGGCGATGGCTGCCGACATGACGCCGGACCAGCGGTCTTTCTTTGAGAGCAGGATCAGGCCGGTGCTGGTGAAGCAGTGTTACGAATGCCACTCGCAGAACTCAAAGAAACTGGGAGGCAAACTGCTGCTGGATGCGCCCTCGGAAATGATCGCTGGAGGAGAGTCCGGACCGACCCTGATTCCGGGCAAGCCGGATGACAGCCTCATCATCCAGGCCCTGCGCTACGACGGCCTCGAAATGCCGCCAAAGAAGCGCCTGCCCGAGCCCGTGGTGCATGATTTCATCACCTGGGTGAAGATGGGCGCTCCTGATCCGCGTGCGGACCTGCCGAAGACCGCCGTGAAGACCGTGACAAAGGACAAGGCGGCCCTCTGGTCCTATCAACCCGTCACCAATCCCCAACCGCCCGCAGTGAAATCCGGCGACTGGCCGCGTGACCGCATCGACCGTTTTGTGCTGGCAAAGATGGAAGCGAATGGCCTGTCGCCAGCAACGGATGCACCGGCAGCGATGCTTGTTCGCAGGCTCTACTTTGATCTCACCGGCCTGCCGCCACCGTTGGATCAATCGATGCCGCCCGACCTGCCGGCCTTGGTGGACCGCTTGCTCGACAGCCCGCAGTTTGGCGAGCGCTGGGGCCGCCACTGGCTCGATGTGGCGCGCTACGCGGAATCGAACGGCAACGATGGTCTCAGCCGCAATCCCAGCTTCCCGCATGCCTGGCGTTTCCGCGATTACGTCATCCGTGCCTTCAACGAAGACATGCCCTATGACCGCTTCATCACCGAGCAACTGGCCGGTGATCTGCTGCCCGCTGATTCACCCGCACAGCGCGATGCGCAACTCATCGCCACCGGCCTGCTCGCTCTCGGGGCCAAGCCGGCGAAGGCGATGAATGACAACTTCGAAATGGATGTCGTCGCCGATCAGATCAACGTCATCGGCAGCGGCATCATGGGGCTCAGTGTCGGCTGCGCGCGCTGTCACGATCACAAAACCGACCCCATTCCCACCCGCGATTATTACGCGCTGGCCGGCATCTTCAGGAGCACCGAGACCCTGTGGGGCGCGGCGGCTCATCAGGGACTCACGGCACCGCAAACGCCGCTCCATGAGCTCCAAGCGGCCGCCAAAATCTCCGTGCAGCCTGCGGCGGAAGCCATCATTTCCAAACACAAACCGCACCGCCCGCCTGCGGCTCCCGCCTTCAAATATGCCAGTGATGCACCGCTCGCCATGGGCGCGCGCGAGGCCAGGGCCGTGATCGATTGCAAACTCAACATCGACGGCGATTCCAAAAAACTCGGGCCCGCCGTCCCGCGCGGTTTTCTCAGCGCCTGCGGGGCCGCGGCCGTTCAGATTCCTGATGCCAAACAAAGCGGCCGGCTCCAGCTCGCCAGGTGGCTGGCCAGTCCACAGCATCCACTCACCGCGCGGGTGATGGTCAACCGCGTGTGGCAGCATCTTTTTGGCGAGGGTCTGGTGCGCACCCCGGATGACTTCGGCACCACGGGTGAGCGGCCCACGCATCCTGAACTGCTCGACTACCTCGCCACCCGTTTCATGCGCGAAGGCTGGTCCATCAAGCGTCTCATCCGCAGCATCGTTCTCAGCCGCACCTACCAGCTCAGCAGCCTGTGTGATAACCAAATGCGTGAAAAGGATCCCGACAATCTCCTGCTCGCGCGTCACAACCGCCGCCGGCTCGATGCCGAGGCCCTGCGTGATGCCATGCTCGCCGCGACGGGTGATTTGAATCCGCAACCGTCACAGGGATCGCTCATCCAGCATCAAAACGTGCTCGTCAATGAACTGCCGCCACTGCACCAGCCCAGCCGTCACCGCAGTGTTTATCTCCTCATGCTGCGCAACTCCATGCCGCCCGAGCTGACGCCCTTCAATCTCCCTGACTCCACCACCATCACCGGCAGGCGCGACAACTCCGCACTGGCCACGCAATCACTGTACCTGCTCAACAACGACTTCCTCGTCGAGCAATCCAGACGTTTCGCCGAACGCGTGATGCTGACTTCCAACGACACAACCCGGCGCATCCAGTCAGCCTACCAGCAGGCTTTCGCCCGCACACCGACCGGCAGTGAAATTCAGCGTGCCCATGATTTCATCCGCGAGGCCGATCTCATGCTCGTTTCAACCGGCAACGATGAAAACGGACGCCTCAGCAATGCCTGGGCCGCCTTTTGCCAGGCGCTGCTGGCGAGCAACGAACTGCGATATGTGGACTGACTGATCCGTATGAATGCGCCGATGAATCATCTCACCAGACGCCAGATGCTGCGCTCCGCTTCCTGCGGGTTCGGCTATCTGGCGATGTCAGGAATCGCGGGAGCCGCGAGTGCCGGTTTGCACGCCCGGCCGCCGGGAATCCGGGCGCGGGCACAGCGCGTGATCTTCCTGAACATGGCTGGCGGACCGGCGCAGATGGACACCTTTGATTACAAGCCACAGGTGGGCAGGAATCCTCACGCCGGGTCGGTCGCGGCATTCAAGCGGCGCGGGCAGAGCGGATTGTGGATTTCT
>CAJCCF010000251.1 GCA_903960845.1 uncultured Verrucomicrobiota bacterium | reverse complement strand
CGGTTCCGGGGTCGAGACCAGCACACGAGTGAAGGTCCTGGATTCCGAATCCGGCGTGGGCGCTGCACCGCGGCGAATCACACTGCGTTTGCGGCTTGAGACGTCGCCGCGTGTGGCCACCTCCACCGGTGTCTCCACCAAGAGCGGAGCGGCCTGCATCTGCATGGCTGGCAGTGCCTCATGCGGTGCATCCGGATCAAGGCTCAGCAGATCAGCCCAGTCATCATGCAGTGGTGCTGGGTGTGCGGTTTCACCATGCAGCTCTGCGTGCGTCTCCTCCATTTGCGGCTCTGGTTCCGGCGCAACCGGATCCTGGGCATTGAGACGTGCTTTTTTGCGCTCGGCCACCTCCTTCCACAAGGCTGCTTTTTTGGCCCGTTTTGCCGCATCGGCAGCTCCATCTACGGTGGGCAGATGCTGAAAATCTTCGGGCTGATCGTTGTCGGACATGTCACTTGAACACGGATGGGGGGAGCAAAACTTAGGCCACCGAGACTGCGTGTTTGCAGGAGCTCGCGCAAGACATTCCTGCAGGGATGAATCGGGACATTCGAGGAGTTGATTTGAAACTCCGCCAGCCCCGGCTATGCATCCAGCCGCCATGACCCGCTTTCTTAGCCTTTTCGCCGCCCTGAGCCTCATCTGCCTGAACTCCTGCACCAGCACCAGCGTGGTCAGTCTCGACTACCTATCATCTTCCGGTCATGTGCAGCCTGGAGCTGCAGAGTTTGCCACCCAGCCCTTCGTGGATCGGCGTGATGTCGGCCCTCTGGAACTCGGCACCGTGCGCACGCAGATAGGCACACCGGTTGAGAATCTGCAGACCAAGGTGCCCGTGGCGGAAGTGGTCACGAACGCCTTTGGATACGGCCTGCAGGTCCGGGGAATGCTTGCCTCCCGCTCCGCGGCGCGTTTCATCATCACAGGCGAGGTGCTGGACATGCAGTGCAAGCTGATCGTCCATCCTTATGGTTATGCCAAAGTGCGCGTCAATGTGGTGGAATCCGGCAGTGGACGCATCGTTCATAGCGCCATCTATGAGGGCGAGCGTCAAAGCTCCGCCTACATGCCCGGCACAGGAACCCCCGTGCCCATGCTGAGGGATCTCGCCTCGGGCGCGCTGCAGGATGCCGTGGATCGTGCACTGGATGATTCTGCCATGCGCGCACGCACCGGCGGTCGCCCGGCCGAGTCCAACGGCTGGCAACCGGGCACCATTTAGTTTTTCCCCAACCGCCCTCATGAGCTCCCAACCATCTCTCAACAACCGCGTCGCCATTGTCACCGGAGGTGCACGCGGTATCGGCCACGCGATCGCTGAACGTTTGCTGCAGAGCGGTGCCTCTGTCTGCCTCTGGGATGTCGACGCCGCAGCCTTGACCGAAGCCAGGAGCGCACTCTCAAGCCTTGGCCCCGTGGCCACCGCACAGGTCGATGTCACGGATGAAATCTCCGTGGAGGCGGCCACGCAAATCACCCTGGCCGCGTTTGGGAAAATCGATCTGCTCGTCAACAATGCCGGCATCGCAGGCAGCAACGCCAAACTCTGGGAGATGTCTCCCGCCGACTGGCGTCGCGTGGTGGACATCAATCTCAACGGCCCCTTTTTAACCTGCCGTGCCGTCGTGCCGCACCTGCTGAAGAATGGCTACGGCCGCATCGTCAACATCGCCTCCATCGCCGGAAAAGAGGGCAATCCAAACGCCTCGCATTACAGCGCCTCCAAGGCGGGCGTCATCGCTCTGACCAAGTCACTCGGCAAGGAACTGGCCACGTCCAACATCCTCGTCAATTGCATCACCCCAGCCGTCATCGAGACCGACATCCTGAAGCAATGCAGCCCCGAGCACGTCCAGTACATGCTGTCCAAGATCCCGATGAATCGCTTCGGCCAAAAGCATGAAGCCGCGGCACTCGTCGCCTGGTTGTGCTCCGAAGACTGCTCCTTCAGCACCGGCGCAGTCTTTGATCTGTCAGGCGGACGCGCCACCTACTGAACTTGAAACCTGAAATTCAGGCGCTGTTCCAAGTTTCACGTTTCAAGTTTCACGAACCACACTTAAGCCACCCCATGAATCCTCAGCCACAGCCAGGAAGAAAAGCCCCCGAATTCACCGCCGCCGTTGTCGGTGGTGATTATCCCGCACCCGGCACCGTCAAGCTGGCTGATTTGAAAGGGCAAAATGTGGTTCTTTATTTCTATCCCAAAGACGACACACCGGGCTGCACCAAGCAGGCCTGCGCGCTGCGCGACGGCTGGGCGGACATCTCCAAAAAAGCCAAAGTCTTCGGTGTCAGCATGGACAGCCTCAAGAGCCACGAAAAGTTTATCCAAAAGCATTCCCTGCCGTTTGCCCTGATCAGCGACAGCGACCGCCATCTCATCGATGCCTACGGCGTGTGGGTGGAGAAAAGCATGTATGGCAAGACCTACATGGGCATCGAGCGCACCACCTTCGTCATCGGCACAGACGGCCGGATCAAGGCCATCTTCCCGAGAGTGAAACCTGACGACCATTTCAATCAGGTGCTCGCTGTGTTGTAGCCTGGGTCGGGCGGACTGAGAAAAGCCCCCCCCCTGCCTGTCCGAGCTAGACGATCAGCATGCAGTCGCCATAACTAAAGAAGCGGTAACGCTCGCGGATCGCTTCCTGATAGGCGTGCATGATCAAATCCTTCCCGGCAAAGGCGCTCACCAGCATGATCAGAGTGGACTTCGGCAGATGAAAATTCGTGAGCATCGCCCCGACAGCGCGGAACTCGAAACCCGGGTAAATAAAAATGTCCGTGCTGCCTGACGCCTCCGCCACGCGACCGTGATCACGCGCCACGGTTTCCAGGGTGCGCATGGCCGTGGTGCCGACGGCGATCACCCGTCCTGCGTTTTGGATTTTCCGGGCATTGTCAGCATTCACCTCGTAGCGCTCCGCGTGCATCTGATGCTCCTCCAGCTTGTCCACTTTCACCGGCTGAAACGTGCCCACGCCAACATGAAGTGTGACAAAAGCGTGCGGCAATTGCGCCAGCATCTCAGGCGTGAAATGCAGACCGGCGGTCGGCGCGGCAATGGCACCTTCGGATTGGGCAAACACAGTCTGATAGCGCTCGCGATCCGCTGGCTGATCCTCGCGCCCCATGTAGTGAGGCAGGGCCAGATGGCCAAACTTTGATTCATCCACCGGCCGGTCCCACTCGATGACACGATCCCCGTTTTCGAGGATTTCACGCACAGTGCCGGTGGAATCTCCGATCATCACCGCATGACCCGGGCGGAATCGCTTCCCGGGTTTCACCATGCAGCGCCAAAGGGTGGGCGAGAGCGGTTCGACTCTCAGGACTTCACGCGACCCGTCATTCGAGAAGAAACGAGCAGGCACCACCCGCGTGTTGTTCAGCACGAGCAGATCCTCAGCCTTCAAAAATTCCGGCAGCTCCCGAAACAGCCGATGCTCCACCACGCCGCTCTCCCGGTGCACCACAAGCATCCGCGATGCCGACCGTTCCGTGAGCGGTTCGCTGGCGATGAGTTCAGGCGGCAGGTGGTAGTCGAAGTCTGTGGTGAGCACGATGAGAAAGGATGAACGCGTTACCACTGGCACAGTCGGCGCGTTTGGTCAGGCATCATGTCACCTTCACTGCAAAAAACCTTCGCCGGGCTCATGGTCCTCTCGCTGTTGTTTTTCATCATTGAGCGCGTTTTTGGCAACGTGCGCGGACCGGTCCTGCGTCGTGGCTGGCTGACGGATGTGGCCTACTTTTTCTTCACGCCCTTTGTGACGAAAGTTCTCACCAAAACCACCCTGATCCTGCCGATCGTCCTGCTCATCTGGTTCGGTGTTGCCAGCGCCGAGGATTTCCGCACTCAGGCCTATGCCGGCTTTGGCCCGATTTCCCGACAGCCGTTGTGGATTCAGGGTATCGGCATTTATCTGCTGGCCGACTTTCTCGCCTACTGGAGTCACCGCCTTTTTCATGGCGGCAAATGGTGGCCCTTCCATGCGGTGCATCACAGCTCCGAGGATCTCGACTGGCTCAGCAGCATCCGCGTGCATCCGGTCAATGACATGGTGAACAAGGTCATCCAGGTCTCCCCGCTTCTGCTCATGGGTTTCAATCCCTGGGTCACCCTGTCCACCGCCCCCTTCTTCACGCTTTATGCCATCTTCATCCATGCCCGTTTGAACTGGGATTTCGGTCCGCTGCGCTACGTCATCGCCACGCCCGTGTTTCACCGCTGGCATCACAGCCGGCAAAAGGAGGCCATGGACAAAAATTTTGCCGGACTGTTTCCGGTTTGGGACATCCTTTTCGGCACCTTCTACATGCCGCGCGGGAAAATGCCCGAAGACTTCGGCGTGGCGGAGGGCTTCCCCCAGGACATGCCTTCCCAGCTCTGGCAGCCCGTGCGGAATCTTTGGAAATGAATCCCGTTTCGCGCACAAGCGGGGCTTTTCCGCCAAACTTGTTGTCAGGCGGTCCTCAATTCAAACACCGTCTCCGCGACGCGCTGTCCATTGATTTGAAGCTCCACCTTGTGCATGCCTGCATGATGCTTTCGGGTGGTGAAGTCACGGATCATCTGGCGCTTGCTGAGACGGATGGCCGCTTCTCCGGCCAGACTGAGTTCCGTCCATTTGAAAACCTTTTCAGCCGTGCCTCCGCTGGCTTTCACGTAATGAATCACGTAGTCGATCACCAGCCTCTGTGGTTTCCGCATGGTGGAGGTCACCTGCGCTGAAAGTTCCAAAGGCTGGCCAAGGCTCAGCTTCGACCGGCTCAATTTCAAGCTCGCCACAGCCCCGGCTTTTTTGCCAAAACCAAACAGGCTCAAAGCGCGCGGATGCCCACGCTTGATCAGCGTGCGGCAGGCATGTTTGGCTATCCAGCGCAGCGATTCATCTTCCAGATTCCAGCGCTCGAGGAGTTCCATCACGCGGTCCGGATGATCTTTGGTGATGTCGTTGAGATGATTCGCCACCGAGCGCCGCACATAGATGGATTCATCGTGCTTCAGCATCTCCAGGATCGCCATTGCCGGCGTCGGGTCACGCAACAGTTCAGGCACCCGTCTGCCCCATGGCAGGCGGGGCCGCGAGCCTTCGCTGGCCAGCCGCCGCACGTGCTCATTTTCATCAGCAGCCCAGTTTTTCATGACTTGCAGCGTGCCCGCCTGATCGGCGATGAGGAAACCGCGCACGGCAAACTCAGCGGAACCAAAGCAGGTGAAAAAGCTCAGGGCTTCGAGAGAAAACCCGACATCATCACCGCCGAATGTGGCGACAAAGTCGGCCAGAAAGATCCCCACAAAGCCATGGCCGACCTTTGGCGCCAGCGCACGCAGCACCCCAATCTTCTCCCGATAAGAACCAGGCAATGCGGCATCCATGGCAACCGCGCACTGATGCATCCGCTGCATCAGCGTGCGCTGATCCAGCCCATGGAGTGTCATCTTGAGAAACCGATCTGCATCGAACTGTGGCGAGAGTGAGCTCACCTCACGCGCGAGCGATCGATAGCGCACTTCATCGAACCAATCTTTGAGCAGTGAGGGGGTGGATTCGTCCGGCATCGTGTGTGGAGGCAGTTATGGCTCGCAGCACCTTTTTGACAACTTCATGGTCGTGATAAAGAACCGGGCGGTCAGCAACGTGATGTGTGGATGCTGCCACGCTCTCTTGCCCTCTTTTTAATCGCCACCACCGGCCTTGCCGACACCAACTGGCCGCAATTTCGCGGAGAGGGCGGATTGGGAATCGGCAGCGGAAAACCACCTGTGGAGTTTTCAGCGGAGAAAAACATTCGATGGAAAATCGAGATGAGGTGGGTCAATATGGTTCTCTATAGTGCCACACTTTTCCACTTCACTAGGGCTGGTTCTACATTTGGTTTTTGGCATCGTGCTCGTCATGGAATGAATTGGAAGTTTGGTTGTCACAACTTGTCATAACATAAACCTGCATTCCTCTCAAAGAATGGTGAGGGTGCCCAGAGGTGCAGCAGTGCTTGTTGCGCAACAAGATGCTTTGTGTGGAAGCTAATGGTGATGACATGCACCCACTGGTTGACACGCTAATCATGTCGATGAACGCAACCCCAAATCCATTTGAAACCCCTGCTGCCGCTAACTCTTCAGCCCAAAACGGACCCGTCCTCTGGACTGTTCGTGATGTGGCAGACTATGCACGCTGTAGCACTCGACACGTCAGCAATCTGCGAAACCAGGGTCTGCCCTTCCGCAAGGCCGGTCGCCTAGTCCGGTTTAGTCCTGAAGTGGTGAAGCGTTGGTTTGAGGATTGAACAATAGACGTCATCCAATCCGAGCAACGGGACGCACCTCCAAATGATCAACGTTCTGTTGCACCCTCGAAACCTCCAAGGGTGACTAGCGCCAAGATTTGGCCAGGTTAATTATTGTGTTATGAGCCCATCTCAAACTCACCCTGATAAGCCACTACCACCTTCTGATCCTCAGTCCGCCACGCAGCCTGAATCCTCCCTCTGGACCATTGATGACGTTGCCCGTTATGCGCGATGCAGCGTCCGCCATGTCACCACGCTACGTGAACAGAAGGGGCTGCCTTTTCGCAAGCTCGGGCATCTGGTGCGCTTTAGTCCAGAGGCCGTGAAGCGGTGGTTTGAGGATTGATCCCGTCAGAGTGCCCTCAACTCTGCTTCAAAGATAACGCGTTGCAGTCCAGAGCGAGAACTGACGGCCTCACCAAGTAACCACCCTATACTCAAGGGGCAGGCCGAAAGCTGTCGTGAGGTGATCCAAATAGGCAGCCGCCTCGTGACCCAGCTCAGAGCGGCCCACAATCACGAGTCGAACAGGCATACCATACACCCTTGGCGGATGG
>CAJCCF010000250.1 GCA_903960845.1 uncultured Verrucomicrobiota bacterium | reverse complement strand
GTTCTTGTCCCGCTCCTGCACAAAGCAGAACCGCGCCTCATTCCAGACCAGGCGATTGTCGAGAAGCTCCTGGAGCGAGGCGTCGATGTCGCACTTGCACTTGAGTAGTTCATCCCAGACCGGCACACCACCTTCAGCATCGCGCACCACACCCACCGCTCCGCCCACCCAATGATTCACGCCAAAAGGATCGTTGCGTTGCAGCAAACGCGGATCACTGCGCTGATGCCAGCCAAACAGCCGTGCTCCAGCTCCACGGGCATTGTAGGCCGAGTTGCTGAGCATTTGGAGGGTTTCCTCCACAGATAGTTTGCGGCAGCGGAGCGATACCATGCAGACGCACGCACTGATGTCGTCATCGAGCATGATGATCGCGTCCTCCTTGAAGTGCTTGAGCAGCCAGTTGCGCAACGAGGAGATGCCCATCACGGAGTCCGGCACGGTGGCCTTCGTCAGTTGGATATGAGCATACTGCTCAAGCTCGCTTTCCGGCACGAGCAGCGTGGCGCTCGGGAACAGCTTGTGGCTGGTCATCGTTCGCGCCCGGCTGCGGCTCAGGATGACCAGGCGCAGGCTCAGGGGTTGGAGTTCCGGCCATGGCGGCTCGTTGGCAGAGTTCGATGAGGCGTTTTCCATAGAGGACACGGCCGATGCCGAGTTTTTTGGTCGTTCGTGTGATTGAGTAGTTCACCTCGCGCACGCCCATGAGTTGCAGCACCTGCATCCAGTCGCGCAGATCATGGAACACCAACACGCATTATTCTCATTATTAACGACTTACGCGAGTGCGTGGGGGTTGCATGACAATTTGCATGACAACGGTGGATTGACGTCCCGCTCACACGCAGATGAGCACAAAGAAAACCACACCCATTGTCATCTCGGACGAACACAACGAAGTGAAGATCTACACGGTGAAGAGCCGGACCGGGACTCTGTACCAGGTCTGCCATTACCGCGCTGGTGAACGACATCGGAAGACATTCGCCGATCTCAACGAAGCGAAGCGGGAGGCGAGATTACAACTTTGCCAACTTGCCGGTGAGCGCATTCATGCGCGTAACCTTTCGTCCGTCGAGGTGGAGAGCTACACCATCGCTACCCGGACTCTGGATTCGATTGGAGTCCCACTACATGTATGCGCGGAACTTTTCGCAGAGACACATCGAGTTCTCAGGGGACACAGCATTCTGGATGCGGCAAAGTATTACATGCAGCACTACGATCCAATGCGGGTGCGCAAGCCGCTGAAGGAACTTGTGACAGAGTTTTTGGAGTCTCGTTCCTCGTCAGGAGTGAGCCAAAGATATATCAGCTTGTGTCGATATACGCTGCAGTCTCTGAAGGATACCTTTCCAAAAGCCACCCTGGAAGATCTTGAAGCGGCTGCTCTGGAGAAGTGGTTGGAATCACGTTCACATCTGACCAATCGCAGCCGCAACACCTATCGGGTGATTCTGGTGTGCTTCGGCAACTTCCTCAAGAAGCGTGGCTATCTGCCAGCAGATCGTCCCACCTTGTTTCAAGGAATCTGCACATGGAAGGACGAAATCAAGCCAGTCACGGTTTACACAACCAAAGAGATGCAAATGCTCCTCAATTCGGCACCGGAGCCTTTGGTGCCATACTTCGCCATTGGCTCGTTCGCTGGCCTGCGTACAGCCGAGATTGCTCGGCTTGACTGGAAGCACATTCGCTTTGATCGCGGGTTCATCGAATGTGAGGCGAGCATGACCAAGACGCGGCAGCGCCGCCTCGTCCCCATCACAGATAACCTACGTCTATGGCTGGCTCCCATAGCCCTTGCCTATGGCAAGGTGGTGCTGCACTCCAATCTTGGTGACGCGGCGATGGCGTATGCGCGTAAATGCGGAGTGCGGTGGAAGCGCAACGCTCTGCGCCACTCCTACATCAGTCACCGGCTCGCGCTGATGCCAGACACCGCACGGGTGGCGCTGGAGTGCGGCAATTCACCTGACATCATCTTCAAGCACTACCGCGAACTCGTGTTGCCAGATGATGCAAAGCAATGGTTCAGCATCGTTCCGCCAGATGATTATCGGCAGAATCTGCTGGCACGTAGAGTCCGCAAAGGGCCGCCCCCAAAATGGCAGTCGGCGATCAGGTTGAATCCACCCGCATGAGGCAAGATGACTTTCATCTTCGTTGCGCAACGAAGATGAAAGGCGGAGCGTGGCGTTGACATGCATCGCGTGTGCATGAACTCGCACCCATCTCAACCGTCAGAAGCACGGTGGCTCACTGAAAAGGAACTGGCTGTCCGTCTGCACATCAGCTCACGGCATCTTATCAATCTACGCAAAGCGGGGCTGCCCTACATCCAGCTTGGTGCGTCGGTGCGCTATGATTTCGACGAGGTGATGAAGTATTTGAAAACCAATCGACGACTTTCGAGTCACATTG
>CAJCCF010000249.1 GCA_903960845.1 uncultured Verrucomicrobiota bacterium | reverse complement strand
GCCAGGCTCTCGTTCACAGGCACCGCGGGCGAGATTTCACGCGACATTTTGGCCGAGATCAAACAACGCCTGCACTTCATGAAGGAGGTCGGGCTGGGCTACCTGCAACTTGATCGAAGCGCCGATACTTTAAGTGGAGGCGAAGCGCAGCGAATCCGACTGGCGGCTCAACTCGGCTCCAATCTGCGCGGAGTGCTTTACGTGCTTGATGAACCCACCATCGGGCTCCATCCGCGTGACAATGAACGGCTGCTCAACACGCTGGTGGCTCTGCGGGACAAGGGCAACTCACTCCTCGTCGTCGAGCATGATGACGACACGATGCGTCGCGCGGACACGATCATCGACCTCGGACCTGGAGCCGGTCGCTTCGGGGGAGAGATCATCAGTCAGGGCAATCTGGCCCACATTCTCAAGGACAAGAGCAGCGTCACCGGTCGGGAATTGCGCCAGCCCTTGAAGCATCCGCTCAAAGGCTCGCGCCGTGCGCTGCCTTCAGCCAAGAAGAAGGAAGGCTGGCTGACCATCGATGGCGCCCATGCGAACAACCTGCGGAACATTCAGGTCAGCATTCCAGTCGGCCGTCTCACGGTCATCACCGGAGTCAGTGGCAGTGGCAAGAGCACTTTCATGCACAGTGTTCTTGGTCCTGCCGCCAAGGCTGCGCTCAGCAAGGACAAGAGCAAGACCGTGCAGCCATGGAAAGCAGCGCATGGTTTTGATCAGATCGCCGCCATGCATGAAGTGGATCAGTCGCCCATCGGCAAGACATCCCGCTCATGCCCGGCCACTTATGTGGGTGTGCTGGATGACATCCGGAAGCTCTTTGCCCAGGTTCCGGCGGCACGCGCCCGGGGCTACGATGCCGGGCGCTTTTCCTTCAACACCGAGGGCGGACGCTGCGAAGCCTGCATGGGCAATGGAGAGATCAAGGTGGAGATGAATTTCCTCCCCACGACCCGTGTTCCTTGTGAAATCTGCCGTGGCATGCGGTTCAATGCCGCGACATTGGAAATCGATTTTAACGGCAAGACCATCGGCGATGTCCTGCGCATGAGCATCAGCGAAGCGGCCGATTTTTTCTCCAGTCAGCAACGCATCGCACGGCCGTTGCAATTACTCGCCGACACCGGAGTCGGCTACTTGCAGTTAGGCCAGCCGAGCCCGACGCTCAGCGGGGGCGAGGCCCAGCGGTTAAAACTCGTCACTGAACTAAGCATCGGACAGGGAAAGACAATCACTCAAAAAATGCGCGGCCTGAACACCGCAAAGCGCAACCTTTACCTGATCGAAGAACCCACCATCGGTCTGCATATGAGCGATGTGGCGCGTCTGCTTGATGTCCTGCACCGACTCGTTGATGAAGGTCACACTGTCGTTGTCATCGAGCATCATCCTGATGTGTTTGCTGAGGCCGATTACCTGGTCGACATCGGCCCCGAAGCCGGGCCAGAGGGGGGATTGATCGTCGCCAGGGGGACGCCTGAGGAAGTTGCCAAGCACCAAACCAGCGTCACGGCTCCGTTCCTGCGACGAGTCCTGGGACTCTGAGCCTGAGGCTTGCCCAAAGTC
>CAJCCF010000248.1 GCA_903960845.1 uncultured Verrucomicrobiota bacterium | reverse complement strand
CATCGCGTCGACGTGTTGATTGAAGGCGAAACCATTAGCGCATTGCTTGAACCAGGTCAGGTTGAAGCACTGAACATCACTGCCGACAAAGTCATTGATGCAACTGGAACTCATTACGCAGATGAAGGGCAAGTGTTTGCTGCCGAGTCATGCGGCGCGCACTTCGAGGTGGAAAGTTTAAGCCTGGAATCCTGTTTCAAGTTTCAGGTTCAAAGTTTCACGACGCGAAAGCCAAGGCCTTGTGAACACTGCATCCCTCACCTTTTGAGTGTGCCGGCAGTATCTCGGCAACGCCTTGATTCAGAGAACTTGAAACGTAAAACCTGAAACTTGGATTTAAGTTAAGGAGTCGCCACGCGATAAAAGCGGCGGGGAGTCGCGCTGGCAGTCGAATCAGTCCATGATGAGAGGGTGCTGGTGGCCGTGATCGTGATGCTGGTCCAGTTTTTCAGATCCTCGCTGTGTTGGACCTGGTATTGCCTTCCGACCACGGATGGGAACTCCACCGAAACTCCCGCACCAGAGACGGAAGTGACGCTCGCATGAGGCCCGGCTCCAGCCTCCGAATCGCTGGTGCCAAAGGCAGCCTCTTCATCAGCCCAGAAACCGTCTCCATCATTATCCGCATAGAATTGCAATTGATCGACGAATCCGGAATCGAGTCCTGACCGGACAAAATCATCTTTGATGTAAGACCACTTCAAAGTGTGATCGCCCGCCGGGACAATGAACGTCTGCTGAGTCCAGCCCACTTCTCCGCTGATGGCGCTGCGCTCAGTGCCATCCATGTAAAAGCGCAGATAGTCGTAATCTGCCTCGGAGGAGATACCCCAGTAAAAAGTGATCTTGGCGGGACCTGTGACCATGGTGCTCATGTTGCTATGCTGCAGATCGCCAATCGCGCCGCTGCGTGCAGCGTCGCCGCCATCGTGCGAGTAGATGGCCTGCGGAATCCAGGCCAAATCACCGGAGGAAGCGATCACTTGAGCAGGTGCATCTATTGCCGCGGCAAGCCCTTCAGAAAGTGTTCCGACAGTGAGTGTTAGTGTGGCTGAGCCCGTGCCGAAGGCATTCGTTGCCTCAAGCGTGACCGGGTAGATACCGATGGCGGTGGTGCTGCCGTATATCAGTCCCGTGGTGGTGGAAAGAATCAGTCCGGCTGGCAAACCCGTGGCGCTATAGCTTGCTGGCGCGTTTGTTGCCATGATCTGATAACGCATGGCAGTGCTCTCATAGCCAAGGACAGAACCTCCCGTGACGACAGGCGCCGTGGTGATGGGCGTGAAAACAAGTTCATCCACCCACCCCGCATCCTGACCACTGACGACGGCCTCATCCTTGATGTAATAGATGTCCACATTGTGAGTTCCAGGCCCCATGTCGTGAGTCACCTGCGTCCAATTCACCTCGCCGGTGATGTAGGCTTTCACATAGCCGTCCACAGCGAGCACGAGGTAATCGTAGCCCTGCTCCGACGACACCTTCCATTGGTAACTCATCCGGGTTGGTCCCACGACTGTGAACTCGACACCTGAGTATTCCTCATGATCCACCGCACCGCTTTGCGCGGCATCCACGCCATCATGGGTTGTCGCGATTTGTTTAAACCAGTCGGCGTAACCAAAAGGAACCATTTTTAAATCAGGCTCCTGCTCGACAGCGAGCGACAGGCCGGGATCAGCGGCGAGAATGTAAAACACCGCATCCTGAAGAGTCGTGGTGGTGGCATTGCTGGCCGATAAATAGCCATAGAATGCTCCAGTGCCGCCGGGCACTCCGGTGATGCGACCGGTGGCGGTGTTCACCGTCCAGCCTGGTGGCAGAAGATAAGCATTGAAGCTGGAACAAAAGTTCGAAGCCGTGATCTGATAATCCATGCTGGCACCCTCACGCCCGACGATGATGAGAGAGGAAGTGATGAACGGAGCCGGCAGTGTCTCAGAGGCTGGCGTGCCTTGAAAGGTGATCGTTGCCTCATCAAGGGTTCCGGTACTGGCAAGATCATTGTCATAAACTTGCAGTTTCCAATCACCCTCGGAGCGTTCACCCCAGAAGTGCGTGGCCATGAAGGTCCAGTCAAGATTGGCACCAGTGTCATTGCCTCGGGCACGTGCCAGACGGCAACTGACGCCGCTCGGTGAGGTGAGCCACCACTCGAGCTGGCCGCGATACGAATGCGTGGCCTTGACACTCACGGTCACATGTTCAATGCGCAAGTTATCGGCATGCTCGACGCTGAAAGTCCGGGTGAGTCCTGCTGAATCACCATCCGGAATTGGAAGGGGTAATCCGGATGCATTTTGCGTGCGTGTGGTCTGTGCCGCCAAAGGTGTCCACGAGGTGGCTAGAGCTACGGCGGCCTGGGCATCGACAAGCCCGGAGCCATAGCGATGATGGAAATCAAAACCCGCACCATTCGACACCCAACCACCATCGTTCGGGTCGTTCTTTCTTGCCGTGCGCATGAGGATTTCCTGAATGTCGCGATAGGTCAGATTGGCGTTGGCCTGGAGCATCAACGCCACAACTCCAGCCACGGATGGCGTGGCCGACGAGGTGCCGCCAAAGGAGTTGGTGAAGTCAGCATTCGAATAGTCCGGACTGACTCCGGCATTGTATCCTGCGGCACCACTGAGGTCGGTGGTTGTGATGCCCTGCTTGCCGCCATTGGATGGCGCGCACACCAGAATGTTCGCCCCGGGTTCACCATAGGCCACGTCTTCACCATCATCACCGACCGCCCCCACGGCGATTGCATAGGGAGATGCAGCCCAGCCGTCGTAGTTTGAGTCGTCACCGTTGCCATTGCCATTGCCAGCTGCCCAGATAAAAACAGTGCCCCTGCCACCGCGCCCGTTCGTGGCAGCATTGGCAATCGCGATTTTGCTCAGCGGACCCGGACCGCTGGAGCCGTAGGCATTGTCGTACGGCCCCCAACTGTTGCTTTTGATGTCAATAATGTCGTTCTTGAAGTCCAGGGCATCCGCTTCATCCGCATCAGTCGTCGGCGCTGCGATAAGGCGCAGGCCGACCAGCATGGCCTCAGGTGCGACCCCACTGACACCGAGACTGTTATTGCCAACAGCTGCGGCGACACCTGCGCATGAGGTGCCATGAAAATTGCCGGTGCCAGGCGATGGATCGTTGTCCAGATCATTGAAGTCACGGTCATTAGCCGTGTCCGCATTGGCTGCGAGATCGGGATGGCTCACTTCGAGTCCATCGTCCACGATGCCGATCCGGATGCCACCGCCCTTGTAGGAATCCCAGGCGGGCACGACGTTGAGGTCGATCCCGCTCACGGCTCCATTTTGCCCCGTGTTTTGCAAATGCCACTGATAGCCGGCATTGGCTGCATTGTGACTCATGAGCGGATCGTTGGGCACAAAGCGGTGCTGCCACTG
>CAJCCF010000247.1 GCA_903960845.1 uncultured Verrucomicrobiota bacterium | reverse complement strand
GGATGAAAATCATCAATCTTCGATAACGCCTGAAGCACCTCACGGATCAGCGGTTCCTTGTGCTTCTTCAACAATTTCGAGGCAGCGCGCCGGCAGAGCATCTGCTCCAAAAACGCCTGAACCGGATTGAGATGATCCTCCTCCATCTCCTCAATGATCTCCAGGGCGTTGGTCTTCATCGCCTCGCGGAATTCGGCAAGACTCATGCGTCCCGTATCGAGCAGATGAAAAAGTTGTCGCGGACTGTGAGGTGGGTTCGGCACAGGAGCGAGAGTAGCGTCAACAAGGCACTGCGCAAGGTCTCTGGCTGGACTTAGGACACAGTCGCCATTTCAGAGCAGAGGCAGTCCTGCATGAGTTCACTCGCCGGTGCCTTCGGGCCGGTCGTTCGTCCACCTATCCTTCTCCACCCGGAATGCGACCGGGCTCATTGGTTATTCCCGCAGCGTCGAGCAGGCCGGATAAAAACTGTGCTCCGCCTTGCTGAGAGCCTGACCTTCGCCATCTTCGCACCCCCATGGCACTGACTCTTCACGATACACTCACCCGCGAGCCGCGTGCTGTGACGCCGCTCGATGGCAAAACACTTCGGTTCTACTGCTGCGGACCGACCGTCTACGGCCCAGCCCACATCGGGAACTTCCGCACCTTTGTGGCGCAGGACGTGTTTCGTCGCGTGGTCGAGATGGGCGGTCTGCCAACCAGGCATGTGCGCAATCTGACCGACCTGGATGACAAAACCATTCGCGACTCACAAAAGGCGGGGCAGACCCTGACGGATTTCACCCGTCACTGGACTGAGAAATTTCACGCCGACTGCGCCGCCCTGTACCTGCTGCAACCACATGTCGAGCCGAGCGCTGTGGCACACATTCCGCATCAGATCCGCATGATCGAAACACTGATCCAGCGGGGTCATGCCTATGCGACAGCCGATGGCAGCGTCTATTTCAAAGTGGCCTCGTATGCCGATTACGGTCGGCTTTCCCACTTGGAGGATCGCGAACTGCGACTCGGTGCCACCGTGGCGGCAAATGCGACGGACAGCGATGAATACTCGAAGGACTCGCTGGCCGACTTTGCGCTCTGGAAGGCGCGCAAGCCGGAGGATGGAGTGAATTACTGGCCTAGCCCATGGGGAGAAGGCCGCCCCGGCTGGCATCTGGAATGCAGCGCAATGGCTCTGGAATACTTGGGCGAGGACTTTGATGTTCACAGCGGCGGCGTTGACTTGATTTTTCCCCATCACGAAAACGAGATTGCCCAGAGTTGCTGTGCCACGCATGGCAAGTTCGCGCATCACTGGTTCCACGTCACGCATCTCATGGTGGATGGCGGTAAGATGAGCAAGAGCCTGGGCAACCTCTACACGCTTGAGGATCTGCAAAAGCGCGGCTACACGCCTGATGAGGTGCGCTATGTGCTGATCAGTGGCTATTACAGCGTGCCATTGAATTTCACCTTCCACTCGCTGGATGCCGCGCGACAGGCGCTGCAAAAGCTGGCCAAATTTGCCAGAGCGCTCGGCGACCAGGCGAAGAATACCCACCTTTCACCAGGCCCGTTCACTGAGGCTTGGGACACGCTTAACAATGATTTGAATGTGCCCGGTGCCCTCGGATCGATGTTTGGCACCATCAACAAAACCAAACCCGCCACACTCACGCCAGAGGAGGCCGGGCAGGCCTGGAGTGGACTCCACT
>CAJCCF010000246.1 GCA_903960845.1 uncultured Verrucomicrobiota bacterium | reverse complement strand
CTCGGGCCCGTGATGGCGCTCATGTCGGGCCCGACCGTGGGTGATGCGATCAGTGATCCGAACAACGCCATCTCCAAGCTCACGGCTGAGGTGAAGGACGACTCCAGGCTCGTGGAGGAGATCTTCATCCGCATCCTGAACCGCAAACCAACGGCTCAGGAGATCAATGCCGCGCTGGCAAGCATGGCTGGCATGGATGCCGAAAACAAAATGCTTTCGGCTGAATTGCAGGCCAAGGAGGCCGAGCAAAAGCCCGCCATCGACAAAGCAGAAGCCGAGCGCGCCGCCCTGATCGCAGCGACAAAGGCTGAACTTGAAGCCTACAAGGTGAAGATGGCTCCCGAGTTGAAAAAGAAGGAAGCGGCCCGCCTTGCGGCCATTGCCAAAGCTGAAGCTGCCGTGAAAACGGTCGCAGAAGCCGCGCCGACCCAGCAGCCGCGCTGGGAGCAGTATGTGGATCTCACGACTGAATGGTTGCCGTTGGACGTGAAAGTGGTGCGTGCAGGCGGGGTGGAGAAACTTGAAGTGCAGCCTGATGGCAGCCTGTTCGCGACCGCCATGCCTGCGGGCCGTGAAGCTCCGGGCACTTACACTCTTGCCGGCAAGACGCCGCTGGAAAACATCACCGCCATCAAGATCGAAGCCCTGCCTGATGATCGCCTGCCCAGCAATGGCCCGGGCCTGGCCCCCGATGGCAATTTTGTGCTCAGCGAGTTCAGTGTCCGCGCTGACCCCATGGACGCCAAGCGCAGCAAGCGCGGCGGTGAAAACCAGACCTTGAAGAATCCGAAGACGGACTTCACCCAGGCCAACTTCGACATCGCGGAAACCCTCAAGCCGCGCAATCGGGACAAAGGCTGGGCCGTTTCTCCCGAGGCTGGCTACCGCCACGAGGCCACCTTCGAGTTTGCCAAACCCATAGCTTTCCAGGGCGGCGCACAGCTTTCCATCACGCTGAGTTCGCAGTTCCAGAATGGTAAGTACAACCTCGGCAAGTTCCGCCTGTGGGTCACCACCAGCCCAAGCGTCCGCTTTGGCACTGCCAAAATCATTGCTGATGCCCTGAGGGCGCCGGTGGCCAGCCGCAGCAAGGAACAGCAGGCCGCGCTCGCCACGCACTTCCTGACTCAAAATAAAGAAGTGCAGGCGCAGAAGAAGCTGCTCGCGAATGCGAAGAGGCCGCTGCCAGTGGATACGCAACTGGTGGCATTGGAAGCAAAGCATTCCGAGGCTCAGAACCCCATCATCCTGGATCCCAAACTCGTGCAGCTCCGTCGTGATTCCGCATTGAGCACCAGGCAGCTTGGCAATAAACGGCTCTCAGCCGCTCAGGATCTGGCGTGGGCGCTGATCAATTCATCAGCATTCCTGTTCAATCATTGAGGTGCGCCGGATTCGGTCGCCCCGCACCGCGTGCGGGGCGGGCTGTGGTCAGGCCGCGCCTGCCCCGATCGTGATCCTTTTTGCGGGCACCGGGGATTGAACGATGCCTTCGGCGGTCTCCTGCATGAGGCGGAGCTGGCCGCAGGCGGCTGAGATGTCATGACCTTTTTCCCTGCGCAGAGTGGCCGTGACACCAGCGGCGAGCAGCACGTCGCGGAAGGCATCCTGCTGCGCTTCACTTGGGCGCTCCCAGGCCAGACCTTCGACCGTGTTGTAGGGGATGAGATTCACCTTGGCGTGGATGCTGCGGGCGCGCTTGGCCAGCAGATAGGCCTGCGCGATCATGTCGTTGACATCCTTGATGAGGATGTACTCCAGCGTGATGTGCTGTTTGCGCTTTGAGCGCCAGTATTGCAGCGCGTCGAACAGTTCAGCCAGGTCATGCTTTTG
>CAJCCF010000245.1 GCA_903960845.1 uncultured Verrucomicrobiota bacterium | reverse complement strand
CTGAAGTAGTTTAAAGGGAATTCAATAGACAATGTAAATGGAATAAGAGTCATAACTATAATAAAGCAGTTCAAACAACCATGAAAACAAGAGCCATAATCCAAATGACAGCCATTCTTTTAATCAGTGGGATGGCGTGGGCGCAAAACAGTAAGCTTTCCCAGTTCACCCAAAAGGAACCGCCCTGCGGCATCACGTTGAGCGTCATCGAAGCAGTGGAGAAACCGGTGATCGCCAAAGGGATGCCGGGCACCGAGCATAACAAGTACGGCTTTGAAGGCAGCTGCGTGCTCAAGCTCGACGGCGTCTACCATCTGTTCACCTCCGAAATGGTGGCCGACCCCGTGCATGACAAGATGATGCTGGCGCACTGGACGAGTCCGGACGGCAAGGCATGGATACGCCGCGACACGATGTTCGAATCCAGCGCCAGCACGGATATCCGCAGTGCGCTGTGGTCGCCGACGCCGGTTTACAACGAGGAGGAGGGCCGGTGGAATGTTTTTCACGTCTCCTTTACTCCCGGGGACTTTGGCCGGATCTGGCGCGCCGTCTCCAGCACCAAAGGCAGGCAGGGAATCCATGGGCCATGGGTGGATGCGGAATGCATCCTGGAAGGTGACCCCAAATGGGAGGGGATCGCCGGGTGCCATTCGATCTTTCCCTATCCCGTGAACGGCAAGTGGATGGCCTTCTACGGCAGTGCCGATCATCGTACCTGGTGGAGTGCCGGCCTGCTCTCGGCGGAGCGCCTCGCTGGGCCGTGGAAGCGGGAGACGACTCTGAATCCGGTAACTTTGAGTGGCGTCCTGGGAACGGAGAATCCCGTGGTGACCCGGCTCAATAGCGGGCGCTACGTGGCGGTTTTCGATACATTGAAAAATCAACCGCAGCAAGGTTATGGAATGGATGGCCACCTGATCGGCTACGCGGAATCGGTCGACGGGGTGCACTGGTCGGCCGCGAAGCAACTGGATGTGGACTGCACGAAACTCTGGGTCATGGACATCCGAACCCCCTTAGGGCTGGTGGAAGAGGACGATGGAACCTTTACGCTGTTTTACACGGGATTCCAACGACCCGCCGCAGGCGAACCATTCAAAGGTTGGAATCAATACCGGAATGTCGGCCTATTGAAGGTCCGGCTGACCGTGAACAAGGAATAGAGAATGAAGGAAGACGAAGCGACCTTCCATTACAGCCAATGGTGGTGCAGCTGCCATGCGGGGGTGATTTTGTATCTGATGGATTTCGAGAATAAGTGAGAAAGATATTTTGTAGGGATGACACCAGAAGGAAGATAGGGAGCGCGTAGGCGTTCCGCGAGGAAATGGACAGGGGATTGATTTGGGAACGAATAGAGCAGAGTATGCAGATTGGAATCAAGGAAAGAAATATATGTGCAAAAACAAAATCAAACTGAAAGATATAGCCAGGATCACAGGACTGCTTCTCGCGGCCGGCTGCATGGCAGCGGACTTGCAAGCGGCAGACATCGAATGGAAATCCATGATGACGGTTGCGGAACGAAAACGGGACGCGCAGGGGCAGTTACAGCCGCTCCAGTCATATGACGAAACCATCCGGCGCGGAATGTCGTTCCTGCTGGACGATCACCTGAAATGGTTCAAGGGGCCGCCGGCCACGTTGTTGGACGAACAGGGCAACACCCAGATGCCGTGGGTCTATTACTCGAACCTCCAGCAGGATGGCACGCCGTTTGCGGGTGCCGTGGACGGTTTTGTGTCCTATCCGGCCTTCCACCACGCGCTGCTGATCCGCACCTTCATCGGTTACTCGAAATATGCAAACGACCAGCGCCCGCTCAAGGCAGCGGTCAAGCTCGCGGATTGGAACATCGCCCACAGCACGCCG
>CAJCCF010000244.1 GCA_903960845.1 uncultured Verrucomicrobiota bacterium | reverse complement strand
TTTTCGCGACCCAGCGCGGCTTCAAAGACTTCGGCACTCCAGGCGGAGGCGCAGGACAGGAGGAGAATCGGGAGCAGTGATTTCATGGTCAGAAGAGGGCTGGATAAACGCTCGATCAAACCAGACTCTTCCGAAGGGATCTGCTCATGGAATGAACCTGCCCACGACATCCCCATCACCCGCCGCGTCCATTCGCCACGCCTTATTCAGCGGGTGAGCCAGCCTGCTCGTCCACAGGCGGTGCCTGCCCGGTCTTGGGTTCCGCATCCCGAACCATCAGCAGGGTGTCACTGAGCATCAGACCGAGAAGTCCGGCGAACCACGCGGCGAGAGTGCCGGAGAATGGCTCGAAAAGGATGCCATTGAGCGCCAGCACGGGCGTCATCAGAAAGGTCAGGAAAGCGATGCCGAGCAGGTACAAATACTTCTTCCAGGCCTGGGGCAGCGTCAAAGCCAGCCAGGCACTGCTGAAGGCCATGAAGGTGTAGTAGGTGTACTGCAACGGCTTGGACTGGTGCACCCCATCCGCCGGCAGCACGAGATATCGCGGCAGACGTTCGGCAATCCATTGTGCGGCCTGGACAAAAACACCGAAGTGATAAAGGGCGAGCATTGGCACACAGATAAGGATGCCAATGAAAAGCGAAGTGGCGTTGCGGTTATGACCCATGGGATTCACTGTTGGAAGATTCAGGCTGACGATACGAGTTCACGACGAGTTCGCTGAGATATTTATCAGGATGCTCGACCGTTTCACGCGTGAGATGAAAAACCGTCTGGGAGCGGCTTCGTGACACCAGTTGCAGCCCGAACGGAAAGTCTTTGAAAAGACGGGCGCACATCGCGTCGATGGCACTGCCCTCGCGCTCGGCACGCTGTACGAGCGAGCGGATGGCACCGGCATCAAAGACCAGCGTGAGCCCATGCTCGGTGGCAAAGCGTGCGGCAAAGGCGCGCACTTCATCCGCGCGCACATCCGTTTGCAGGCTGTGCGCTTCGAGGCGGTAGCGCTCCAGCGCCTTGGCGGTGTCCTTCACCAGCGCGGCATCCACGATGAAATCAGGAACGCCCAGGCTGGGCAGCTCAAACTTGAAATGACGCAGCACTTTTTCCCAGGCGGTGACGAGTCCGCGCGCGCCGGTTTTTTCATCCGCAGCCGTGACCGCCACGGCGCGGAGCGCATCGTCTTCAAACACAGCACGCACCCCATAGGCATTGAACTCACGCTCATACTGACGGATGAGGCTGCCCTCACTGTTTTTCATGATCTGGAAGAGATCATCGGCGGTGAGAGCTTCGCAAAAAACACGCACGGGCAGGCGCCCGATGAACTCGGCCTCAAATCCATAGTCGATAAAATCCTTGGTCCGCGCCTCACGCAGCAGATCTTCAGCGGCAGGCTGGTCATGTACGGCGGCACCGAATCCGATGGCAGCCTTGCTCTGGCGTTTCTCGATGATTTTCTCCAGCCCGGAAAAGGCTCCGCTGACGATGAACAAAATGTTCCGGGTATTCACCACCTCACGTCCGGTGCGGCCCTTGCGCGAATCAAACATCATCTGCATCTGGCTGCGGATGTCGTTCGGCGCATAAAGAGCCACTTCCGTTTCCTCCATGAGTTTGAGCAGCGCCGTCTGCACGCCACGACCACTGACATCGCGACCGCTGCGGCCTTCACCACCGGTGGCGAGCTTGTCGATCTCATCGAGATAAATAATGCCGTGCTCGGCGAGCTCGACATTGCCATTTGCCTTTGCCACCAGGTCACGGACGAGATCATCGACATCGCCCCCGACATAACCGGTCTCGCTGAACTTCGTGGCATCAGCCTTCACAAAGGGCACGCCAATGAGATCGGCGATGTGCTTGACGAGGTAGGTCTTGCCAACGCCCGTGGGGCCGCTGATGACGACATTCTGCTTCGAGAATTCGAGCGCGGCCGCGCCCTTCTGCTGCTTGTGCTCGCGCAGCATCCGCGCGTGGTTGTAGTGATCGCACACGGCTGTGGCGAGCACCTTTTTGGCCTCGTCCTGACGAATCACAAAACGGTCCAGGTAAGCTTTGATGTCGGCAGGCTTGTAATGGAAATCAAAGATGTTCACAGGCATCTCATCCACCTGCGGCCCGCCACCCGCATCCTCCTCGGGCCTGGCGTGCAGATCCTGCGGCTCCACGCGCGAAAAGATGACCTGACCGCCAAGGCTGTTCTTGATAAAATCCTCAAGCTTCCGCGTGATCTCCTCCGGAGAAGGCGGGGGCGTTTTCGGAGAATCAGGCGGAACCGGCGTAAAGTCACTCATGAGCACCGATTGTCCGCGAGACGCAGCGCAGTGGCAATGGCGAAAGCTGGATCAATGCTTCAGTTTTCAGACCCTCAATACCCAATTTCCCCATCCTTCTCTGCTCCAAACGCCCGCACCCTTTCATGTCCCCGTTCAAAGCAGGTAATAACTCTGAGATCTTCCAGTCACGAGCCGCATCCCGGCCTTCTCCATGACAATCTTTAGCTCGCTTCACGGGAGTTCTTTCGGATGTGTTTATCATCACATCAATCACCCTGTTTTGACTGTGATTGAACAAGTGGCTCTGATTAGTCCGTGCCTCTTCAGCAGATCAAACATTGTTTCGCGATCAAAAAACCTGAGTCGGATTCCCAATAATAATTTCCTTGCTGACGGAATTTCTGTTCGGTAAAAATTCTCTGAATGTTTTGGGGATGCGGCGTGATACCTGCCCGGTTTCGTTGCACAAGAATCCTCAAGATTCGAATCTCGCCTGATATGAAAA
>CAJCCF010000243.1 GCA_903960845.1 uncultured Verrucomicrobiota bacterium | reverse complement strand
CCTGTCCAGTATTTGAGTCATTACAAAGTGGCGGTTGATCAGTTCCATCGCCGAAAGCTCGACTGGATCAGACTTGTGGCATCCCGGTTGGCTGTCGTGAAAAACCCGGGCCGTGCGCGCATTTGCCAATTTCAATTTCCTCCCGACGATGACCGAGAGAGTGACATCCTCCATCAGTGAATAGCCCGTGAAATGTGTTGGAAATGGCGGCTCTGGCAGCGCCTCTCGCCGGTACATCGTGCAAGTCGTGTTGAGCCACTCCACCGGCACAATTTCAGGCAGTTCTGCACGATCTTCCGGCAGCAGGTTCACCGCTGGCCCGAGAACTCGACCAGCAAACGACGATCTCTGGCCGCCCATCAGCCGAAACATGAAACGGGAAATTCCGCCCGGGGGCTGATAGCATTGATTGGTGATCATGGCGTTCACACCACCCACATCTTGAGAGGAGTGCAGCGCTGCCCACAAGCGCGTCACGCATTCAGGCTCAAAAAGAATGTCATCATCAAAAAACCAGATCACTGGCTGTGTCGCCACCGCCACTCCCTGATTGCGCTGCACTGCTGCTCCAAGTACATCAGTGCGCAGGTACTTTACCGTGCAGACTCCCATGCTGTGCTGGCTGAAGGATTTCACGACAAGCCGGGTTTGATCATCCTCCGACCCATCCACGACGATAAGTTCCTTCGGCAGGACATTTTGTTTCAGTAATGAGTCCAGGGTGCGACCCAATGCTTCATGGCGATGCCGCGTGGGAATGACAGCACTTGCGGCAAAGTTGGATGGAATCGGGCTCATGTCATTTCGCATCCACGCTCTTGAGCAAGAATCGCTGCCATTCGGCCAGTGTTTCTGCACCTTTGAATCCAAGCAATTGGTAACCGAGGGCGTAGCCTCGAGCGTAAGTGATGCGTTTGCCCGGACCTCCGGGATGGAATTTGGGCAAAGACGAGTGGATATCGCGATCGATTTCCACTGCAAACTCTGGGTCATATTGCCAAGCCTGCCGCGCTACTTCCAATCGCGATTGATTGATCGCCCATAGCCGCTCGGTCGTGAGTTCGCCACGCTGATGTAAAAATGCCTCAGCTTGCCGAATGATTTCCAGTCTCCGTCGGTGATTCTCAGGAATATTGCTCGTGCAGACCGATCCGCCCCTCCACTGGCGGTACACGGCGCCATAATCCTCGCAGTAGGCGAAATGATGCCCAGCTTTAAGCATCCGCAGATACAGTTCATGCTCCTGACAGCATGGTTGGTCCACCTTCCACCCAGCCGCTGAGACCACGGCATGCTTTCGCCAGAGAAGTGCACCAGTCTGTGGCAGATCCCAGCGCACGAGCAAGCACCAGGGATCACGCTGATCAGGCATCAGTCCGAGACCTTGTTGCACTTTGTCATCCTCATGGGTTTCCTGAATGTAGCGGCTGTAGGCCACATCAACATCAGGGTTTGAAGCGATGAAATGCATCTGTTTTTCGATCTTGTCCGGCAGCAGGTAATCGTCGGCATCCAGATATTGCAGCCAATCACCACGCGAAAGTTCGAGCAGGCGGTTGCGAGCCACATTGCCTCCCCGATTCGGCCCCGTCTCCCAGCGGATGCGATCCCCGAAGCTCTGAATCAGCTTCAGGCTTCCATCCGTGGAGCCGTCATCGACGACAATGACCTCCTTTTCCGCCCAGGTCTGGGCTAGCGCGCTCTCGATGCACTGACTGATCCAGCGCTCGGCGTTGAAGCAGGGGATGAGGATCGAAACAAGCATCAAAAGAAATAACGAACAGGGATTTTAAAAATAAGTCGGCGGAATCAACGTCGCTAAGGTAAGCATGAGGAAGTTACATGGTATTTACCATAAATGAGCTTGCTCGGAAATATTTCTTCATTTCTCGGGCATCGATATAATTTTAATTTCACATCGATTCAGGTCTTTTCGATCCACTTTCATTTCTTTGACAAGCTTCAGGAGTCGCCTCGGCTGAAATACATTTCGAGCTACAGGTAGGATGCAGCCGGAATGAACTCCCTTGCACTTCTCAAACATCTGCAGTGGGCCAAGGAGGCTGTGCTCCATGAGCAGGCGGCTGCTGGTCTGGCCGTCAGCACCGGCGGAAACGCTGGGGTTGGCTGCGGAGTCTAGAATCCAATCCATTGCCGGAAGTGCATCTCCTGGCGCGGGGTTTCGATGAAACGTTGCATGAAGGCCACGACATCGTGGCTGTGGATGTTGTCCCGCACTTGTTTGCCCTTGTAGCCAAAGACGCGATAGGTGCGACCCTCGAGATTGCATCTGATCAAATAACTGAAAAAGCCGTGCAACTCCACGCTGGTATGATTCGGACCGGTGAGGCAGCCGTCGCGAAAT
>CAJCCF010000242.1 GCA_903960845.1 uncultured Verrucomicrobiota bacterium | reverse complement strand
TGCCTGTGATGGATGGTGCCAGCTTGGTCGGCATCGTCTCGGAGCGGGACTACATGAGCAAGGTCATCCTTGAGGGGAAAGCGTCCAAAGAAACGCCTGTGAGCGACATCATGACCCGCCGGGTGGTGACGGTTACCCGCGATCAGACGATTTCGGAATGCATGAGAATCATCACCGAAGAGCGTGTTCGCCACCTGCCTGTGATCGAGGATGGTGCCTTGCTTGGCATCGTTTCCATTGGCGATCTGGTTAAATGGATCATCGCGACCCAGCGCATGACGATCGAGCAGCTCGAGAATTACATCTCAGGCAGCTATCCGGGCTAGTCGCAGGGCGTGGGCACCGGGGGAATGAAAGACCGGAGTCGGGTGCTACCGGGGCTTGTGAATTTTTTCACAAAGCCGCTTGCCGCCCCCTTTCGCAGTTGGATACTGCGAGCATGGCAGTCCAGTACCTCCCCGGCAAAGAGCCCCATTCTCGCGAGAAGCGCCTGATCTTCAAAAACATCGACAGGGTCGGTTATGACCCTTCCATCGAATGCTATCTGAGCGACGGCGGCTATGAGCAGCTCAAGGTCGCGATGAAGATGGAGAAGAGTGCCATCACCAATGAGGTCAAAGCCAGCGGTCTTCGCGGTCGAGGGGGTGCAGGTTTCCCGACGGGTGTGAAGTGGGGCTTCATCCCGCCGACGAATACCAAGCCAGTCTATCTCATCTGCAACGCCGATGAATCCGAGCCCGGCACGTTCAAGGATCGCTACATCCTGCATCAAGACCCGCATCAACTCATTGAGGGCATGGCCATCGCCTGCTTCGCGGTGAACGCCAAGCTGGCCTACATTTACATTCGTGAAGAGTTCCCGTTCGCGGCGAAGATCGTCGAGAAAGCCATCGCCGAGGCCCGGGCCAAAGGTTTCCTGGGCAAGGACATCCTTGGTTCCGGTTTTGATTGCGAGATCTACGTGCACCGCGGCGCCGGCGCCTACATCTGCGGCGAAGAGACCGGTTTGATCGAATCTCTGGAAGGCAAGCGCCCTTATCCGCGCATCAAGCCTCCGTATTTCCCCGCCGCACTCGGTCTCTACATGAGCCCGACCATCGTGAATAATGTCGAGTCCCTCTGCCATGTGAAGCACATCATCCAGATGGGTGGCGCGGAGTATGCCAAACTGGGTACGCCGAACAACACCGGAACCCGCATCCTCTGCGTCAGTGGCGACGTGCAGAAGCCCGGCTACTACGAAGTCGAGGTCGGCAAAGTCACCATGGGTGAGGTCATTAACGATCTCTGCGGTGGACTGCTTCCCGGCCGCAAACTTAAAGGCATCATCCCAGGCGGAAGCTCCTCCAAAGTGCTGCGCGCCGACGAGAAGTACAAACTCAAGGACGGTCGCGAGATCGGGATCATGGACATCCCCATGGACTTCGACACCATGGCCCAGTGTGGTTCCATGGCCGGCTCCGGCGGTGTCATCATCATGGATGACAGCCGCAGCATGACCTGGGTGCTGAACAACCTGAACAATTTTTACGCCCACGAATCCTGCGGCCAGTGCACCCCCTGCCGAGAAGGCAGTCTGTGGATGAAAAAGATCAGTGATCGCATCATCCGTGGCACAGCCAGTCCCGATGACGTGGACACCCTGGAGAGCGTCGCCAATCAGATCGAAGGCAAGACCATCTGCGCCTTTGGCGAAGCCTGTTCCTGGCCTACCCAAAGCTTCATCAAAAAATTCCGTGATGAACTCAAGTCCGACTGCAAACCTGCGCTCGCTGGTCAGGTCGTGGCCGAGGAAGGGCTCATCGCTGCCGCTGGGTTAAAGTGAGTCCTCGCATTGGAACGGGCACCTGGTCATGTCTGAACGCAGAACGCTGCTCCTGATGCGGGGGAACCCCTGATTTACTGCGCTTGCCGCTTTCCTGTTGAGTGAATGAACCCTGAAGACTCAAGGGGTGGGTTTTCGATCACCCGACTCTCAACTCACCTTTGAGTCGGGAGACTTCGTGAGTGCTTCCGGAGAAGGCACTCAGCGGAAATGCTCCCATCCGCCGGATGGGATGCCGCGGGTTTGAGGATCTGCGACGAGTTTGCCGATCCGGGTGAGCTTGAGTTTGGGAAAGGCCTGCGACCAATCGCTCAGCAAACCGATGGAGTATTTCGCAGATACGGCAAAGAGCAGCTCATAGTCTTCACCATCGCCCACCGCCTGCTGAATGCTGCAACCGCGAGTGAGTGGCAGGTCTTCGGGCTTGATGTGGAAGCCGACGCCGCAGCTTGCGGCAAGCCTTGGCAGGTCTTTGCCCAGGCCATCACTGAGATCCATCATGGCGGTGATGCGGGCATGTTTGACGAGCCATTGGGCTTCCTGGACACGCGGATGAAAATGCAGGTGCTTGCGCTTGATCGAGCCGCCGAGTTGACCGGTCACGAACAGACAATCTCCCGCTTTGGCGTGATTGCGGGCCACCCAATCTTTGGCCGGTGCCGTGCCGGTCATGCTCACCGTGATGATGAGCTGATCGCCGCGTGATGTCTCACCACCGACGATGTTCACGCCGTATTCTTCCGCCATGGCGCGCAGGCCGCCATAGATGCCGAGCACACGCTTCACTGGAGTCCGCGGCGGGGCGATCAGGGTGATCAAAGCATGGTGCGGTGTCGCGGCCATGGCGGCAAAATCGCTGATCACGCGGGCCATGGCTTTGCGACCAATCAGGCGCGGGGTGGTGCTGGTGGTGAAGTGCACGCCTTCGACCACAGTGTCGGTTTTCAAAAGCAGGCGCTCGCTTTGTTTGGGCGGCAGGACCACCGCGCAGTCATCCCCGGGACCAGCGATCACGCTGGCATCGAGTTTCAAGCCAGCCACCAGGCGGCGGATGAGCGCATCTTCACCGATGTCGGCCAGCGTCTGCATCATTTCACGTCGGGGAAGAACAGCATCACCGCCAGGCTGGTGGCATTGAACAGACCATGCAGGGCCATCGGCACCAGAAGACTGCCGGTCACTTCATAGATGGCGCAGAAGATCAGGGCCAGCAGGGTCAGCGGCACCACGGTGCCGACATGCATGTGAATCACCGCGAACAGCAACGCCGAGCACAATGCGGCGAAAAAACCATCCGTGTAGCGTTTGATCACGCCATAGATGAATCCACGGAAAACGGTTTCCTCGACCAGTGGCGCAATGATGGCTGCGGAGACGATGAGCAGCGCCTTGGCCAGCGGATCCTTGGAGGAGCGAAACGCTTCCACCACCTCCTGCCCATCCATGTCAGGCCAGAATCCCTCCAGCCACTGCTGCATGCCAAAAGCCGAGCCATTCACCACGATGAGCATCGGAATCCACAGCAGCAGGGCTGTGCCGATCACTTTCAACGGATGCATCTGCCGCAGGCCGAAGAGCTCCGCTGGATTCAGTCCGCGCACCATGCGCAGGTACATCAGCATCAGCACACACATCCCGAGCTGCACCATGATGCCGACGAGCGTTGCATTGACTGTCAGTGGCAGTTCTTTAACGGGCTTGGCCTCGGTCAGTGGCAGGGCCTCTTTCAATCCGGCGAGCATGAAAATGGCAATGCCGGCCACGATCATCGCATCCACGGTGAGGTAGGGGCGTGCCACCACGCGGCCGCTCCAGTTCCAGCAGGCTGAAGGGTGGGTTTCGCGGATGGCCTTGTAAGCCACGGCACCAAACAGCAGCGCCACCCAGACGATGAGGGTGAGGTCATGCAGAACTCCGAGTGTGGCAGCGTCCATGGGTCAAAAAGGGGAAGGGAAGAGTCTCAGTGCAGGTATGAGCCCGGCAGGTAATACAGCATGCCCGGTTGAAGTTTCGTCTTCACCCCGCCGCTGAGATCCAGCTCGATTTTTGCGGGTGCGCCCGACTTGCTCGCAGCCAGTCCCAGCGCGCTGAGCAGTGTCGCCGCCGGGTGATACTTCACCACCGCGGCATCCGGTGCTTTGCCCAGTTCTTTGGCCAGCGCGTAGGCGTCCTCAATGTAGCCGATCTGGTCCACCAGTTTCGACGCCAGCGCCTGCCGGCCCGTGACCACCCTGCCATCGGCCACGGTGCTTTTCAGCACATCCTTAGGCACCTTGCGCGCCTCGGACACGATGCCGAGGAAGCGGTCATACATGTCATTGACGAGTGCCTGGACATACACCTTCTCGTCATCACGCATCGGCCGCGCACCGCTCAGGGTGTCCTTGAAGGCACCGCTGGTAAATGTCTGCGAGCCCAGCCCGATTTTGCCAAACAACTCGTGGTAGCTCATCGACTCCATGATCACGCCGATGCTTGCCGTCAGCGTGGTTTCACTGGCCACCACCTTGGTCGCACCACAGGCCACATAATAGCCGCCGCTTGCCGCGACTGAGTCCATGAATACGACGACAGGCTTCTTTGCCGCCGCTTTCTTCACCGCATTGTAAATCGTGTCTGAGGCAGTTACCTCGCCACCCGGTGAGTTCACGCGCAGCACGATGGCCTTCACGTCCTTGTCCTCCACGGCCTGCTCCAGCGAACGCTTGAGTTCGTCCACACTCGGCAGTGCTTCAGCCAGGAAACCACCTGCATGCATGGAGCTGATGATGCCCTCCAGATCCAGATGCACGATCTTTGCCGGCGAGTTTTCCTTGCCGGTCACTTCCACTTTTTCATGCAGCGGCGTTTTTGGCTCAAGAGTACCTGTCGCGCCACCCAGCAGGGCCAGCGACTGGATCATGTTGAAGCCGATGCTCAGCACCAGCGCTACAATGAGCGTGGCGATCAGGCATCCACAGGTGGTCTTGTTCATCGGTTGGAGAGTTTAAGCTTTTGGCGTGTATGGCACGAGGACGTCGGGTGCCTGGTTGCGCTGACGGCTGCGTTTGGCGGCCTCTTTGGCAAAAGTTTCCTGGGAACGCAGGGCTTTTTTAGCAGGTGCCGGCTGCTGCTGCCACGTGCCATCCGCGCGGAGAACACGACCACGCGCCGTGTCGGCGAAATGGGTTTCCAGAATATGGATGAGTCGCTTCTTGGCTTCCTTGTCCTCCACTGGGATGAGCAGTTCGACGCGCTTGGACAGGTTGCGGTTCATGAAGTCGGCACTGGAAATGAAGACGGCATGGCGGCCACCCTGACGGAAGATGTAAATGCGCGCGTGCTCCAGATAGCGGTCGATGATGCTGATGACGCTGATGTTCTCGCTCAGGCCTTTGACGCCCGGGCGCAGGCAGCAGATGCCGCGGATGTTGAGTCTGACTTTGACACCCGCCTGTGAGGCTTCGTAGAGGGCCTCGATCATCTCGCGATCTTCGAGCGAGTTCATCTTGAGCAGGATTTCCGCGTGCTCCTTCTGCTTGGCGCGTTCGGTTTCACTGCGGATCATGGAGACCAGGCGCTCCCGCAGCCCAAAGGGTGCCATGCTGATCTTTTGGAAATGCACGAAACGCGAGCGTCCGGTGACGGTGTTGAAAAAGGAGCTGGCGTCACTGCCGTAGTCGGCCCGGCAGGTGAGGTAGCTGATGTCAGTGTACATCTTGGCCGTGGCCTCGTTGTAATTGCCGGTGCCAAAGTGCATGTAGCGCACGAGATGGCCGGACTCGCGACGCATGATAAGGCAGACCTTGGCGTGAGTTTTCAGCCCATGAACGCCATAGATGATCTGGGCCCCGGCATTGAGCAGATCATTGGCGCGGTCCAGGTTGCGCGCTTCATCAAAACGGGCCTTCAACTCGACGAGCACGGTCACGTGCTTCCCGGCTTCAGCCGCGCGAACCAGGGCGGCGACGACGCGGCTGTTCTTGGCTGTGCGGTAAAGGATCTGCTTGATGGCGATGACGTTTGGATCGCTGGCGGCTTCCTCAATGAGTGTCAGCACCGGCTCAAAGGCCTCATACGGATGGTGTAAAAGGATGTCACCACGCTTGATCGCGTCAAACATGCTTTCACCCGGCTCGATCTGCGGCGGGGTGTGGCTGATCCATGATTCGACTTTCAGGGTGTCAAAACTCGACAGCCCGGCGATCGCATAATAAGCCGTCAGATCAAGTTCGCCCGGGATGGTGAAAACCTGGGCATTCCGGGCCTCGCACATGTCGCGGATCGCGGTGATGAGATCACGGCGCGCACCCTCTTCGATCTCGATGCGGATGGCCGGACTTTGCAGGCGCATGTCGAGGATGCCTTCCATTGCGGCGGCGAGATCTTCGACCGCATCATCGTCCGCGGCGATGTCCGAGTTCCGGCTGATGCGGAAGCGCGCGGAGGCGGCGACTTTTTCGGAAGGGAAGTAATGATGCAGAAACAGGGTGAGCACGTCCTCGAGATTCAGGTAGGCGTACTGAACGCCCTCCGTGTCTGGAACAGAGATGTGCCGGGGCAGGCTGCTGGGCAGGGTGAAGAGGACGAGCCGGCGGGTAGGTTTGTCATTCACCTCAGTGAGGATGGAGCAGAGCAGGGCAATCTGCAGCGCCGGGATATTGGCACGCGGTGTGTCATCCAGAGCGACGGGCGAGAGCACCGGGAAGATGTGCTCCAGGAAGTGCTCCTCCAAATGAGTGCGCTGTGCAGGAGTGAGTTCATCCGGCAGCAGACGGCGGATGCCCTTCTCGCGCATCAGCGGGATCAGGTGCAGTCCCAGGATCTCATACTGGCGGGCGATGAAGGCCGTGGCGCGCTCATGGATCTGGTCCCACTGCTGGCTTGGCGTGAGTCCGCTGGGGTCTTTGACGCGCAGGCCTTTCTCGCGCATGAACTGGAGCGCACCAACGCGCACCATGAAGAACTCGTCGAAATTGGAGGCGGTGATGGCCAGGAACTTCACGCGCTCCAGCACGGGCAGTTCTTCACGCGCGGCTTCGGCGAGCACGCGTTCATTGAAGGCGAGCCAGCTCAGCTCGCGGTTCAGGAAATGATCTTCAGGGGATGCCATGGGAAGGGAAGGGGTCAGGGGTGGGCCAGCACGATTTCGAAGCCGTAGATTTCGCGGAAGATGTCGCACTTTGAATTGATGGCGATCTGCTCGATGGTGGTGTCTTCGACGCCTGGAGTCAGAATGGTTAGGCGGCTGCCTTCGGGCCGGAGAATAATCGTCTTGATGCGCTGGGCATGGCTGCGGTCCAGTGCGTCGGCGATGCGCAGCAGGGCGGCGAGTTTGAAGACGATCATGCGCTGCTCGCGCGACAGATCGGAGAAGTGCGGATGATTCGGCTCCGGATTGTAACGGCGGTGGTAGCGCGCCAGCAGGGCCGCGAGCTCGCGTTCGGTGGTGCTCAGGCCGAAGATCTCCGTTTGCAGCAGGATGTAGAGGCTGTGCTTGTGGTGCTCGCGCGGACTGATGAACATGCCCACCTCATGCAGAACGGCGGCGACGCGCAATACGAGTTCGTAGCGCGGTTCCAGCGCGTGCAGATGCTGCAGTTCGCGGAACAGTTGCCGGGCAAAGTTGGCGACGTGAATGGCATGCTTGCGGTCGGTCTTGTAGCGGATGCCGATTTCGCCCGCAGCCTGCATGACTTCCTCCTGAAAGGTCGCAGTGCGCGGTCTGGCAACGACGAGATCCTGCATCAGTTCACGCTGAAAGTCGCCATCTGGAACCCAGAGAAATTCATCACCAAAGCAACGCGCGAGGGCGAGGTTGGTCTGAAGAGCGGGCACGATGCCTTCAGCTCCCGTGTAATGCACATGCAACTGGCGCACGAGCTCATCCGGGTTCAGCAGGGCCAGCTTTTCGGTGAAGCGTTCCAGGTCATTTTCATTCACCCGGCAGGCGCCCTGTTTAGGTTGGACGATCTGCTTGGCGATGCTTTGAATCTCTGCGCCGATGGCCACGTGATAGTCCATTTTGTAGCCTGAGTAATCCTGGGCCAGATGGTCCACCACGCCGCGGATCTGCTCCTCAAGATGCGTGAGATGCTGCGGCGATTCACTGTCCACTCCAGCCACGGCTTCACGGGCACGGAAGATGCCGAGACGGTAATTGCTGTAGGCGGCCAGACGGCCCTGTTTGAAATACAAGGCGCGAGTGTTCCCCGGGCCGATGTGCGAGACGAACGTGTTGCCCTGGGCCAGCTTGGGATTTTTTTCCAGCAACCGGCGTGCGATCTGATAGACGAGGCGGGTCATGTCACCGTCATCGATGAGTCGCGCACTCAGTCCGGTGGCGACTTGCAGTCGGTTGAGAAAGATTTCGTGATTGGCCGCCTCAGAGAGAATGTTGGTCGTGTAGAGGCGGATGGATTCCAGAGGCAGGCTGTACTCGCGGGTGGTGCGCAAATAATCGCGCAGGATGCCTGTCGCCTGTTCCATGGTGCTGCGTGTAACCGTGCCTGCGCGGAAGATGTCGCGAGCCATTGGCAGGGGGCGGTCCAGATGCTCGACTTCGTGGAAACCTTTGGCGGTGTTCTGCGTGCCGATGACCATCGAGAGCGAAGCCGCGCCGACGTAGATAACGGCCTGTTCAGCCGGGTTGGAGGGTAGTTCACTCATGGTTCACTTTCCCTCCCTTTGACGAAGCCAGGCCACTGATCCTGCTGCCACGGCGGTGCCTCCGAGCTTGGCGATGGAGTACTTGATCCCTTTCGCGAGACCGGGAATTGCAAACCGGTTCACCTCTTCCTTGAGGAGATTCAAGTATTGCATCGGCAGTTCTTCCACCAGGCCACCACCGAGTGTGATGTGATCCGGTGCAAGCAGATTCACCACGGCGGCAACACCCATGCCAAGGTAACGCACGGAATTTCGGAACATGATCACAGCCGCTTCGTCGCCACTCTTGAAAGCATTGGCCAGCGCTTTGCTGCGGATTTCACGCAGATTGCCGCTGGTCTTTTTATCCAACTCCGGAAGCTGTCCGCGATAACAGGCTACGCCTGCCTGGGCGGCAAATGCGAGCCGGCTCGTGAGATCTTCCAGCATCACCGCGCCAAACTCGCTGCTGCCGAGATGCGTGCCCGGCATGTAAATCATGCCCAGTTCCATGGCGGAGACGCTGCGCCCCATGATCAGCTTGCCATCATATACAAAGCCGGCTCCGACACCGGTGCCGGGGAACACTCCGAGCAGTGAGCGTGATCCCTTGCCCGCACCGAGTTTGTATTCGCCGAAGGTTCCAGCATCCACATCATTGAGAACGGCCACCGGCTTTTTGAAGGCGCCCTTCAGCATCGTGGTCAGGCTCAGGTTGCGCCAGCCGAGG
The DNA here is from genome assembly GCA_903960845.1 of uncultured Verrucomicrobiota bacterium. Taxonomy (GTDB): domain Bacteria; phylum Verrucomicrobiota; class Verrucomicrobiia; order Verrucomicrobiales; family Verrucomicrobiaceae; genus Prosthecobacter. The sequence continues at coordinate 1,617 of CAJCCF010000242.1, read as the reverse complement.
TTCGGCGCGTTGATCAGAATGCCTTTCTCAGGATTCACCAGGCCCGGGCAACCAATGCCGATGCCCTGCAGCCCCTTGGGGTCCACGCCGGCATTTTCAATGGCCTCACGAATGGCTTTCAGAATCTTTTGCCGCCCTTTGGCCTGGCCATCAGAACCGCCTGTCGACTTGCGCGCCGATCCCAGGACGTTGTAATCCTTGTCCAGCACGCAGGCCAGCATCTTGGTGCCACCGAGATCAAAACCAATCCAGAAGGGGATGTCCTTCAATTTGACCGGAGCCTTCTCTGCGACCGCAACCTTGGCCTTGGCCTTTTTCTTGGTTTTGGTCTTGGTGGTCGCTTTGCCTTGGATGATGTTTTTCTTCGCCATGCCCGCAACAGAGCACGGACGGCCCCATATCGGCAAGTGACAAGCTGAGCTTGCACACGGCGGCACCCCTTCCATCCTGAGGCCGCCGATGGAACCCACTCTTGCCCGCGACGATCTCTTTGATGCTGCCTTTCTGGACCGGCTGCGCTCGCTGGCCGTCCGTCTGCGCAAGCGCCGGGCCCTGACACGGCGCGGCAGCCAGTCGACTCCGGCCACGGGGTTCACCCGCGAATTCAAGGACTACCGCCAATACACTCCCCGCGAAGATTACCGGGCGATCGACTGGCGGCTGTATGCGCGGTTGGATAAATTGTTTGTTCGGCTCTACGAGGAGACACAGGAACTGAACCTGCACATCCTGGTGGATACCAGCGGCTCGATGCAGGAACCCTACGGAGACAAGAGAAAGCAGGCCCTGCGTTTTGCGGTCGCTCTGGCCTATCTCGGCCTTGCCGGGCATCAGCGTGTGAGTCTTTATTCGCTCGGCGACACGACTCATCAGGAACTGCCGCCACTGAGAGGGCAGGGAAACATCGAAAAAGTGATCCAGACCGCGATGCAGCTGAAGTTTGGCGGCCTGACGGATCTCGAGCGCAGTTTTGCCGAGTTTCATCCGACCCGTCAGCGCTATGGCGTGATCTTTGTGATCTCGGACTTTTTCGGGCGCGATGTCACCACCGCCACGGAGTCTGTCAAACGCGCGGCCTCCTGGCCGGGTGAAGTTCACTTCCTGCAAATCCTCCACCCTGAGGAGCGCATCCCAAGCCTGGAGGGGGAGGTCGAACTGGCCGAGGTGGAAACTGGAGAGCGCCGCCGTTTTTGGCTCACCCGCCGTGATGTGCAGCGATACACCGACACCTTTGATGCCTTTTGCGATGAACTCTCCCGCGAGTGCGCCAGTCACCGCATCGACTTCATGCAGTGCGGCGCGGATGAGCCCTTTGAGCAGCGCTTCCTTGACCTGTTGAACCGGGGTTCCGCACTGGCCGGTGCCTGATCTGCGCCGTGCTTGCCGAATGGGGACAGTTTGGACATTTGACGGATGGGCTCTTCGCGATAACCGATGGCAGCGGCTGCGCCGGCCAATGACTTAAAACCACGAAGAAAGTAAAACACCCCAGACGATGAGGAGCCAGGATCAGAGAAACAAATCGCCCCGACCTTTGAAGTTCAACAACTCTGAACGCGGTTGGTCGGGTGGTCGCAAACACAATGCCTCCCCGCCGCCCGTGAAGATGTTTTTGGG
>CAJCCF010000241.1 GCA_903960845.1 uncultured Verrucomicrobiota bacterium | reverse complement strand
TTTTCGCGCAAGCCTAAAATGAATAAATCCCCGGTGGCGGAGCCTTCCAAAACCTATCCTGCCTTTTCACAGGGAAGTCGCAGTAAACGCTAGTCATACTATTTCAATGCCTTCGGAAACTATTACAGGCATTCTTTTCCCCCAAAAAGTTGCCACTTCTGACCATGAGGCCATTGTCGAAGTTCTGAAAAGAATAGCCATCTGCTGTTCAGAGTATCTGGTGGAGGGGGGCTACCTGGAAAAAAGTGAAATAGAGCTCTACCAAAGTGAATATTTGAGTCGCCTTAAACAGGGGTCAGGTTTGGTGGATTTCATCGTCTTTCTGGCAGAGTCAAAAGTACAGAATCACCTCCTTACACTTGAATTGGAAGTGTCTACAATTCAGCAAATCCTCAATGAGCGACTAAGCGGATCCGTTTACTACTGGGATTTTGGTCCGATGCCGGGCAAGCAATCAATTTTATATGAAACACTTCCCGAGGTGATGAAGATTTGCGAGAGCCTAAGATGCACAGCGACGGATGCGGGCGACCCCGGAATCCTTCATGTTGCATCCATCAATCCAATTGCAGCCCTGGTTGCCAGCGCCTGGATTACTCACGAAGTGACACAAAACTCGGTGGGTGAGCAGCCATTTGTATTCACTTTCATGGTTGGCTTTCCAGTCTGGAACATCCTTTTGCAGCAACATTTCCCCGCTAAATGAACCTTAATCTTGGTATCTCCTTCAATGAGACGATCGAAAAACAGGTGATTGCAAACCTGCGCGCGTTTTCACCTGAGGGGAAGACCCTTTCTGACGACAAGCTCGTTAAGATTTCCTCCAAATCTCGCATCCTCGGAGCCGTCGGACACACAGCCGGACTCCCGGTTTTCCCAAATGTGCGTGAACTGGCAAACCCGGAGTTTGTCAGCCAGTGTGATGCAACGATTCTGTCGCGAGGAATGTTCGTTCCACTGCGGCGCGGTAATAATCGGATCCTCTTAGCCGTGGCAGATCCCTGGGACTACCGGGCAGATGATTATTGCTCTTTGAGCTATCCCAACGATATCCAGCTCAAAGTGGTGACAATGGCCTCGGAGATTTCCGCCATCATCGAGGGGGTTTCGAATTCATCCGGGCCAAGCCAGGCTACACTCGAGGCTGTTGAGGTGGATGAATTTGCGGAAGATAATCGCGACTTCGATGTAACCTGCAACTACGAGGAGACGATTGCGCAACTCGTGGCGGGTATGGTGGCGGATGCCATCAAGCAGCGTGCATCGGACATCCACATCAAGACAGAGAAGACTAACTTTCAGTACTGCTTCAGAATTGATGGCGATTTAAGGCAGCGTGTGGAAATGCCACTAAAACTAAAGGATCGAGTTGATGCCTTTTTGTTAAACATGATGAGTTTGTCTCCCGAAGAGCGCAGCAAGAGGCCCGGGATTTCCGGTCGTTTCACGGCTCTTTATTATGGGCGCTCCGTTGGTGTGCGTTACGAGAGGCATCGCACGTACCGGGGGTATCACATCACCATGCGTTTGCTCGACAAAACGCATTTGGAGGCGCGCTTGGGAATGGGCACGCTGAAATTTGACAAGGAAACTCTGTTCCAATTGGAAGCGGCGATGGCTGTGCCCTCCGGAATCATCGTGATGTCAGGTCCTACAGGCAGCGGCAAATCTACAACACTCAACGCGATGCTGCGGGAATTGAATCACCCGGAAGATAACATTCTGACGCTGGAAAACCCGGTCGAAGATGAAATCCCCGGGGTCACTCATTGTGACCTGCGTGACTCCAGCGAGTTCAAGCCGATGATTAGCAGTTTCATGCGCTCAGATCCCAACGTCATTCTGATTGGAGAGGTTAGGGACCGGGAGTCGGCGGAATTGGCCATTGAAGCTGCCATCACCGGGCACAAGGTGCTGACCACCATTCATACACCCCGGGCCTCGTTAGTGATCGAGAGGTTTCAACAACTTGGGACTGAACGCTGGAAAATTGCCCAGACTTTGAAGGCGGCATGCGCGCAGCGTCTGGTGAAGGTGCTGTGTCACGCCTGCCGGGAACGAACAGACGGTGTTTCAGAACATGACACCAGGCTTTTCCATCTTGATCCATCATGGATCAGCCGACCGGTTTATGTTCACCGCGATGGTGGATGCCATGAGTGCAAGGGCACCGGTTATATAGGCCGTTCAGCAATTTTGGAGATTCTACCCATCAGCCCGAAGGTCGGAGACGAATTGGCGAAGGGAGATATGACGCCGTATGAACTGGAGCAACGCGTGCGCCGGGACAACAAGATTCCATCCATGCGTGAAAGCGGCCTGAAATTGTTGGCTGAGGGCAAAACCGATTTGGAAGCTTTGCGCAAGCAGTTGGACATGACCTATGAATCGTAAACCATGAGTCTTTATCTCGTTACTCTGCGAAATATTGATTCCCCCGGGGTATCAAAAGTTGTTGAAGTTGATGCACCAAGCCGGGAGCAGGCGGCAAGCAATGCGGTTCAGCCAGGGTTTCGTGTAGCCTTGGTCAAATCAATTTCCGGGGAGAGCAGGGTGGTCAAATCGGATAAAGCCATACCCCGCAAAGAACTCATCAAAATGTTCCGCGGCCTTGCCTCAATGCACAAGGCCAATATCAGTACGGCTGATGCCCTGATGTATTATTCCCAAGGACTGCCTGACTTGAATTTGAGCACGACTTTGACCAACATTCGAAATCGGTTGGAATCTGGTATTCCTGTCCACATTGCGTTTGCGAAAGAACAAAAATTTGACACAACCATCATCACTCTGATTGAGGCGGGTTCAGATGCAGGACAACTGGGTCAGGCATTCGGTTCTTTAGCGCGGCGGATCAAGATTGAGATGATATTTGCCGGCAAGTTGCGGAACGCGATCATGGTGCCTGCGATCGTCATTCTCTTCCAAATTGGACTTTTCATTTATTCCCAGGTCTTTGTGGTGTCACAGGTGGAAGGAACGCTCAAAAGCGTGCACATGGAACCAGACCCGCTCTCCAAAGTTATTTTTGCTTTCAGTCATTTTGTGCAACTCACGTGGCCTGTTTTTGTGATTGCACTCATCTCATTCATTGTAGGTCTGTTTCGATCGGCGCTGCTGCGCAGCAGGTTGCTAATCTTCGGCATGCGCCACTGGAACCTGCTTTTGAAACTTGTCCGGGGTATGCGCCAGAGTGCTTATGTAGGCACCTTGCAGATGCTGTACGCGAATGGTGTTAATCTTGGCAAGGCCTCGGTGTTGGCTGCGCGTGTTGTCCAGGGAACCGCCATGTATGAGGGCTTTATCAAAGCGTCTCACGATTACGAGTCCACTGGCGTGCCATTTGCCGAATGTCTCAAACGTCACGCCAACCTTGACCCGCAGGTGACCCATATGATTGGAATCGGCGAGCGTTCAGCGTCGTTGCCTCAGCAACTTGAGTTGTTGAGAGACATCTACGAAGAGGACACGGACACCGTGATGGCCGACTTCACGCAAGTAATCAACTTTATTACCTTGGCTATAGCTGTGATGATGATAGGATTTGTCTTCGCTGGTTCAATGCTGCCAATCTTCCTGATGGGTCCGCGAATGATGCAATCTG
>CAJCCF010000240.1 GCA_903960845.1 uncultured Verrucomicrobiota bacterium | reverse complement strand
GGCAAAGAAAGTCGCCGTGTTCACGGATGTGAAGAGTGATTACAGCAAAGGTCTGGCGAAGTTTTTCAAGGAAGGCTTCCTCAAGACGGGCGGTCAGATTGTGGCCGAACTCGATTTCAATGGTGGCGACAAAGACTTCAAGGCCCAACTCACGGCCATCAAAAGCGCTGCTCCTGACGCGGTCTTCGTTCCAGGCTATTACACCGACGTGGCCCTGATCGCCATTCAGGCCAGGCAACTTGGCCTGACCGTGCCACTCTGTGGCGGTGACGGCTGGGAAAGCCAGACACTGCTCGACATCGGCAAGGACGCTGTCGAAGGGCACTACTTCTCCACGCACTACGCCTCTGATGCCGCGACACCGGCGATCACGGCATTTGTCGATGCCTATAAAAAGCGCTACAACGGCAAAGTGCCGGATGCGATGGCGGCCCTGGGTTATGATTCGGCGATGTTTCTGGTCGATGCCATCAAGCGGGCCGGAACAACCGACAGCAAGGCTCTGCGTGACGCTCTGGCCGCAACCAAGGAGTTTGCCGCCGTGACCGGCAAGATCAGCATCAATGCACAGCGTGATGCGGTGAAATCGGCGGTCATCCTCCAGATTAAAGATGGCAAGTTCAAGTATCTGGAGACCGTCGCTCCCTGAGTAAACTGACAACGACTCTTTGAAGCGAACCCCGGACTGTCTCCCGCATGGATTGGCTGCTGCAACAACTCATCAATGGACTCGCCCTCGGGGCCATCTATGCACTGATCGCGCTCGGCTACACCATGGTCTACGGGGTGTTGCGCTTCATCAATTTTGCCCATGCCGATGTGCTCATGCTGGGTGCCTACGCAGCCTATTTTCTGGCACCTGCCGTGGGTGCCATTTTTCCGATGCCATCACTGACCGGCGCTCTGATTGTGACGCTGCTTTCGGTCATGATTTGCGCGGGCATCGGCATGTTGATCGAGTTCCTGGCCTACCGCCCGTTACGGCAGCGGCCGCGTCTGACGGTGCTCATCACCGCCATCGGCGTCTCACTCTTCATTGAGTTCACCTGCCAGCACAAAGCGGTGTTTGGCGCGGACACCAAACCTTTTCCACAGCTCCTGCCGGTGCGTGATTTTCATCTCGGTGGTCTGGTCATCGGCAGCAATGATCTCGTCGTCGTCGTGACCGCCCTGCTGATGCTTCTGGCTCTGTGGTTCATCGTGCAGCGCACGAAAATGGGCACGGCGATGCGTGCGGTTTCCTTCAATCAGCAGGCGGCCGCGCTGATGGGCATCAACATCAACCGCATCATCTCATTCACCTTTGGCCTCGGCTCCGCACTCGCCGCCGTGGCCGGGATTCTTTACGCATTGAAAGCCCCCGGCATTGATCCGCTCATGGGAGTTCAACCCGGCCTGCGGGCCTTCATCGCCGCAGTGCTTGGCGGCATTGGCAATCTGCCCGGCGCCGCGCTCGGCGGTTTGCTGCTCGGTTTGCTGGAAACCTTTGCCGGTGGCATCTCCGGCCTGTCGAGCTATCGCGATGGCATCGCCTTTGCCATTCTCATTTTGATCCTGTTGTTCAAGCCCGCTGGCCTGCTCGGCAAGGCCACCGTTGAAAAAGTCTAGTCATGTCCGCATCTCTTCCATCCTCCACTCCAGCCTACGCCGGTGCCAAGCGCTGGCTGATCGCGGGCATCGTGCTGGCCGTGGTGGTGTCACAGTTCAGCGCGGAGTTCAATCGCTACCACCTCGGCATCCTGATTGACATTGGCATCAACATCATCCTCGCGGTCAGTCTGAATTTGATCAATGGTCACACCGGCCAGTTCAGTCTCGGTCACGCTGGATTCATGGCCGTTGGCGGTTACACGGCGGCGAAGATTTCACTCGTTGTTTCGCCCATGCTGCCGCCCGCCTTGCAGCCGGTGATCTTTTTGTTCGCCCTGCTTGCTGGTGGCGCGCTGGCAGCTCTGGCGGGGTTGGGTGTCGGTGTGCCTTCGCTCAGATTGCGCGGCGATTATCTGGCCATCGTCACGCTGGGCTTTGGTGAAATCATCCGTGTCGTGGTACAAAACATGGAGGCCGTGGGCGCCGCCAGTGGCCTGAAGGGCATCCCGAAGTACACCACGCTCGGCTGGACCTTTGCGCTGGCTGCCGTGACGATCTACTTCGTCACCGCCCTCGTGAATTCGACTTACGGGCGCGGCTTCATTGCCGTGAGTGATGACGAGGTCGCGGCCAGTTCCATGGGAATCAATCCCGTGCGCTACAAAGTCACCGCCTTTGTCACGGGTGCCTTCTTTGCGGGCATCGCAGGCGGTTTGTATGCGCATCACAAGCAGTTCCTTTCGCCTACAGGTTTCGACTTCCTGAAATCCATCGACATCGTGGTCATGGTCATTCTCGGTGGTATGGGGCGCACCGCAGGCGTCGTCGTCGCAGCCATATTGCTAACCCTTTTGCCAGAG
>CAJCCF010000239.1 GCA_903960845.1 uncultured Verrucomicrobiota bacterium | reverse complement strand
CGCTCGGCTGGCCCGCAGGCATCGTCGTCGACCTGGATGGCGCACGCTACAACGTGCCGCCACTGACACCCGCCAAAAGTGTCTTCCCGGGCCTGAATAACACCACACCGAATGCAACCCTGGAATTCTTCGACGGCCTGCTCCTGGCTCCGGTCAGCAAAGACATCACCATCACCACGGCAAACCTTGCCCCGGCCATCCCCAACGCCGTCCTCACCATCACCAAAACCAGCGGCCTCTTCACTGGCACCTTTCCTCACAGTGACCTCACCAAACCTGCCTATCAGGGCGTGATCCTGCAGAAGGGTGCATCCCGTGGCGGTCACGGCTTCTTCATGTCCCGCTCCACACCTCTCACGGGCGCCGGCGAAAGCGGCAGGGTCGAGATTCGAACAAAGTGATTTCGCTTATTTGCCTAACTTAATCCAAGTCAATTCATTCCGGCTTGTGAAACCGGTAGTGGGACACGATCCACTCCTCACCACCGCGGTATCCCCAAAGCTCGGCGCAGGCCATGAAAAAGGCTCGCCAGTAAACCCACCATCGCACCTGCTGATCCCGGCCATAGGTCTCCGCGATCAGCGGCAGGAGTTCATCACGTGCGGCATCCATTCGGAACAGCCAGGCTTCCGAGGTCTTCTGGTAGTGCCTACCGTTCACCTGCCAGTGGCCCGCGATCCTGAGATCGTTCTGAAAATACAGCAGCAGGTCGTCTGATGGCATCTGCCCGCCGGTGAAAAAGTATTTTGCCATCCAGTCATCCTCACTTTCCACCACGTAATGATAGGCCAACTCGCGATGCGTGAAGATATGCACAAACAAGGCACCACCCGGCTTCAGCCAGTTGGAAATCCGCTGCATGAGCACTTCGTAGTTCTTCATGTGCTCAAACATCTCCACCGAAACAACGCGGTCGAACTCCGCTTCGCCCTCGCCCTGATAATGAATCATGTTCGCCGTCCGCACTTCAACATTGGTCAAACCGCGAGCCAGGAGCTGCGATTCGATATGGATCTTTTGCGTTCTCGAATTCGAAACTGCGGTGATCCGCGAGTTCGGATAGTGGGCCGCCATCCAGAGCGTGAGCGATCCCCAGCCGCAGCCTAGTTCGAGAATCCGGTGGCCATCTTCCAGGCTCGCGCGCTCGCAGGTGAGGCCGAGCATCCGCGACTCGGATTCATCAATGTTAGTTACGCCATCATCCCAGTAGCCCGAACTGTACTTCAGGTGTCTGCCCAGCACACGCTCAAAGAAGCGCGTTGGAAGCTCATAATGCTGCTCATTCGCTTCCTCCGTCGCAATGGCGACGGGACTGGCGCGCAGTTCGCAGACATGCTGCATGAGCTTCGCCTGGCGCTGCTCGCAGTTGAGTTTCTCAAACGGGGCAAGCGTGGCCGCCAAACGGCGACGGATTCCCATGCGAATCAAGGCATCAGGAATGATGCCTTTGGCGAGAAGTTCATTGGTGCGAATCATGAAGTGGTGTCTTAAAAAGCTTCTTCAATCGCCCGGAGGCCATGGAATGAAGGGACTGGTGGTTTGCTGATAACGCCGATATGCGTCACCCTTGCGAAGAACGGCAGACGCCTCGGTTGGTGGAATCCCGGTGACCCGCAGCAGCAGAAACAGGATGATCGCTGGCGCATAAAACATTGCCCATCCCGATTCAGATCCGCAGGCAAAGAGATAAAATCCGATCCAGATAACCGCCTCGAAAAAATAATTGGGATGCCGTGAATAGCGCCACAAGCCCCTCTGGCAGACCACTTCCGGATCTGGATTACCGGCCTTAAATCCCGCCATCTGAGAATCGGCAAGCCACTCGCCGCAGATGCCGATCAGAGCCACGAGCAAACCCGCAGTCTCCCAAGCAGTCCAGGAACTGTCCGGATCAACCGCAATGCAAAGGAATGGCAAGGCCAGCAGGAGCACGGAAACCGCCTGGGCCTGGTAAAACCAGAAAAAAGCCGGGGCAACCCTGCCTGACCATATCTCGCGCAGTCTGTCATAACGGGCATCCTCAGAAGGATGCATTCTGCGAATGCGTCTCTGCAAGAACCAACCGAGCCGCAGACTCCAGAACGCAAGCAACAAGCCGGACACCAGATGCTTCAAGCTTGCTCCGCCGCTGACGATCAACCAGAGGCAGCCCGCCATGCCGATCCCAAACGCCCAAACCGCGTCCACAAGCGAGTAGTTATCCCACTTCCGGGCGCAGGCCCAGGCAAGGATAAAGAGGCTGGAGATCAGGCCCGCCCCCATCGCAAAAGCCGTCCATGCATTCATAAACTGAGCAGCCATTGGTGCTGGCGACGGGTGGCGTCCTTCATCTTCATGCCATGCCCTCCTCAAACCGGTGGTGCAAAAGCGAATTGTTAGGGCGGGTGTAGACTGCCTGGACCACGGAAATGTTCCGCGTCGCAAAACCTGCCTCACAATACTTCAGATAGTAGTTCCATGTCCGGATGAAAGACTCGTCGAAGCCAAGTGTTCTGACTCGAGCTTGCATGGCATTGAAATTCTGATGCCAATTGGAGAGAGTGCGCACATAATCGGAGCCGAGGTCTTCCAAGTCATGCATAAACAGGTCTCCAGTCCTCATCAGCACCTCGTTGATGCGACCAATACTGAGCAGAAGCGAGCCCGGAAAAATATGCCTTTGAATCCAGTCGACTCCTTTTTTCAGGCTTCCATAGCGGCAATCCGGCACAGTGATCATCTGGACGCCCAGCAATCCCTCCGGAGTCAACACCTCCGCACATTTCGCAAAAAATGAATCATGATATTTGTCACCAACCGCTTCCAGCATCTCGATCGACACAATCTTGTCAAAGGTGCCCGTGATGTGGCGGTAGTCTTGAATCAGGATTTTAATTCGATCCTGCAAGCCTTCCTCAGTGATCCGTTGGCGCGCATAGTCCGCTTGAGCCTCGGAGATCGTCACTCCGGTCACACGACAACCATAATTTTTCGCGGCATGAACTGCAAAACCGGCCCAACCGCAGCCAATTTCCAGAACATGATCGCTGGCGGTGAGTTGCAGCTTGCGGCAGAGAAGATCGTACTTTTCACGCTGGGCATCGGCAAGCGACTGCCCGGATTTTCCAAATCGTGCACAGGAGTACGTCATGGTCGGATCCAGCCAGAGACTGTAGAATTCATTACCGAGGTCATAGTGCTCGGCGATGTTCCGGCGTGAAGTATCCACTGTGTTTTCGCGGCGCAGGTGACGGAACCAGTTGACGATTTTCAACAGATTAACACCCGGCAGAGAGGCCGACGAAGTGTCCGGTCCTTGCAGGACCTTCATGTTCTCGATGAACCACGAAATCACCGCGGCGATGTCGTCAGTATCCCACAAACCATCAGTGTAAGCCTCACCCATTCCGATGTTTCCATAAAATGCACAGCGCTTGAAAAACTCCGTGTCATTGCGCAGCACAACCCGCGCCGTCACCAGCGCGCCGGGATTGCCGAAGTAGCGGACACGCCCGTCCTCATGCTGCATCCGAAGACCGCCATGGCGCATCATACCAAGCAAACGAATCACCATCCGTTCAGCAATTCCACGGGTTGGGTATGCGGGGCCGTTGTCGGGCACCCGCTCATCATTAGGCTGGTTCATGGCATTCATGGTATTTTTTCTTTCAGACTGGAATGAGGCCGCATTAAATCGCGCTGTGCTTCCCTGCGCTCGGCCTTGCGCACAAAGGGAACACCCCGGATCCACAGAAGCAGAGCCTGCCAGTGAATGAGGGCGATGATCCTCATGGATAACAAAGGATACTTGAACAAATACCCCATCAGCCGGCACGAAGTGAGGTCACGCCGCTCCGCGCGGACTGAGCTCAAAAGCATCCGCTCACCATCCGCGTATGTGTCAATATTGATGCGCCACTTTTCAGCCGGAAGTCCGAGTTTGAAATCGAACTCCATTCCCGGATCCGAGAATGGCGAGACATAAAAATTCTTGGTCACCCTTCGGTGCCAAAGGCCGTCCGGGTTGACCGCTTCCATGGTGTAAAGTTTCATCTCACGGAAGGTGTTCACCACCTCCGCCACTGCAGCGAGAGGCTCTCCGAGTCTGGTGAAAAGATAATAAAACGAGACCGGATTGAACCCATAACCAAGCACCCTGGGAAAAGTGACCAACTGGATGCGGACATCATCGGGACATTGGATTCCCTCGCCAGCCAGCCATGCCAGAAGATTCGCCCGAATACCTCCCGGACACCCCATGTCAACGTGATCACGATCATTGATCGAAAACCAATTGAACCGGTTATGACTCATGCCAAAGATCTTCAGCGCCAGTTCGGAAAGCCCGTCAATATCGACGGCAAACATGAACATCTTGTAGCTGAATGCATGGAGTTTCGGCTTCAATCGCGCATGATGAACGCTGCATTCATAGAGACAATTCATCACCACGGATCCTTTCCGAGAAGTTGGCGGCATGCATTCACCGCTGACCAAAGGCCGTCCTCATGGAAGCCATAGCGCTGCCAGGCACCGCAGAAATAGCGCTTTGTTTGATCACCGGCTGCGTGCAACTCGGACAGGCGTGCCTGCGCCGCAACCGTCTCCAGATCAAACAGCGGATGCTCATACGCCAGGCGTCGTTTGATGGATTCTTCGGCAGGCGAGGAAGACAGATTAATGGAGACAAAGTATTGATCGCGATCAGAGACACCCTGAAGTTCATTCATCCAGTAATGCGTCGAATGCCGCTTTCCAGCGGCACCCGCAGCCTCGATCCGGTAGTTCCACGAGGCCCAGCAGCGGCGCGTTTTAGGCATGAAACGCGGGTCGGTGTGCAGGATCGCCTCATTCGCCTGATAGCGGAAGCATGCCAGCAATTCGCTTTCCAGCCCTGTCGGATCGGAAAGCATTTTCAGCGCTTGATCGCCATGCACGGCGATCACCGTCCGGTCAAATTCCTGATGACTCCCGTCATTGAGTATTAACCGCACGCCACTTGCGGTGAGACTGACTGTTCTCACGCCAACACCCTTACGGATGTTTTGCTCAAACGGAGCAACCAACTTTTCGACATACTGCCGTGATCCGCCTGAGACCGTTCGCCAGGGATGATGGGTATCCAGCCCAAGGAATCCATGATTGTGCCAGAAACGCATCAGCGTCCGCGCCGGAAATTGATCGATACGCTCAGGCGGGCTGGACCAGACTGCCGCGGCCATCGGCGAAAGATACCAACGGAGAAAATCTTCTCCATAAGCCCGGGCTTTGACGTAGTCGCGCAACGTCATGTCGCCATATGCCGGGTTCTTGATTTCCTCGACTGTTTCCCGGTTAAATCGGGCAATTTGGGTGAGCATCCGCCAGTAGCGGAGATTGAGCAAATTCCGTCGCTGGCCGAACAATAAGTTTAGCCCCCCGCCATTGAATTCCAAACCTTCTCCGACATGCTGCACACTAAAGGACATCAAAGTCGGCTTTGTACTGACGTCCAACTCCCTGAAAAGGCGCGTCAAAAGCGGATAGGTCACCTCATTGTAAACCATGAATCCGGTATCCACCGGGATCTGGCTCGCTCCCTCATCCACCATCACCGTGTTGGAATGCCCGCCCAAACGGTCATCGGTTTCAAACAAAGTGACTTCGTGCTCGCGACTCAGGAAGCGAGCACAAGCCATGCCTGTGATTCCCGCGCCGATGATGGCAATGCGTTCACGTCTCATGCGCATCCGGGTTTGGTTAAGTATGTGGCCAATTGTTCTTCCAATTCAGTCTTGGCAATCAGATGCAAATCCATGATCAATCCAAACCACCAGTGGCTGTAATTCCAGTTCACTCTTCCCTGCAATTTCCCGGAACCGGTGAAGCCGAACCCGCGGCAGATCATCCAGAGGCATGCACACCAGACAGGGGGAAATCCAAGTATTGAGGAATGATTCTTAGTGTCCATCGCTTCCAGTCACTCTTTTTGATTGCAGGCGCCTGCTT
>CAJCCF010000238.1 GCA_903960845.1 uncultured Verrucomicrobiota bacterium | reverse complement strand
ATCGTGGCAGCGGCAGCAGCTGAACGTCTGCCCCAGCCACACGGCCGCCGTGGTCTCCACGCGATCAGCCGTGTATTCCGCAAGGAATTCATCCGCGATGACGCCACCTTCTTCATTCAGCATGTGGTTGCGATGAAAGCCCGTCGCGATCTTCTGGTCGAGTGTTGCATTCGGCAGCAGGTCTCCGGCCAGTTGCTCGATCGTGAACTGGTCAAAATGCATGTTGGCATTGAAGGAGCGGATCACCCAGTCGCGCCAAGGCCACAGCTCGCGATCACGATCCACCTGATAGCCGTTCGAGTCCGCATACATGGCCGCATCCAGCCAGTCAACCGCCATGCGCTCGCCATAACGTGGCGATTTCAGCAACCGGTCCACCACGGCCTCAAAAGCCTGCGCCGACGTGTCCGCGACAAACGCATCCACCTCCGCCAGCGTTGGCGGCAGGCCCGTCAAATCGAGTGTTGCACGGCGAATCAACGTCTCCTTCGCCGCTGCGGCTGATGGCGTGAGCCCTTCACTCTCCAGCCGGGCGAGAATGAACCGGTCCACGTTGTTCCGGGCCCAATCGCCACGCTTCACCGCAGGCACCATGACCGGGGCCACCGGCATGAAGGCCCAGTGCTGCTCATACTTCGCGCCCTGCATGATCCATTGCTTCAGCTTCTCTTTCTGCGCCGGTGTCAGGGCTTTGTGCGACTTTTCAGGCGGCATCAATTCGTCCGCATCGGTGGCATTGATTCGATGCAGCAGCGTCGACTTGCCCGGATCGCCGGGGACGATGGCAATGTCTCCCGACTTTGCCGGTTTGAGCGCCGCCTCACGCTCATCGAGGCGCAGGCCCGCCTTGCGCTGTTTCACATCGGGACCGTGGCAGCTGATGCAGTTGTCCGACAGGATCGGCCGAATATCGCGATTGTAGCGCAAGGGCTCATCTGCCGATGCGCAGGTGAAGGGCAGGATCGCAAGAATCGCTGAACAAATGGAAAGTGAATGGCGTGACGGAAGCATTGCTTGTGAGTCAATACGCAGCCTCGATGCGCGGTCATGCACTGTCGTGTGCAGCGCCTCGATCGTTGCTGTCGCAGTGCGAAAAATGCTGCAAATGCGCGCGAGAAACTGCGCCCTCATGCCAGCACTTCTTTCACCACATGCCCGTGCACATCCGTGAGGCGGCGATCCACGCCATTGGTGCGCACGGTGAGTTTTTCGTGATCAATTCCGAGCAGGTGCAGGATGGTGGCGTGCATGTCATAGCCGGTGGTGATGTCTTGCGCGGCCTGGTAGCCAATGTCGTCGCTGATGCCATGGGTGATGCCGGGCTTGATGCCTGCGCCCCAGAGCCAGCTCACGAAGCTGCCGCAGTTGTGATCGCGACCGAGCGACCCCTGCGAGAAGGGCGTGCGGCCGAACTCGGTGGTCCAGACGACGAGTGTGTCCTCGGCCAGGCCGCGCTGGCGCAGATCGCGCAGAAGAGCCGCGATGGGCTTGTCGATGCTCGCAGCCATCGGCGGGAGTTGAGTCGGGATGTTGCCGTGATTGTCCCAGTTGTTCACCGCGCCCTCGGGGCCGCTCCACACCTGGACAAAACGCACGCCGCGCTCAATGAGCCGTGTGGCGAGCAGGCAGCGCTTGCCAAAATCAGCCGTTGGTTTGTCTGCGCTGTCGAGACAGTAAGCCTGACGGGCGGACTCGGGCTCACGCATCACGTCAAAGGCTTCCGGCGCACTGAGTTGAAGTTTGGCGGCGAGTTGATATCCGGCAATGCGGGCATCGAGTCGCGAATCGCCTGGATGCTGCGCGGCGTGCACATGATTCATTTGGTTCAGCAACGCGAGACCGTCGGCATCGGCGCTGCGGGTGGCGTAGGCGAACTTGTCGGAGGCAAACAGATCGGGAATCGGTTGCGGACTGTCGGCCTTGATGACAGTGCCCTGATGCACCGCAGGCAGGAACCCGGCAGTGAAGCAGCCGCGGCCGTTGTAGGGCAGACCGCGCGCATCCGGCAGCACGATGAAGCCGGGCAGGTTGTCGCTGAGGCTGCCGAGCGCATACGAGATCCACGCGCCCATGCAGGGAAAGCCGGGCAGCAGGAACCCGTTGTTCATCAGGTAGGCGTTCTGGCCATGGACATTCGAGCGACCGGTCATCGCCTGGAGGAAGGCCATCTCATCGACAAGCTTCGCCTGCTCGGGAAAGAGGCTGCTCGCCCAGCGTCCACTTTGACCGTGCTGCTTGAACTCGAACGGGCTCTTCATCAACGCCCCCTGCATGCCCGTCGCGCCCTCGATCTTGGTTTTGGAGCCGAGCTTCTGGCCGTCGAGCTTCGTGAGCGCAGGTTTGTAGTCCCAAGTGTCCATGGGGCTCACGCCCCCATTCATGAAGAGCTGGATCACCCGCTTCACCTTGGCCGGATGATGAATACCGCCATTGAACTCCGGCCTCGGCACCGGGACGCTGGCTGAGGCATCACGAGCGAGCATCTGCGAAAGCGCGACACCCGCGAATCCGCTGCTGATGCCGGAGAGAATGTTGCGTCGAGTATTCATGATAAGTGGTGGAGAAGGCAGAGGAATGGGTGGCAGGGGAATGTTTCAATTTTATTCCTTTGCCACCCATTCCCTTGCCTTGGTTTCATTTGGTTAAGGTGGTGAACTCGATTCTGGAGCGGTTGAAATTAATCCACTGCATCGTCTCGATGCCGAGGTTGTTGAGCAGGCACTGCAAATGCCCGCGATGTTGCCGGACTTCTCGCGTGATGCTTGTGACGACAAAACTGTGACCCTGCGAATGGAACTGAATCAGGTGCGTGCCCAAAGGATCGCTCGCTTCACCCACCGGAACTCTTAACAGGCACTCTGGCTCACCTCCGAAATGATGGACGAGCGCCTCGTTATACAAGCGGCTGCTCAGATGCGTGCCCCAATCCGCCACGAAACTGCGGACCTGCGCGACGAGCCTCTCACAACCGGGAGTCAGTGGTCGGAACGACTCGGTGACAAAAACGGGCTGATGCCGTTCAGCATCGCTGATTGGATTGTAGAGCAGCTCACCAACGACCCTGCTGGAGCGAAAGTTGATCAGCTTCACGCGGCGAATATTGTTCATCATGGCGTAGTGCAGGGCCTGCGCCTGGTGCTCGGGCAACAACGCCGCGACAACCTTGAGTTCATAGAGCATGTCATTCACGATGAGGTCGAGAAAGTAGGTCTTCTCAAACGATTCGTGACTGACTTTAACCGGCACTTGTGTATGGACATCGAAGCCTTCGGCGCGGAGACGCTTCGCGAGGTCGTTCTCATAGATTCGCTCATCAAAGAGACGGCCAAACTTGTTTTGCGCAGCGTAAGCATGGCGCATCACCACCTCGTCGAGTTCATCGAAGGCCGACTGTGTCAGGTCGCGTAGTTGGAGCGCTGGTTCGATTGGCATGGGAGGGTGAAGGCCACGGAATGGGTGGCAGGGGAATGTTATGATTACTATTCTTCATTCCTCTGCCACCTATTCCCCTGCCTTTGATTCAGTTCAGTACACAAAGAGAAACCCGTTGCTGTTGATGAGCACGCGGTTGAGCGAGGCGAGGCCGTTTTTCTGCGCGTAGATGGTGAAGTCTCGGAGTCCATCCGCCGTCGGTAAGCGCAGCATCTGCGAAAGCGCGACGCCCGCGAATCCGCTGCTGATGCCGGCGAGAAAGTCACGTCGGGTGTGAAGTGGAAATGTGTTCATGGGGTTCAATGGTGAAGGCATTCAGCGGAGGACTTCGCCTTTCGTCGCGTCGGCAGGCACATCGAGCACCTGCATCTGACACACGGTCTTGAAGCGCGCGTGGTCGGCGAACTCCCACACGACTTTCTTGTCGCGCGTGACCTCGAAGACCATCGGTTGCTTGCCCTCGAAACCGTGACCGAGGTAGTTGCCGATGACGGTGTTGCCATTGGGCAGGCGATGGATGCCCATCGGGATGCGCAGCGAATTGCCGGGGATTTCATTTTCCAAAATCTGCCAGACGGTCTTCAAGTTTTCATCGAGTT
>CAJCCF010000237.1 GCA_903960845.1 uncultured Verrucomicrobiota bacterium | reverse complement strand
GTTCCCCCTCTTCGTTGCCGAGGTAGATTTTACCATCAGCGACGGTTGGGCTGGCCCAGATGTGCCCCTTGGTGTCGAACTTCCAGTATTCTTTGCCGGTCTTGGCATCGAGGCAGAAGAGCCGGCCGGTGTAGTCTGCAACATAGACGAGACCGTCTTTGATGGCGCATGTCGAAAGGGAGCGCTCGATTCCTTTGAAGGTCCACACCGCCTTGCCTGAAATGTCGCCTGTCAGCTTTGGATCAATGCAGCTCAGCATGCCAACGCCTTCACCGTGCTCAGGGTCCTGGCCGATGCAGGTATAAACGAGACCGTCATAGACAACTGGTGTGGCGATGATTTCGCTGGGACCGTCGTATTCGACATATTTGATAGGCTCACCTGCGGAGTTCTTGCGATACTCAGGCGGGTTCGCATCGTAGCGCCAGTATTCCTTGAGGATGTCGAAGTCATCCTTCTTCTCAGTCTCGGGCGCCATGGAGTAGACCCATCCATCACCAGCAGCGAAAATGATCTGAGGTTTGCCATTCACTTCCGTGTAGGTCGGGGATGACCAGGAACAGTGCAGCACACGCTCAGAGGCGACGTGATCCATTTCGCCCATGAGGGTGCCATCATTGGCATTGAGCATGATGAAGCTGGGAGACTGCGGGGAAGGAATGTTGGTGTGAGTCCAGTCAACACCATTGCAAGTCGGCGCGAAGAGTTTGTCGCCAACCACCAGTGGATAACCGGCAGTGGCGTTGTGCTGGAAGACTCCCAACTCCTTGTACATGTCATAGACCCATAGGATGTCGGCATCGGTTTTACCGGGCTCGACAGGCATTGGTTTGCCGTCCTTATCCGGGGCGGCCATGAAGGCAGCCTCGTCCTGCATGCCCTGGTTGCCATTGGACATGCCATTGACGTCCATGCAGATGATCTGGCAGCGGTTGCCAGGGACATAGGCTTTGTCACCAACAACGGTGGGGCTGGCACAGATGCCGAGATACTCCCAGTCATTCACTTTGCCGCTGCCCATTTTCGGGGAAACAAGCTGCCACTTGAAGGCACCGGTGTATTCGTCGAAAACCATCACAATGCCGCGATCGCCGATGTGCTTTGGATTGCGGGCGGATTCATTGTTGGTTCCGACATAAACCTGACCGCTGGCAATCACAGGCGTGCCATAGGTCTGGGAGCCAAGTTTGGCGACCCAAAGGCAGTTCTTGGTGGTGGTCATGTCGATATCTTCAGCCCCCATGCCTTTGTTGGCCTCCTCAGCATTCGGACGCAGGCGTCCGGCAATTTTTGGGGCAGCTTTGGGGCCGAATTTTTTTCCGGGATTGAAATCGGAGGGCAGTCCTTTTTCATCGGACACCATGTTGCGGCTGTTACCACCGCCCCACTGGGGCAAATCGGCGGCATGGAGAGCACTGGCGCTGAAAAGCGCGAGGAGGAGTTTGGTTTGTGGCTTCATAGAAAACGGGGATCAGTAGATAAAGTTACTTGTTGGCGGTGATGCTCAGATTGTCGAGGTAGGTGCGCTTCTGATTCAAGGGAGAGAAACCAAAGATGCCGGGGCTACCCTGAATATGGGCTCTGGTCACCTTGGCCTCGATGGTCCAGGCTTCCGGCTCAGGCTGCGATTTGTCCCAAACCTTGCCACGCACCACGCCGCTTCCATCGGCATTCACGTCCACCCGGGTCTTCAGAGTGTACCAGGTGTTGGCGGAAACTTTAAATGGGGCTTCCTGCCTCAAGCGCTCAAGATTCGAGCTGATCTCGAGTTTGCCCGCATTGCCGCGCAGGCAGATGAGATAGCGCTGATTGATGAGGCCAATATCGGCCTTTGCACGTGCGCTGCCATCCGTCATCAAATCGGCTTGCATGGTGTAGTTGCTAAGCGTCGACGGGGCGACAAAGACGGTTCCGCGCTGGAAGAGCAGACGGTCAAAGCTTTTGGCGAAAACTTTGTTGCCGTTAAGTTCACGGACATCGAATTTAAATCGGGCACCGATCCAGGGCAGCGGGGGATAGGCAAATTTAATATGTTCGGTGGGCTGCTCAACGGTGAGCGTGTAGCCTTCAAAGTCTTCAGTGATCGGCAAGGCTTTCAGCCCGCGACCACGGATCGTTCCAAAGGTGCCATCAGGAGCCGTGGCCTTGAAGGCTCCCGCGCTGATTTTCGCATCGGAAGCGACAACCAGTTCATTCGCATCATTGAACTTGGCATCCATCTTGGCTTTCACCTTGGCGGTTGGCGGGATGAAGCTTTCCCACTTCACGCCTTTCACATCCTCACTCACGACGAAACCATTCGCATCCACACTGCGAATGCGGAATGCCTGCTTGCTGCCAAGCATGATGACAGTCTCAGCAGGAACGATCTGAAGAGCGACGGCTTTACCGGCAACTGGAATCTCAGCCACGGGTGCGGCATCCAGTTTGATGCCGCTATTGGGGATCGGGAAACTGTAGAATTTCTCGGTGGTGGTGACGTAGAGCACTCCATCGCAAACGGCTGGAGCGCCGAGACACTGGCCATCGAGTTTGATCTCCTGGACAATTTCGCCATCCTTTTCACCCGGCTTCACCACGACCAGTTTGCCTTCCATCATTGGACAATAAAGAAGACCATCCACAAACAGAGGTGAGGAGTGCAGGTTGGCGTTACTCAGCTTCTTTTTCCAGAGGTCAGCTCCGGTATTGGCATCGATGGCATACAGTTCGCCGCCATCAGTCAGTTGGTAAATGGTGTCTCCCACAAGAACGGGGGAACTGCTGGTTGCTCCAATCGGGTTGCGCCAGGCTTCTGCACTGGGCTCCATGATCGCAGCTTCGGTTCCTGGAGGTGGCGGTGGCACCAGTTTCTCAGGCAGTTTCACGGCGATCATGCGGCCCTTCTCCGAAGTGTCGATGTTTTCATCCCCGTGGGTGGCGATGACCTTGCCCTTGTGCAGAATCACACTCGGGTTGACCCCATTTTTGCAAATAGGCATCCTCCAAAAAGGCTTTCCGTTGCGTGCATTCACACAGACCAGGTTGCCGCAGCCAGTGGTGAAGTACATCACGCGCTTGCCGTCACGGGTTTCCACCACGGGAGTTGAAAAGGAACTGTCCACCGGTGGGCTCACGCCCGGCAAAGACCACCAGGTCAGTTCACCGGTTTTTTTATCAAATCCATAAACACGATCCGCAGCAGGACCATCGGCACCCCAATTGGAGAAAATGAAATGAATGACAACCAGATTCCCTTCGATGATCGGGCTTCCGACGCGCGAGTTCGGGAACGTCATGCGGCCAAAGTCTTCCATGAGTGGAATTTCGAAGACCTTCTTTCCATCCAACTCATAGCAAACAAAAAGGCCTGCGTTGCTGACAAGATAGATTCGCTTCGTTTCCGGGTCCACGGTTGGCGCGCCGATGGAGTACCTGTTGTAGATGGAATCACTCAGATAGTCGGCGATCTCCACTTCCCAAAGCTTCTTGCCAGTCTTTGCATCAAGCACCGTGAGAATCTCGATGAGGTCGGTTGTCTCTCCGCGATACCCCCACAACACCACCTTGCCGTCCACAATCACAGGCGTTCCGCGGCTGCGTGCATTGTAGGTCCATGCTGGAGCATCAGCGATTTTCCCAGCGCCGGTGTAGTGCTCCAGACTGACTCCGTTTTGCAGAGGCCCGCGCCAATTGGTCCAATCATTGGCTGAGAGAGGGCTGCTGACAGCCAGGAGAGCGAGCGCCATTCCGGCGTAACGCAGAGGGGAGTATTTGGATTCCATGGGGTGAACTTTTGTCGAGTTGTGATGATCAACGTCCATGCTGCAAGCGCCACTTCAATGGTTTTGTCAGACCATCGTCATACGAGTTGCCGCATGAGCGGATCAGGGCATGAAATGAACGACACGGCTCATCAGCATCTTTCGACTCTGCACGCCCCTTGAACGGGGGTATAAATGCCCAGTTATTGGGCTTATTCACGTGAACAGTTAGTTCTCCACAACACTGTCAAGGCGGTTTCTTCTAAAATTATTAGAGTTATTCAGCAATATATGGGTCTCATAAGTGAGAATAACCTCTCATTTTGCAAAATTAATCCCCTTGTGTTGACGGGAGCCTCAAAACTTTTTAGACTCCGGCTGTCCAATCGGGTTGATTCTCGTGCGGGCCGCGTTGTTGCAGCCTCTCGGCTAAAACTTTCGCGCCATCGGTCCTCACTGTTGTTGGTTGCTGGATCGCCAAACAAGACCCTCTGGCTTCGCATGCCAGAGGGTCTCTTTGTTTAAAGACTTCCGGTTGATGCGTCGGTGCGCACATCAAAATGAAGTGCGCGGCTCAGGCGAACTCAGCCGAGAAGAGGCGGATGCATTTCAAAGCGCGGGATCTTCACACACACTGGACGTCCTTGTTGCGTGGTGCCGAAGAACGATCCGGTCGCGGTGCTCTCCGCTTTGATGACGTGATACGAGTTGTAGCTGAATGTTTGCCCTGGCTCAAGACGCGGAAACTGTCCCACCACTCCATCACCTTCCACGACGAGTGTATCGCCATCCGTATCACGCACGATCCATTTGCGACCAAAGATATTCACAGTCTCCGATGAACCATTGTGAATGGAGACGTGATACACAAAGGGATGCGGACGATCCGGTGGAGCTGGTCGGGTGGGATCATAAGACACCTCGTCAACGAGCGCGCTAAGACCGGGTAAGTATTCGAAACTGACACTCATAATGTGGTATAGCTCAGTCAACCGTTACGACTGGACAGTTCAATGAAGCGTTCTGGGTCGAAGATTCAATGGCGTTTGAGATTTCACCTGGCCACTTAAAGTGGCGGACAGAGAGGGATTCGAACCCTCGGTACCGGATTAGGGTACACACGCTTTCCAGGCGAGCCCGATCGACCACTCTGGCATCTGTCCGTTTTACACTGCCCGAAGGCGGCGAGCACCGAGTGTGTCGTCTCTGCCGACTTATCGCAAGTTGATTTTAAGGAGAGTTGCTTGGCATGGACTTCGTTGATGTCCGCAACCTCAACATCATCACCTTCGTGCGCTTCCAACTTCGTCTCATCATCGTCTGCCTTTCAGCATCCATGAGTCTCCTTCATTCCCAGAAAGCGGAGGCCCCGAATAAGCGCGCCATCAGTCCAGTTCTCGCGCCGATTGAGGACAAGCCCGGCCTGCCCCGTGTGCTCATCATTGGCGACTCGATCTCCATGGGGTACACATTACCGGTTCGCCAAAAACTCGAGGGCAAGGCCAACGTCCATCGTATCCCGCAAAATGGAGGCCCCACGAAGAACGGCATTGCCAACATTGAGAAATGGCTCGGCACGGGAAAATGGGACGTCATTCATTTCAACTGGGGCATCCACGATTTGAAATTCATGCCTGACAACAAACGGCAGGTCGGAGCGGCAGACTATCAAGCCAATCTGCGTAAACTCGTGGCGCGCATGAAAAAGACGGGGGCCAGACTTATCTGGGCCACCACCACACCCATTCCTGGTGGCGAACTCGTGCCTGCACGCCGCTTTGGTGAGGTTGCCGACTACAATCAAATCGCCGCCAAAGTCATGAGCGAAAACGCTGTCACCATCAACGATGTGAATGCCTGGATCACTCCCAAGCTGGCTGAAATGCAGAAACCAAGGGATGTGCATTATCTCGACAGCGGCTCCGAATACCTGGCACAAAAAGTAGCGCGGGAAATCCAGCAGGCGCTTCAGCCTGCCAAATAGCCACCGCCAGCCTGATGGATTCTGGCCGTGGTTCACAAGAACCACTCATTGCAGGACGTTGTCTGCGCGCCACCCTGTCCCAGCATGAACATCGCCCTCCGCCCCGCCACACTGGAAGCCCTGAACGCCTTCCGCCAACGCCGCGAAAAGTTGCTCAAACAACGCGCGGCTCTCGCTCTCGGCACCGTGGCTCTGCTATCGATTCTGATCATTGCCCTGCTGGATCGTGTCAGATTCATGCCCGAATCCATTCGCCCGTGGACCACTCTTGCCGCCTATGCAGGAGCCGCATTCGCGGGATGGAAAATGGCATGGCGCTTCATTCGTGAAGCTCGTGACACCCCGGGTGCCGCACGACTCATGGAGAGTGCTGTGCCGGCCATGCGGGAGCGCGTGCTGGCAGCCGTCGAGTTGGCCGAGGGCCACGGAACAGAATCCGCAGAGTTCCGCGCCCGGCTTCAAGATGATGTCGCCTCAGATATTCAGAAAATATCCCTTACCGACGCCCTCCCCGACCGCTCCCTGAAACCGTGGGTCTTGGGTGCAGGCGGCGTGCTGATGCTGATCATCGTGCTCTGCCTTGTCTCAATGCTGCACCTGCCAGGCTTCCTCGCCCGCGCCGCGATCCCATTCTCAAACTTCGCCCGCCCTTCAAGTGTGGAGATTGTCATCATTGCACCGAAACCGGCAAACACGCTTGTGCCATTCGCTTCCGAAATGGAAGTGGTCGCCGACATCATCGGCCCCAAACCGGGTCGCGTTCAGCTCGAAACGCAATCGGGTGACGCCAAATCGCGTGTCACGGACATGCGCCTTTCAACCGGCACACAATACCAAAGCCTCGTCGCCATTGGTCAGAGTGACCTGCGCTATCGCATCCTCGCTTCTGATGCCATCAGTCCCTGGTTCACACTCAGTGCCCGAGCCCGGCCGCGGGTGATTGAATTTGTAAAAACCATCATCCCTCCCGCTTACAGCGGCCTGCCTGAAACGCACCCCACGGATGATCGGGGCGACATCGAAGCGCTTGATGGCAGCACCGTGAAGCTGACACTGAAACCCAATCAACCCATTTCCAAAGCCAGTTTGCTCATCAATCCCGATCACGCCGATCATCCTGCGGCCACACCGGCAAAAATCACAGGTGGCCGTGTGAGCGCAGACCTGGTGATCAAGGGTGATATCGAATCCTGGCACATGGCCCTCACCGCTGAGGAGACCGGCTTCACCAATGACGAAACTTCACCCTGGTCGGTCATCGTCATTCCTGATCTACCTCCCGTCGTCCAGATCATTGAACCAGTCGACCAGCTTGACCTCCTCGCTGATGAGACCATTCGTCTCAGCGGGCTTGCGGGTGATGATGTCGGCCTTGCGAATGTCAAGATCGCCCACTCCATCAACGCCGCCGCGTGGAGTGAAAAAGAAATCTCCGGCAAGACCGGGAAAGAAGCCCAAATCCAATCTCTGCTGCCCCTCGCGCCCTTGCAGGTGAAGGCCGGTGACACCGTGCTGGTCAAACTTATCGCCACCGACCTCAAAGGCCAGCGCACTGAAACCCAGCCGCTGCGTGTCATCATTCTCCAGCAAACCCTCAGTCGTGAACAGCGCCAGTGGGCTGCCCAGACACGACGCTTCGCTCAGCAGGCTGAAACACTTGCCGAAGAGACTCGCGAGCTGCGCAAAAACATCGAGCAGGTTCGCAAGACCGAAAAAACGCAGGCCAAAAATCCCGAGGCTGCGCGTGATGCCCAAGACGCTGTCGCCCGGGCTCAGACTGAAGTCGAAAAGGTCACCGCCAAGGCGGACGATCTCTGGAAAGCGCTGCAAGAGACTGCCCGCACCGCGCCCACTCATCTTGATGTCCTGGAGACTCAACTCCTCGGTGAAAAACTCGCCCACATGCGCACTGCCGCATTGAAAGAGATGCAGAAAGCCCTCACTGGCGACCTGGAGAAGACCGAACCGCTCAAACGCGAAGCTTCTGAAGCCCAGGCGGATGCCGACGTCATCGCCAGCGCCGCACGGGCATTCGCGGCCGAAGACAACGCACTCCTCGTCGCCCAGCAGGCGCAGCAGTTGTCACGCCAGGAAGCCTTGCTCACCGATCAATCACTGCCCGCGAATCGCGATGCCACGCAGCGTCCCAAATGGCAGGAACAACAGCGTGCATCCATGACCGCGAGTGAAAATTTACGCCAGCAAATGGAAGCGCTAAAACCACTCGTCGATGGCTCTCAACAAAATACACTCAAAGAGTTCCAGAAGCAGATTGGTGAAGCCCGCAGCGACC
>CAJCCF010000236.1 GCA_903960845.1 uncultured Verrucomicrobiota bacterium | reverse complement strand
TGACGTTGGCCACCTCGTGCAGCCAGAGCAGCGTCATGATCTCGACAAGATGATCCTGCATCCTGAGGTGAAAACGGACATCCACGCTGGCCTGCGAGCGCTGGAGATCCGCGCCGACTTGGACCGCATCTGGAACCTCAGCAGCATCCAGCCTCAGCAGGACCGCTGCATCCTTAACTTCTACGGCCCGCCTGGCACCGGCAAGACGCGTGCAGCCCTCGGCATCGCGATGCGCCTCGGCAAGCCGCTCTACCAAGTGGATTACAGCGCAGTCATATCGAAATACCTCGGCGACACCGCCAAGCACATCAAAGCCGCCTTCGCCGCGGCCCGTGCGCACGACGCGGTGCTGTTCTTCGACGAAGCCGACAGCCTGCTTTCCAAGCGCGTATCAACCGGTGAATCCTGCTCCACCAGCATCAACCAGAACCGCAACTGCCTGATGCAGGAACTGGATCGCTTCGATGGCGTGGTGATCGTCACGACAAACTTGTTCGAGAACTATGACCCCGCGCTGCTTCGCCGCATCCAGCGTCACATCAAGTTCCGCATTCCAGACGCCTCCATGCGCCGGGAACTGTTCGCCCTTCATCTCCCCAACCCTGATCGGGTGCAGGCTGATTACGCAGTTCTCTCGGAGTTATCCAAAAGCCTCAGTGGTGGGGACATTCTGAACATTTGCGTGAATGCGATTCATGCGGGTAGCACGGATGCGAATCCGGAGCGGTGGATGGTGACGCAGGTGATATTGGAGCGGGAGATTGCGAAGGTGAAGAAGGCCAAGGCGGAACACGCGGGGGAGAAGGGGAAGAGTCGGAGGAGGATTGGGTTTTGTCTTTGAAACGCTAGACTGCAGTTCATCAACAGAACGCCATTCGCCGGAGAAACCTGTGCTATCCTGCTCGCTCTTTTTGAAGCCTAATAGCAGCTGGAAGATTGACTAATGGAGCTGTCTGCTTGAATCACCGATCAAAAACGAGCGGCAAACTGAGATGATTTACTTGTCACTTACAACGGTGCGAATGCTGAATGCTCAAAATGTTAGGTAATATTATTTTCCTAATGATGCCTGAAATCATCTTGTAATAAGCGAGCCCGATAAATAGAAGCTACAGAGCCTAAGCCATCCATTATGAAACAAATCCTTCGCTCCATTTTGCTGCCGGTTTCACTTTTCGGCCTCTTTATACCTGCGGCAACGTATGCGGATGACACAATGCCGATGTTTGGCGGACTCGCACTGTCCGTCCACGGGACAACTTTCACTTGGCTTTCAGCCACAGACGATGGCACCAATCACACGGATACCTATGATGATTCAGGCACTACACTTTCGGTGTCGGGGCTCGTTGCGAATCCGAATCTAGCAACAGTGTCAGGTACAGGTATCAGCGGGTATCTCTCTGGCGGGACGTACGGCGATCTAGTGCAGACCTCCAGCATTGGTGTTTCACTCAGTTTCAATGGCAGGAACTACAGTACGATGGCTACGACCACTAACTACACGGTGGACTTGGTGGGCGGACAATTGACTTTCACCACCACAGATCCCACTTACAGCGAAGGCGGGAACAGTTTTACGGTGACCGCCAATGGCGTCATTAGTGGGTCGGAATC
>CAJCCF010000235.1 GCA_903960845.1 uncultured Verrucomicrobiota bacterium | reverse complement strand
TCGCCACCGCCGGGGATGGCAGTGATGGCGGTGCGCACTTCTCCGGCGAGGCGATCGAGTTCGTCGTAGCTGTCGCCAAAGATTTTGCACACGAGGTCGGCGCGTGCTCCAGCCATGATCTCGTTGAAGCGCATTTGGATGGGCTGGGTGACGAGGATGTTCTGGCCGGGCACTTGATCGAGCAGGGCTTTCCGCATGAGTTCGCCGAGATGTTCTTTGCTGATGGGCTTGCCATTCTCCTGCCGCCACTGGTCACGCGGCGTGAGCATGAGGTAGGTGTCGGCGACGTTGGGGTTCATCGGATCAGTGGCGATTTCGGCGGTGCCGATGCGGGAGAACATTTCTTTTACCTCGGGGAAGTCGCGGCGGATGATGGCCTCGCTTTGCTTCTGCAACTCAAGCGAGGATGAAAGCCCGGCGCTGCTGCTGCGGATGAGCTGGAAGGCGAAGTCGCCTTCATCGAGCTGCGGGATGAATTCGGAGCCGAGACGTGTGAAGACCCACAGCGAGGAACCAAACAGGATGAGCATGGGCAGGACGATGAGCACCTTGAACCGCAGGCCAAAGCGGAGCAGCGGGGTGTAGAGGCGCTTCGTGAGGGAGACGAGCCAGTTGTCCTTTTCCTGAATCTTCCCACCGAGAAGGTAGGAGCACAGCACGGGCATGAGGGTGACAGCGAGCACGAGCGAACCACCGAGCGCCAGCATGACGACGAGGGCCATGGGTTTGAACATCTTCCCCTCGATGCCTTGCAGCGCGAGGATGGGCACATAGACGACGGTGATGATGAGCACGCCGAAGAACATGGGGTTGGCGACTTCTTTGGCGGACTTGAGCACTTCGTCGGTGCGCTCGCGGAGGGTAAGGGTGCGTCCGAGCGCGTGCTGACGCTCGCCGAGATGACGCACGATGTTTTCCACCATGACCACCGCGCCATCAATGATGAGGCCAAAGTCGATGGCACCGAGGCTCATCAAGTTTCCGCTGATGTGATAACGCACCATGCCAGTCATGGCGATGAGCATGGAAAGCGGGATGACGAGGGCGACGATGAAAGCGGCGCGGAAGTTTCCCAGCAGCGCAAAGAGCACGACGACGACGAGCAGTGCGCCCTCGGCCAAGTTCTTTTCCACCGTGGCGATGGTGCGGCTGACGAGATCACTTCGATCATACAAAGCGCGGATGACGACGCCTTGCGGGAGCTTGGGCTGGATCTCGGTGAGCTTGGCTCGCACGGCCTGGGCGACGAGGCGGGAGTTTTCGCCCGCGAGCATGATGGTGGCTCCGATGAGGGCTTCCCGCCCATCATCGGTGGAGGCTCCGGTGCGGAAGGCGCTGCCGATGCTGACGGTGGCGACTTCGCTGAGCAGGATGGGCTTCACACCGCCTGCGAACTTGAGCGGGATGGCGAGGATTTGCTCGATGTCATTCACGCGGCTGGCGGCGCGGACGATGAGCTGCTCGCCACCGATCTCGACGTAGCCGCCGCCTGCGTTGCGGGTGTTTTGCTCGATGATCTCGGCGAGCATGTCGAGCGACATGCCGCGTGCGGCGAGGCGTGCGGGGTCAGGCTGGATGACGATCTGCCTTTGATAACCACCGCTGGTGTTCACCTCCGCGACGCCGGGCGTGCCACGCAGCAGGGGCTTGACCTGATACTCCTGGATTTGCGCGAGGGCCATGAGCTGGGCCTCGCGGGTGGCGGGCTTGTTGGCGGCGTCGGCGCTGTAGTCGAGGCCATAATAAAAGATTTCACCGAGGCCGGTGGCGACGGGGGCGAGCTTTGGCGTGAGGCCGGGCGGCAGTTCATCGAGCACGGTTTGCAGGCGCTCGGTGACGAGCTGGCGGGTGCGGTAGAGATCCACACCGTCCTTGAAGGTCATCGTGATCTGGGCGAGTCCGAACTTGGAAAGCGAGCGCAGCTCCACCATGTCGGGCAGCCCGGCCATTTCGCCTTCGATGGGGAAACTCACCAGTTTCTCGACCTCTT
>CAJCCF010000234.1 GCA_903960845.1 uncultured Verrucomicrobiota bacterium | reverse complement strand
CATCGAAGACGCCTACCTGCGTGCCACGAAAACCGCCCTGCCGGGGCGCACCCTCGACCTCGTCGTCACTTGGCTGCCGCTTTATCTCAAAGGCATCACCGGCACCGTGCGGCAGGCACCGGCGGCCACACTTCAGGTTAGTCCTTTCAATCCACCGGACACTCCGATCCGACTCACCGCCTCCCTGCCGAATGACACCGGCACCGAGCAGCCGCTCACCGCCGCATTCAGCGTCTCGCCCGGCTTCGCCGTCAAAACCTCCAGCACACCCGCGACCGTCGCCGCCCGGACCAATGCCGAGATTCACGCCGAGCTGATCCCCGACGGCACCGTGCGGCGCGGCTCCGCCAACGTGCGGCTCAGCGCCACCGTCGGCGGCCGGTCCATCAGCCGCATCACCCTTTTTTCCATCGGCGAATCCGGCGGCACCTTGCCCGCCCATCACGGCGAAATTCAACTCGACGGCCAACTCGACGACTGGCCCGACATCAAGGCCGGCAAACCACCGCTCGCGCTCATCGGTGATGCCGACCAGTTCGTCGTCGGCAAGCGCGAGGCCTGGCAGGGTCGCGACGACCTCAGCGCCAAGGTATTCGCCTCGTGGACCACCGACGCGCTGCACCTCGCCGTCATCGTCACTGATGACCACGTCCTCGGTCTGCCTGCCCCCGCGAACGCATGGAATGGCGATTGCGCTGAGATTTTTCTCGATGGCCGCAGCGGAGACATGCTCTGGCAAACCCCGCCCACCGAAGGCTGCTACCACATCGCCATCGCGCCCGGCCCAGAAGCCGCAAAACCGAATCTCACCACCTGGGCCGCCGGCGCGCCCGGCCAGCTCCGCGGGCTCACCGTCGCCTCCCGCACCACGGGCACGGGCTACACCGTCGAAATGAAAATCCCGCTCACCCTGAGAAACTTCCCCGATGGCGACTGGCAGCCCGGCCGCCCGCTAAAACTCTCCGTCCTGCTCTACGACCGCGACGACTCCAAAACCCCGCACGCCGACTACACCCTCGGCTGGTCCTTCAGCCCCGAAGGCGCCAACTTCAAAGACACCACCGGCTGGAAGACGCTGATCCTGGCGAAATAAGCTGGCGCATATCTCAACCGATCACTTCATGATTCCCCGCATGAAACTACTCCCCCTCAGCATCCTCCTTATCTCCGCCGTTGACCTCATCGCCGCCGATGTTCCGCAGCAAGGTTGGAATCCTGACACCACTTTCCCGCCGCTTTCACCTGCGGAAGCCATCAAAACCATCGAGTTGCCGAAAGGCTACCATCTCGAGTGCGTGGCCAGCGAGCCGATGGTCGAGGAGCCGGTGTCTTTCGCGTTTGATCCAAACGGAGCGCTCTACGTCTGTGAGTGGCGCACTTACATGCAGGACGAGTTTGCCACGGATCAAATGAAGCCCGTCAGCCGTGTCATAAAGCTCGTGGACACCGATGGTGACGGCATCATGGACAAGCGCACCGTCTTTATTGACAACGCACTGCTGCCCCGAACCGTCCTGCCCATGGGCGACCGCGTCATCGTCAGCTTCACCGGCGATGCCTCCTACTGGTCCTACTTTGACGACAACCAAGACGGCGTCTCCGACCGCAAGAAGCTCATCTTCAAAACCGGCACCGACAACGGCAACATCGAGCACCAGCGCACCGGCATCCTGTGGAATCTCGACAACATCATCGCCACCAACGACCTGCGCTTCCGCCTGCGCGACGATGGCCAATTGGAGCCCATCAACTACCCCGATGGCCGCTTCAGCCAATGGGGACTCGCGCGTGACGATGACGGCTTTCTCTATGGCACCCGTGCGGGCGGCGCCAACCCCGCGCAGGGTTTCCAGCTTCCAGCCGGCTATCCGGTGCTGCGACTCCGCGAGCACGCCGAAGGCTACGGTACACCGTATTCCATCTGCAAAGTCTGGGACGACTCCTCCGGCGGTTACAACTTTGAAAAGCAGCACATCCTCACCAGCTTCTCCGCCTGCTGCGGCCAGACGATTTTGCGCAGCCCGCTGATGCCCGAGTTTCACGGCTACATGACCACCTGCGAGCCAGTGGGCCGTTTGATTCGCCTCAGCCGATTTGAGCGGAAAAGCGGCATCGCCGTAGCGCACAACGCCTATCCGGGGAGCGAGTTCATCCGTAGCACCGACGCCTATTTCCGCCCCGTGTGGACTGAAAACGGCCCCGACGGCTGCCTTTACATCGCCGACATGTACCGCGGCATCATTCAGGAAAAAGAATGGTTCCCCACCGAGGTCAGCGCGGAGATGAAAGCCCGCTACGTCGAAGGATATCGCAAAGACAAGCTCGCTGATTGGGTCGAGCGCTACCATCGCGTCAAAAAGTGGGGCATGACCAAAGTCGTGCGCCATGGCCGCATCTACCGCCTCGTGCCCGATGGCAAAAAGCCCGGTCCGCAGCCGCGCATGCTTGATGAAACACCCGCGCAACTCACCGCGCACCTCGCCCACCCGAACGGCTGGTGGCGCGACACCGCCCAGATGCTCTTGGTCAACAAACGCGACTCCAGCATCGCTCCCGCTCTCATCACCATGGCCCGCGAGCAGCGCGACACGAACGCCCGCCTCCACTCCCTCTGGACACTCGACGGCCTCAAAGCGCTGCCCAAGGATGTGCTGCTCGACAATCTCCAGCACACGCATCCGCGCATCCGCCGCGCCGCCGTGCAGATTAGCGAAAGGCTACTCGCCAAACAAGACGCCGACATCACGGCCGCACTCGCATCGCTCACCAGTGATCCCGATCCACAAGTGCTCGCACAAGTCTATCTCGCCCACCGAAGCGCGAAAGCCCCCATCCCCGAAGTCGTCACCGCCCATGCCGGCGCACAGCCTCTCATCGCCGCCCTCATCGCCCGCAGCGAAGCCGATGCCTCACTCGCCCAACTCGGTGCCACCGCCAGGAAAGGCCAGCAGATCTACCAAACCCTCTGCACCGCCTGCCACGGCCCCGACGGACAAGGCGTGAAACAAGGCGACAAACTCCTCGCCCCAGCCATCGCTCAAAGTCCCTGGTTCAAAGAGGGCGGAGACATCCCCACCCTCGCCCGCATCCTCCTCCACGGCCAGACCGGCTCCATCGAAGGCAAAACCTATGGCGAAGGCATCATGCTCCCGCTCGCCCAAGTCTATACCGACGAACAAATCGCCGATGTCCTCAGCTACGTCGGCGAACGCTGGCACCGTTGGAAGAAACCTGCCGACCCCGCCGCCATCGCCCGCATGCGCAAAGACCACGCCGACCGCAAAACACCGTGGACTGCGGACGAGTTGCGCGCTGTTAGCAAGCAGCCGTGATTGCGGCGTTCCCATGAAGTTGCTCATTCCCGCCCCATGCGCCGTGCTCATTTCGTGATGCCAGTCTAGTCGCCGCACCTTTCTAAACCTCTCGCTGGAACCACCGGCGCTCTGGCAAATCCCCACGCCGCCACACCACCCGAGTTCGTCTCCATCACCAATGATCCCAAGCTGCCGCGCTTGCCGCTGATGGGCGGTTCGGTGTCCAGCGCATCTGCATTGGAGGTGCGGAATCGGCTCGCGGGATTGGCGAACGTGAATCGCGTGTCCGCGAACTGTTACTCTGCGGAAAGGTCGTCTTTGAAAAAAGTGGCGGCGGCGAATCAACCCGACAGCAGACGACGCGCCTTTGCGTAGCTTAGTCTGCGCATGCGCCTATTCCATTCCTTCCTCTGCCTTTTTGCAGCCCATCTCTCTGCCGCGGAGGTCATCCATCACCAAGCCGATGCCTCGGAAACGACGAAGTGGGCGGCCAGGGAACTGCAAAGGCTCGTTTTGGCTGCCACGGGAGAGAAACTGGCCGTGGTGAGCGAAAACACGACCCAGGCGGCCATCCGGCTCGTTGCGGATGATGCTCTGCCGCGTGATGGTTTTGTCATTCGGACCGAGAAGGACGATGTGGCCATCGCGGGCAATGAAAGCACGCCGGCGGGACTTTGGTCGGTTCCGAGCCACGGTCCCGCCGCGGCGCAACACAACGCCTGGGGCGCACGCATGGTCGGTCATAATGCCTGGGGCGTGAACGCGCCGGTCAACTACCTGCTCGCGAGGCAAATGTGGAACCCGAAGCTCGATGTCAGCGCCGCGCTCGATGAGTGGCTCGCACGTGCCTACGGCCCCGGCTGGCGGCACATGCGCGCGCTTTACGATGCGCTCGACATCAGGATGGCCGCGCACAAGAAGGCGCAACCGCCGGTTTACGCCGGCAGCCAGTGGGAGCTGAACGAGGAGGTGATGAAGGCCGTCCACGCGCCGCTCTTTTCCGCGATGGAGCAATTCTACCGCGCGACGCTGGCCGAATGCACCACCGACACGCAGAAGGGCCTCTACCGCGACTCCCGGGGCATCGATCACGGCCCGCTCTGGAAGGGCGAGTGGCGTGCGCCGTGATTCAGTCATCGAATTGTGGTTAACGCCGTCACCACTTTCTTTCCACCATGAAACGCACACTCAACATCCTCGTCACCCTGCTGCTCACGCTCGTCAGCGAACTGCACGCCGCCGATGCGCCAGGCTGGAAGGCCAGTGGAGAGTTCGTGATGCTCCACCCGGCTTGCACCGACATCACGCATGATTCGCCGAACGCCACGGTATTCGGTTGCGGACTCGCTCGCATGGGTGGCGGCGCGGTGATGGCCGTGTATTCCACACCGACGGGCGCTTACAGCAAGCCCGGCACGACCTGGATCGCGGGCCGCGTGACGAAGGACGGTGGCAA
Organism: uncultured Verrucomicrobiota bacterium; assembly: GCA_903960845.1. GTDB lineage: Bacteria > Verrucomicrobiota > Verrucomicrobiia > Verrucomicrobiales > Verrucomicrobiaceae > Prosthecobacter. The sequence goes on along the minus strand of CAJCCF010000234.1, from coordinate 15,380 downwards.
ATGGCTGGCCGCGAGCCGACGCTTTGGCCTGCTCGACCTCTTCGCCTCCGATGACGACATGTTCACCTGGCATCACGCCACCACGCTCGACATCAAGCCCGTGTCCTCCGCGCATCTCCTGAAACTCAGCGATGGCCGCGTGCTGCTGACCTATGGCAATCGCGCACAGGGCAGCTACGGCATCGAGGCACGCACCACCTCGGACGGAGGACGCACATGGGGAAAACCACAGCAGCTGGTGCCGCTCGAAAAGAGCGACTGCGGCTATCCCGACGCCGTCGAGCTGCCCGGCGGACGCCTCATCGTCGCCTATTACGCCGACCGCACCACCCAGCATCAGCGCTACCACATGGGCGTGATCAATCTGGCAATCGGTGAACTGCACTGAACCCAGCCATCGCCTTACTCAGACTCACGCCGAATCAACCACCACGCTCTTGTGAAACACATCCTCACCCTCCTCACGATGCTGCTCGCGCAGCTAGCAGCGCTACACGCCGCTGAAGGCTTTCATCCAGTGGGGCGACGCAAGGGATAGCAAGTGAGTCCATTCACGTTAAACCAATCGCACGCCCAAACCCAACACCCCAGTCGCATCCCATGACCCTGTTTTTTCAAACGACGACCCAACGAACGCATTCACCGCAATCTGTTGGGTTTTGCACCCTGATCCCGGTTCCCCATCCTTTAATCGCCCCTCTCTCGCCCCACTCCCTTCACTCCCAGGCTCCGATGCGCTTCCGGGGCGGGTGCGGCGCGCGGGAGGGCGGAAGCAAATGCCTAGCACTAAAGTTCCTGTTCTGGCTCGCGTGGGCGGCGTTGATCGCTTTTGCAGCATCGCCGCCGGGCGTAGCCGCCGTGGAATCCAATCCTTCCGGAAACGCGCCAGCCGTCGTGCGGATTGGATCCCAGCTGGAGCTTTTTGTGGACGACAATCTGTTGGGCCGATTAACCGGGGAAGCGACGCTTCGCTTGCATCATCCCGAACAGAAGGAGATCGCGTTGATCCACAATGAGCCGTGGGAGGGCAGCGGGAGCAACTATCATACGGTCTTCAAGGACGGGGAAGTTTTTCGGATGTATTACCATGGCAGCCAGTTGGACGTGACCAAGAATAAAATCTACGTTCACGAGCACCCGATTTTTGAGTGCTACGCCGAAAGCGCCGATGGAATCCACTGGAACAAGCCGAACCTTAATCAGGTGGAGTTTCACGGTTCCAAGGCCAACAATATTCTGTTCAATCCGGGAAATTACAGGACTCCCGGCAACATGGATGGGGATGGCGGAACCTGGGCGGTCTTTAAGGATGGAAATCCGGCCGCTCCCTCCGAGGCCCGCTACAAGGGTCTCGTGATGTCGAGCCGCCCCCGAGGGCTTCTCGCCATTAAGTCCGGCGACGGCCTCCATTGGACAGCGATGAGCGATCAGCCCGTGATAACGGACGGCAGCTTCGCCTCTCAGAACATCGCATTCTGGGATTCCGCACGCGGCGAATATCGCGCCTACTGGCGGATCACCGGCTTGGGCGTGCGAGCGGTGCGAACGGCGGTGTCGACGGATTTCATCCATTGGACGAACCCTGCCGACCTCCAATATCCCGGCTCCCCGCGCGAAGAGATTTATACCTCCAAGGTCTTCCCTTACGTCCGGGCTCCCCAAATCCTGATCGGATTCCCTACCCGTTACCTCGACCGCGGCTGGTCCGACTCGATGCGGGCGTTGCCGGATCCGGAAAACCGCCAGTGGCGCGCGAATGCCAACCCGAGGAGCACCCGCGATGGGACTGCGCTGACGGACTCCCTCTTCATGACGAGCCGCGACGGGGTCCAATTCAAGCGCTGGAACGACGCATTCCTTCGTCCTGGAATCGAACGGCCCGGCACGTGGAGCTATGGTCAGCAGTATATTGCCTGGGGTTTGATTGAGACCAAGTCCGACCTCGAAGGCGCGCCGGGCGAATTTTCCCTGTTTGCCACGGAGAACTACTGGATCGGAAAGGGAGCGAAATTGCGGCGCTATACGATTCGCCAGGACGGTTTCGTCTCCGTCTCGGCTGGTGCCGCCGGAGGCGAACTTGTCACCAAACCGCTGGTCTTCGACGGAAAGAGTCTGGTCGTGAACTTTTCCTCATCCGCCGCGGGCGGGATTCAAGCGGAGTTGCAGGATTTTGCGGGCAAGGCGATTCCCGGATACAGTCTAGCCGATTGTGAACCAATCTTTGGAGACTCCATCGAGCGCACGGTTACCTGGAAGCACGGAGGCGATGTCAGCAGCTTGTCCGGCCAGATTGTCCGGCTGCGTTTTGCGCTCAAAGACGCCGATCTCTTTTCGCTGCGATTTCTACCATGAGCTGGCTCCTCTCCCTACTCGATTCCATGAAACTTACCCTGCTGCTCACCGCCCTGTTGCTTGCTCCACTTGCCACGCTCGCGGCCAACTCACCGTTTGAAATCAGTGACCACACCGTCATTTTCAAGCACACCAGCGCTGACCCGAAGGACCCGACGAATACCTCGGGCTTCAATCAAGGTCCGAGCATCGCGGTGCTGCCGGATGGGCGGTTGATGGCGGCCTGGTTTTCGTCGCCGTCTGAGGGCGCACAGTCGCAGCGCATCATGCAGGCGTTTTCGTCGGATCAAGGCCGCACCTGGAGCGCGGCGACGGTGTTGCAGGATTTCGACGGGCAGGCGGACTTTGATCCGTCGCTGTTCGTCGCGGGACAGGAGACGTTTTTGTTCTTCTCAGCGTTCAGGCCGCAGATCGACATTTACTTTCGACGCAGCACCGACTCTGCGAAGACGTGGACCGAGCCGGTGAAGCTGAACCACCCAAACCACACCACCCGCTCCAACGGCATCCGCCTGTCCACGGGCGAACTCCTCGTGCCGCTGCATCTGCGCGGAACGAAGGCCGGTGGCGTATTGAAATCGAGCGATGGCGGCAAGACTTGGAAACGTTTCGGCGCGGCGGCCAATCCGGAAGGGCAGGGTGGCGAACCGGCCATCGCGGAGACGAAGTCCGGCAAGATCCACATGATGCTGCGCACCAAGGACGGTCTGCTCTGGCGATCCATCAGTGCTGACAAAGGCGAGACATGGAGCGCTGCGGAGAAGACCGGCCTCACCGCCACATCGAGTGCCTCGCATCTGCTTTGCACGCACGATGGCACGCTGGTCCTCACCTGCAATCCCGGCCCCGCGCCGCTGCGCTTCCCGCTCCACCTGCGCCTCTCCCGCGACGAAGGCCTGACCTGGAGTGAACCAATGCTGCTCGCGGATCGGCCCACCAAAGTCGGTGGCTGGTCCGTCTGCTATCCCACGCTCACCGAGTTGTCCGATGGCTCGATCGTCGCCATCTGGGCACAGATCAAAAGTTCGACCGGCGAGCTGTATGGAGATATCCATTCCGCACGAATCACACTGCAAGACTGAACGCACTACCCATGACCCGTTGCCTCACACTCGTCACCATCCTCCTCAGCCTCACAGCCACGCTCCACGCTGCTGATGAAACCGGCGCCCGGAAAGCTACGCTGCCGGATTTTTCACCCGGATTGGAATACGCGGACAGCCAGCGCATGCATCAGGGCATTCCGAGCATCGAGCGGGCGCGGAATGGGCGCTTGTGGGCGGCCTGGTATGGGGGTGGTCTCGGGGAAGATCAGCATAACTATGTGATGCTGGCCACGAGCGCGGATGATGGGCGCTCGTGGTCGGTATTGAAGGCGGTGATCGATCCCGATGGACCCGGGCCGGTGCGGGCTTTTGATCCCTGCCTGTGGCATGATCCGCAGGGGCGCTTGTGGTTCTTTTGGAGCCAGAAGGACAACGCCTCGATGCACAACTTTGGGATGGTCACGGAGGATGCCTCGGTCGCTGATCCGAGGTGGTCGCAGCCCCGGCACATCAGCCCGGGGGTGATGCTGAACAAACCCACGGTGCTGACCACTGGCGAGTGGCTGATGCCGACCTGCATCTGGCGCGATGAACGCAGCTCACGCATCCTCCGTTCCACGGATCAGGGCGTGACCTTTACGGAGTTCGGCAGTGCGACGATCCCGAAATACGAGGACCGCAACGGCGACGAAAACATGATTGTCGAGCGCAAGGACGGCTCGCTCTGGATGCTGGTGCGCACCGGCTACGGGCTGGGCGAATCGTTTTCCAAAGATCGCGGCAAGACCTGGACAGACGTCGCTCCATCGGTCATCACGCATGCGGAGTCGCGTTTCTTTATCCGCAGGCTGGCCAGTGGCCGGCTGCTGATGGTGCGTCATGCGGGCAAGGTGCGCTCTCATCTCACGGCGTATCTCTCGGAGGATGATGGCATCACTTGGGGCAAGGGTTTGCTCATCGATGATCGCGGTGGCGTCTCCTATCCCGATGCCGTCGAGGGGCCGCCCGGTGAGATCCGGCTCATCTATGATTACAACCGTAAAACGGTGGAGAAACAGGTGCTCATGTTGGTTTTTCATGAGTCGGATGTGCAGCGCGGCAGCTTCGATGAGCGGACGCGGCAGCGTGTGATCGTGAATCAGGCAACGGGGCGGAATCCCATCACGCAGCCTTACGACGTGGCCGTGTTCGGTGCCACGCCATCGGGCATCGCGGCAGCGATCGCGGCGAAACGCGCGGGCGCCGGGCATGTCACGCTTACCGATCCTTCCATGCATGTCGGCGGACGTTTTGCGGAGACGATTGGCTTCGGGGAGATCGACCGCATGAAGCCGGAGAGTGTCGGTGGTCTGTGGGCCGAGCTGAGGGCGAAAGTCGATGCTCACTACGGCAAAAAGACCAGCACGCCCGAGCCGCATGTGATGGAGCGCATCCTGCGCGACTGGCTGAGCGCCGAAGGCGTGGTTTTTGCGGATCGCTTCCAGCCCGTGCGTGCTGATAAGGATGGTGCACGGCTTGTGCGAGTCTATTCGGACTATCGTGGCCGCATCGAGGCTCCCGTGTTCATTGATGCTACCTACTACGGCGATCTGCTGCCGGTCGCAGGTGTCGGTTTCACCATCGGACGCGAATCCCGCGCTCAGTATGGCGAGTCCCTTGGTGGTGTGTTGCTGAAGCTGGTGAATCCACCCGGCCCCATCGACCTGCCTGTGATGCGCAGCCCCATCAGCGGCCTCGCGGCGGATGGAAAAACGCTGCTTCCGCATGTGCAGGGCCTAACCACTGATGTGAACGAGGGCGATGGCGACACCCATTTGCAATGCGCCAATCTTTACGCATGCCTAACCAAAGATCCCGCCAATCGCATCGACCTCACCGCGCCGCAAAACTACGATCCCGCGGAGTTCGAGCTGCTCCGGCGCGAAATCACCCGCCTCGGCAAAGAGACCGGGTTTGGCTTTGGCGGCGGTGTTCCCGGCGACAAAACGAAGGTCAACGACGGCGTGAACTACCTGCTGCACTGGGGGCTCGCGGGTGGTGCGGATGCCTATCCCGCCGCCACACCGAAGGAACGCCGCCGCATCTGGGAAACGCATCGCGGCTACACGCATCGCCTGCTTTGGTTCCTGCGCACCGATGCCGCCGTGCCTGAGTCCATCCGGCAAAACCTCCAGCAATGGGGCCTGCCGAAGGATGAGTTCACCGACAACGCCCACTGGCCCTACGACCTCTACGCCCGCGAGGGCCGCCGCATGATCAGCGACTTCGTCATCACGCAGCGCGATCTTTTTGATGATCTCAACAAGCCCGACTCCATTGCGCTCGGCTGTTTCCCGGTGGACTCGCACGTCGTGCGCCGCCTTGCCACGCCGGATGGCAAAGAGGTCATCAACGAAGGCGGCTATCTCGTCATCCCGCCCATTTACGAGATCCCCTATCGCGCCCTCACGCCGAAGGCCGCCGAGTGCGGGAACCTCCTCGTCACCTGCGCCCTCAGCAGCTCCCGCGTGGCCTTCAACTCCCTCCGTGTCGAGCCCACCTGGATGATGCTCGGCCAGGCCGCCGGCACCGCCGCCGCGCTGGCGCAGAAAGACAAGACGACCGTGCAGCGCGTGAAGGTGGCAGAGTTGCAGCGGCGTTTGAAGGAGGCTGCTGTGCCGTTTCAGAAACCGTGACTCCATCACTCCAACACTCCAACATGAACCGTCGTCATTTTCTGCATCAAACCGGAGCCGCTCTCGGTTCGACCGCCCTCACGCCGCTGCATCGTTCCCTCGCGGCAGTCGTGAATGAACCACGCCGCGCCGCCACGTTGGAGAAGGCTTACAAACAGCTCGGGTTTGACCCGCACGCAGGCGACAGCTTCACCGCGCTGTGGATGGCTGACATTCACTACGGCGGCGGTAAGCCGGAGGACATTCTGCCGCCGATGATCGCCGAAATCGCGCCGATGAATCCGCGGCCGGCATTTATCGGCATCGTGGGAGATCTGATCTGCGCCGCCTCCCGCAGTTTCGGCACCGTTCCCAGCGAGAACGACCGCAAGATCGCCGTGGAAGAGTATCGCGCTATGAAGCCGCACTATGAAGAACTCGCGCGACTCGCATCGGTGAAGCTCACGCTCGGCAATCACGATACTTACCCCGGCGAGGATGACCTCGGACTGTTTCGCAGCGTCTATGGCGACACACCCGTGACTCATGCGTTCGAGACCAAAGGCGTGCCGTTCATCATCGCCAATGGCGGGAGCTGCGGACTGCTCGGCGATGCCCAGCAGGCGTGGTTTTGCGATCAGGTGAAAAAGCTGCATCGCCCCGGCGGCACACTCATCACCGCCGTCCATCAGCCCTCCGTTGGCAGCATCGTGCGCGAGCGTGGCATCACCTCCGCCGTGCGTGCGGCCTTTGCGGAAGCGCGTGGCAAGCTCTGGCTCATCGGCGGCCATGAGCACGAGAATCGTGACCGGCAGTTTGCCATCCCGCGCGGCGAGAATGTGATGAATGCCTGGATCACCGCGGGCAACCGCACCTCCTGGGGCAAGGAGAATCCCGGCTACTGGGTCTGGTGCTTTAGCGCAGGCCGGCTCGTGGGCCGCATCTTCCGCCACGTCGGAGATGCCGCCGGTTACACACTCTCCGCACCCGAAGTGACGGCAAGAGCAGCGCCTCTGTTTTTACCTTTCGAGACTCAGGCGGACCTGTTGTGGAAGGTGCTCGTCGGTGAAGGCGATGAACCTTACCGCCGCACGACCAAGGCCGCCTGGTGCCTGAACTATTGGACCTATGTGCGCCAGCTCGACTACGAGTTCCCGCTCAGCCTCGCAAAAGGCAAAGCAAAGCGCTGCGTCGTCCTCATGGCCTCCATCTCCGACAAACCCACCGGGTTGTCAGTTTCCGCCAACGGCAAAGCCTGGGACCCCATCGAGAACTCGACCGAGCGCAATGGCTCGTATGTCACCTTCACCATCCCGCAAAGCTGTCTGGACGTCGGCACGCTGTCGCTGCGCATGACCGAATGCGCGGTAAGCGGTTTCGCGCTGACGGCATAGAACGGTTCATTACACTCACCCACTCATTATGAAGCTCACTGTTACCATTGTCAGCGCCGTCCTGCTCTCGGTGAACGCCTTTGCCTGGGGGCCGCATAGCGAGATCGCGCAGGCGGCGCTCGACGCGATGGGCGCAAATGATCCGCTGGTGCAGCGGCTCGGTCCCGATGCGAAACGACTCGCTCAATATGTGTGGATGGCAGATCTCCGGCAGTCGTTGCTCGTGCGCTCGGACGAGGTTTTCTATGCCGACGACTACCTGCTCTTTCCCGCCGTCACCCGGCACTATCAGCACATCTGCCCGGAGGTGGAGCAGACTTATTCGCCGTATTTCCGCCGTGCGTTGCAGGCGATGCGCACGGAGTCCACGCACAATGCTTCGCGTTGGATCGGTTCGCTGCTGCACTTCACCACGGACACCGGCTCCCCTCCGCACGCGGCGGGATTCCTGGGCCCTGCTCATTCCAAAATGGAGAACTGGCTGGATGCCAAACTCATCCACATTCCCGGGTATCAGCCGCAGCTCCTCGGGGCGGATGACGCTTCCGCCGAGGCTGGTTTCCTCCGGCGCATGGTGGGTCTCATCGAGTATTCAAAAGAGCGTGCGCAACGCTGCCGTGCGGACGTTGACGGGGATCGTCGAGCGCCGGTGGAGTCAGTGGTGCTGGAGAGTGCGCTGGAGACGGCACGCGTGACCGCCGACCTGTTGCACACCCTCGGCGTGCTCGCCGCGAAAGCCACCGATGACGCAACGCTCACAGGCAAGGTCATTGTCCCGAAGATCGAGCACGCGACGATGTCCCGGCTGCCTGCGAAGGTCGTGCTGCTCGGCACATCATACTCTACACTCACGGAGCCGGATGGCACCTTCACTTTTCGCCATCTGCCTGTGGGAGAGTATCGACTCGTGGTCATCGCGCCCGGTCGCGTTTCGGAGGCGAAGCCGGTGAGTCTCGCTGCTGCGGCAACTGTCACGCTCGAACCAGTGGATCTCTCGGAGGGAACTGATGGCAATCTGGTGCGCAATGGCACGTTCACACTGCGTTGGGCTTCGACCGAAGCGTTTGATCATTGGTCGCTGCGCAGTCTTCCGGGCAAACTGGCGGCGAGTAGGCCTGTGCGGGATTGGGATGGTGAATGGATACCGCTGCAAAGCGGCGTGACGTATCACCTCATCGCGCGCTGGAAGGCAACGGTGGCGGACGCGAGCGGCGCCCAAGTCTTCCTCCGCACCAAGGCCAAGCCCGATGGCGGTTCCATCACCACCGACTCCGCGCCCGTCGTCCAGGGGACAAAAGAAGTCGCGGTCACCGGTTCACCCGAAGCCGCGTGGGCGCAGGTATGCATCCGCGCTTCACAAGCTCCCGACACCGTGCTGAAAGCCGTCAGTTTGCGCGAGGCAGGGGCAAAATGAAGTGAAGCTAACCCGCAACCGTTTCCATCATCCAACCACTCTTCTCTCTCATGAAACTCCGTGCTGCCCTCCTGCCTTTCCTTCTTCAGCTCGCCGCACTCACCACACTCCACGCCGCCGACACCCCGCAGCAAGGCTGGAATCCAGACACCACTTTCCCTCCGCGTCGAGCCCACCTGGATGATGCTCGGCCAGGCCGCCGGCACCGCCGCCGCGCTGGCGTAGAAGGACAAAACTCCCGTGCAGCGAGTGAAGGTGGCAGATTTGCAGCGGCGTTTGCTTGAAGCCTCCGTTCCATGCCAAAAACCATGACTCGTCGTTACGCACTCAGCCTCACCCTCGTCACCTGTGTGGTGCCACTCTCGGCCACCGCCCAGCAGCCGAAAGCCGCCACAGCACCGGAGTTCGTCGCCATCACGGATGATCCCAAGTTGCCTCGCGTGCTGTTGATGGGCGACTCCGTATCCATCGCGTATGCGCTGGAGGTGCGGAAGCTGCTCGCGGGTGTGGCGAACGTGCATCGCGTGTCGGCGAACTGCGGATCGACGAAAGTGGCGCTCGGCTACTACGGCCTCAAACGCTGGCTGCCGGACTCGAAGGAGAGATGGGATGCCATTCACTTCAATCACGGCCTGCACGACCTCTCGTATCGTTTCCCCGATGACCGCGACAAGAATGACAAAGGCGAATACGCCTCGCCATCGAACGGCGGGCATCAAAACGTGCCGCCGGAAGTCTATGAGAAGAACCTGCGCCAGATCATCGCGCGGCTGAAGCAAACCGGGGCGAAGCTCATCTTTGCCAGCACCACGCCCGTGCCCGAAAGCGATGCCGCGAAGTATGTGAAGGACAGCGAGCTGCCCTACAACGAGGTGGCGAAACGCGTGATGACCGAAGAAGGCGTTTCATGGAATGACCTCTGGGCTCTCGTGAAGCCGCGTCAGTCCGAATTGCAAGGCAAGCGCAACGTCCACTTTCAATCCAAAGGCTCGTCCGTAATGGCAAAGCAGGTGGTGGAGATGATTCAGAACGCACTTTCCGCACGTAAAACCCAGCCATGAATACCCGCCGCCAATTCATCGCCACGGTTGCTGGAGCGGCTGCGGTCTCGTCGAAGGCGGGCGCGGCTGAATCCAAGCCTGAGATTCGTTACTCGATGAATCCCACGCCGCCGAAGATCGGGCCGCATACGGGGACGCTGGATGTTTTTGTTCAGAAGTTGAAACTACGGGGCGAGGTGCCGCTTTCATTTCTCAACGACGAACATGCTGATCTCGCGACCTGGAAGGCAAAGGCCCGCGCGAAGATGCTGGAGCTGCTGCACTACTCGCCGGAAACGTGCGAGCCGCAGGCGGAGGTGATCTCGCGGAAGGACTGCGGCGACTACATCCGCGAGGAGATCAGGTTCAACACCACACCGGTGTTTCGCGTGCCGGGCACGGTTTTGATCCCGAAGGGACTCACCAAGCCCGCGCCTGCCGTGGTGCTGCTGCATTCGCATGGGGCCTATTATATGTGGGGCCGCGAGCGTGAACTGGAGGGCGATGACGTGCATCCCACACTCATCGAGATGCGGGAATCCTACGGGAAGAAGGCCATCGGCACCGAGATGGTGCGGCGCGGTTATGTGGTGATCAGCATCGACATGTTTTTCTGGGGTGAGCGACGCATGGTGCTCGAAGACGATCCACCGGAGTGGAAGGAGCGGCCAGCGGGCATCAGCAGCGAGTCGGTGGTGAAGTTCAATCAGCGCAGCAATGCCAGCGAGCAGCTCATGGGCCGCACCTTGCTCAGCGCGGGAGTCACGTGGTCGGGAATCCTCGCGTGGGATGACCTCCGCACAGTGGACTATCTCGTGACGCGGCCCGAGGTGGATCCGCAGCGCATCGGCTGCGTGGGCCACAGCGTCGGCGGACTGCGCAGCGCTTATCTCGCGGCCTTGGATGATCGGATCAAAGCGGCTGTCGTGTGCGGATGGATGTGTTCCTTTCCAAACCAGCTCGCCAAGCACATCCGCAACACCATCGGCCACAGCAAGATCATCCCTGGCATCTACCGCCTCATGGATCATCCCGACATCGCCTCCCTCGCGATGCCGAAGCCGCTCATGGTCATCAATGGCATCCAGGACCCGCTGTTTGAGCCCGATGGCGTCCGTACCGCTCATGCTAAACTGGCAAAATGCTACGCCAAAGCCGGTGCCCCCGATCACTTCAAAGGCATCATCGAAGAACGCCCTCACGAGTTCAACGCCGAGCGCCAGGCCGATGCCTGGGCGTGGTTTGATAAGTGGTTATAACTCGACAGAAGAATGATGACAGAAGAATGATGACAGAAGAATGATGACAGAAGAATGATGACAGAAGAATGATGACAGAAGAATGATGACAACATCCCGTCCAATGTTTGAAGCCCTATTCTTTTGTCCCCATTCTTCTGTCGATAATCCCTGCTAAAAGCGCCAACAACATGATCTCCCGCATCACCTACATCTTGAGCATCGCCTTTCTCATCGCTGGAAGCCCACTTCATGCAGAAGTCCCGCCTGAGGTCGCGAAAGTGCTGCTCGAACAAAAAGCCGCCACGCCTTTGCCCAAGCCCGACGGCGAGGTGGTGCAAGTGAGGACCGCCACGGAGCTGGAGCAGGCCGTTCGGTCCATGAAATCGGGCCAAACCATCGTGCTCGCCGCAGGCGAATACCGCATCACCCACGACCTCGTGCTCGGTGCCAAGACATCGGAGCCGCTGCGCAACATCGGCTTCCGCGGCGCGACCGGGAAGCGCGAGGACGTTGTCATTCGTGGGCCGGGGCAGGAGAACCCTGAGGGCAACCCACAAAGCTGCTTCCAGTTCAACAATGTGGATGGCGCCCTGGTCGCCGACCTGTCCATCGGCGACTTCTTCCATCACCCCATCATGCTGCATGGCCGATTCGGTTGCCGTGCCGTGCGCATGCGCAACCTCCGCCTCTTCGACGCCGGCCAGCAGTTCGTGAAAGGCACCAGCGGCGGACCAGGCCGCATCGGAGCCAAGGATTGCATCGTCGAGTACTGCCTCATCGAACACACCGACATCGGACCCATCGCGAATCAGGGCTACACGCAAGGCGTGGACATTCACCGTGGCGACCGCAACATCGTCCGCGACTGCGTCTTTCGGAACATGCACGTGAAGCCGGGTCTGAGGTTCAAGCACGGCCCGGCCGTGCTTATGTGGAATGACTCGCGCGACTCCATCGTCGAGCGCTGCGTCTTCCTCGACTGCGACCGCGGTGTCCAATTTGGCGTGAATGAAAAACCCAAAGACGGCCCCAGCGACCACTCCGGCGGCGTCATTCGAAACAACTTCTTCTACACCTCACGCCGCATCACCAATGCCGACGCGCCGATTCTGGCCTGGAACTCACCCGGCACCAAAATCCTGCACAACACCATCCTGACCAACGGCACCTGTCCCAACGCCATCGAGTATCGCTTCGCCAACACCAAGGGCGTCATCATCGCCAACAACCTGACCGACGCCAATATCCTCTCCCGCAACGACGCTGAAGCCGACGTGTATGGCAACTTCACCCAAGCGACACCCGCAATGTTTACCGACCCAGCAGGCTGCGACCTCCATTTGAAATCGCAGGTCAACGGTCTCGTTAAAGCTGCGGAAAAGCTGCGTCCGCCTTTGACCGCCGCCGATTGCGCCGATGACTTCAACGCCCACCTCCGCCGCACCGATGCCCCCAGCGACATCGGAGCCGCCGAGCATCGAAGCACGCCCGCTGCGAAGGAGTAGCGGCATGGAACAAATGCCGTCACACCCTCCATTCTCATCGCCGCCCGTCGGCGCGATTCTCACCAAAACCATGAAAGCAATTCTCTCCGCCCTCCTCCTCGCTCCACTGACCTCACTTCTCGCCGCCGATGCCCCGGCCAAGGCGCAGAAGCCTGCACCCGAGTTCCGGAAATACGAGCTACCCGTCGAGCCGGATGAAAACGTCGCCTATGGCACGCATCGGATGCAGGTGATTTATTTTTGGCGGGCGAAGTCCGAGCAGCCCACGCCGCTGCTCGTTTACATCCATGGCGGCGGATGGCAGGGAGGCGACCGCTCGGTGGTGCGCAGCATGCTCAAGCCTGCTCTCGAAGCGGGCATCTCGGTGGCCTCGGTGGAGTATCGCATGATCAAAGACGCCACCGCCGATGGGCTCGTGCCGCCGGTGAAGGGGCCGATGCTCGACTGCGCCCGCGCTTTGCAGTTCTGCCGCAGCAAGGCGAAGGAGTGGAATCTCGACAAAACCAAGGTCGCACTCTCCGGTGGGTCCGCCGGTGCCTGCACGAGTCTTTGGCTGGCCTTTCACGATGAGATGGCGGACCCAAACAGTCCTGATCCCATCGCCCGCGAGTCCACCCGCGTGCTCTGCGCTGCGGTGTCCGGTGCCCAGACCACGCTCGACCCTCACCAGATGCGTGAATGGACGCCTAACAGCAAATACGGCTCGCACGCCTTCGGCATCGCGTGGGATGCGAAGAAGAAAATCTCCTCCTTCCAGATGTTCTACGATGCCCGTGAGCGTCTGCTGCCTTGGATCAAAGAATACTCGCCCTACGAACTCGTCAGCCGCGGCGATCCGCCCGTGGGCCTCTACTACAGCAGCCCGCCCAATCTCGGTCACGACGAAAAAGACCCCACTCACACCGCCAACTTCGGCGTGAAGCTCAAAGAACACTGCGATGCCCATCAAGTCCCCAGCGAACTCGTCTATCCCGGTGCCCCGAAGGTGAAGCACGCCACCGACAGCGACTACATCAAGGCCCACCTGCGGCCCGAGCTGAAGTAAGCCTTTAACACTCAGACAATGCTTTGAACATGAAAGCAGCCCTCACTCTCAGCACCGCCCTGCTGCTCACACCGTTGGCTGCACTGCACGGCGCCGTTGCGCCGTCGCCCAAATCACCCCCCGCCGGTGCAGTCACCTATTCGCCACATCCTCACTTCCGCTGGCAGAGCGAGGAGGATGTGAAGATTGATGAGGTGCATCGCATCCAAGTCGCGCGAGATGAAGCCTTCGCAGAGGTGGTGTGCGATGATCGGCTCGAAGTGGTGTCGCGCTTTGTGCCGGTGAAGCCTTTGCCGCCATCGAAGTATTGGTGGCGTGTGCGGCGTGGTGATGGTGAATGGTCGCAGGGCATTGCATTTGAAGTGCGTGTTCCCGAGAAGGTCTTCTCAATCCTTGCCAGAAGCGATGCGGAGACCGTGGCGCGGGTGCTACGGGAGGCGGCTGCGAGTGGTCCCGCACGAGTCGACTTTGAGCCGGGAGAGTATGCGCTCTCCGTGCAGGATCGCACGGGACTGGCTACCTTGGAAAATGCGCATGATCTGATCATCGACGGGCACGGTGCCAAGTTGGTGCTCGCTGGCGAGACGTGCCTCCTCAGTCTGCGTGATTGTCAGCGCGTGACGGTGCAGAACTTTGAAGCGAGAAGCAGCCAGCCTGGTCACACCCTCGTGCGCGTGCTGGCCGTCGATCAACCCAACGCGCGACTCGTGGTGAAGCCAGAACCCGGCTACGATCCCGACGTGGCGCGCTTCTTTGTCGGCGAGGGCAATGGCGGCAGTTTTCTTAACCGCGTGGACCCCGAGCATCATGGCCGGCATCTCAGTCGCGGTTTTGTCTCCGGACGCGACGCCAAGGCTGCGCCAGTGCCGAATGCGGACGGGCAGTTTTACATCGGTCCGGTCAAGGCGAGTGCCTTACCGCATCACGAGCCGGGCGCATTGGCTGTGATCACGCTGTATCGCTCGCCTTTCGTCCGCATGGATGGCACGGAGGAATGCACGCTCAGCAACATCCGACTCGTGGATCACCCAGGTGGCCCTTGCCTAGGCAATGACAACTCCGCGCAAAGTTTGCTCGCCGTAAAAGCAGTGTGCCGCACGCCCGCCGACTACCAGGGCGGCCACTCGGGCGTGAACAACGGGCGCATCGGCGCATGGGTGGAAGCCTGTGAATACCAGTGCCTGGCCGATGACGGTGGCCCGGCGCATCAGGCACTGCGCATGAAGGTGGACCGCGCCGACGGCCCTGACGCCATCCTTTTGGCGGATTCATGGACCAATAGTGAACTGCGGCCCGCTGACCGCGTCGTCTTCGTGGACTCGCTCACCGAGCGTTTTGCCATCACCACGCTGCGGGCGGTCTCGGAGGGCCGAAAAGCCATGCGCCTGCAACTCGGCGATGACCTTGCCCAAATCGCAAACAAACTCGGACGCGAATCATCGCAGTCATGGAAAGGCGTGCTGGTTTATCGTTATGCACCTAGCAACGAAGACTTCGTCTATCGCCACAACCGGCACGTCGGCGGGCGTGGTCATGGTGTGAAGTTCAACGGCACTCGTGGATGGATCGCGGACAACCATTTTGAGAATGTCACGGGCAACGCCATTCACGTCGGCTTCACCTACATCGAGGCCATTTCCGGCGTGGGAGCCCGGGATGTGGTGGTGAGCGGCAATACCATCATCTACT
>CAJCCF010000233.1 GCA_903960845.1 uncultured Verrucomicrobiota bacterium | reverse complement strand
GCTCGACAAGCTCCATCCCGGCAATCGTTTACGCCTGATGTTTGGGCAGCCCTTGTTGCCAAACGCTCCCGAGAATGGGGCGTCCCGCTGATCCGGCTGGACGGTCTCGGGCTGGTTCGCGATCCTGATGCCATCCTGAGTGCGCGTTTCATGAGCCCGCTGAAAACGGGTGCTGAGGCCAGTCCCTTTGCCGACACAGATTGGCAGGTCGTTTACAAGCTCTTCCCGCTCCATGCCAGCGGCGGTCTGGGCAAGACTTTCGAGATTGAACCCTGCCCGGACGGCCAGGGTTTTGAAATGACGGTGCGTGACGCAGTGCTGATCGAGACGATGGAAAAACTGATCGTGCTGCATGATGCCGGAGCACATCCCACGGAGCTCGTCGGCATCGATGAGCAGGGCGACTACCTGGTGGTGAAGCAGCCGCTGGCCTACCCTTACCAGGATCTGGACGAGGACCGCCTGATCGCTCTGGAGCGCATCCGCGCCGTGCCCTGCCGGGCGCGCTTCCGCCGCACCGTGTGGATTCTCTGGGAGCATGAGCAGGCCTGGGTCTTGAGTGATCTGCATCCGGGAAACATCATGCGTGATGCCGACGACCAGCCCACCATCATCGACGCCCTGCTTTCCCCGCTGCCGCCGGCCCTGATCCAAAGCGACCGGCTGCTGGCGGAAGACGTCGAAGATGCCCGCGCCCTGCGTGAAGACCGCCCGCCGGCCACGCGGGATGTCTTCGCGCTGATCTCGGATGATGACCTGTGACAAATCAGCATTGGCATCGCGCCGGTACCGGTCATACTCGGCGGCTCCATGAAACTCCACCGACTCCTCTCCGCCCTTCTTGTTCTTTCGGTCCTGCCTGCCATCGCGGCGGAAGACGGCTTCACGTCACTCTTTGATGGCAAGACCATGACCGGCTGGCGCAATGCCTATGACTGGGGCAAGATCGAGGTCGTGAAGGGTGAGATCCATCTCACGGGCGAGAAGAAGTTCTTCGTGGTCACCGAGAAGACCTACAGCGACTTCATCTTCGAGGGCGACATCTTTCTGCCGGAAGGCCAGGCCAACAGCGGTTTCATGTTCCGCGCGCATGTGCAGCCGAACAAAGTTTTTGGTTATCAGGCCGAGGTCGATGGCGATGCCAAGCGCAAGTGGTCCGGCGGACTCTATGATGAAGGCCGCCGCATGTGGTTCATCAGCCCGATCAAGGGCAACAAGGAAAGCGAAGATGCCTTCCGCGCCCGTGCTGGCGATGCCTTCAAGCGCAACGACTGGAACACCTACCGCATCACCTGCCAGGGCAGGAAGCTCAAGATTGAAGTCAATGGCGTGGTCACCACCGACGTGGAAGATGGAATGGATGCCAGCGGTGTCATCGCCATCCAGCATCACGGTGAAAAAGGTGCCACCTACAAATTCCGCAACCTGCGGATCAAGGAACTGAAGTAGCTTCAGTGTTCGGAGCACCGCCGTCAGGTGGAGTCAGGGAAACAAAGTGCCGTCATTGAACCGCCTGAAAGCGGTGCTCCAAGCGAAGCGCTCCAAACGCGGCTTTGTTCCAAACATCACAAGTTCGATTGCAAAGGTTTGGCCCGCGCAGCTATCCTGAACAGCCATGACCATCTCCCCAGATCAATACGAAAAGCTCGGTGCCTTTTACCTCGGTCGCGGTTACGACCTGACGACGAAGCAGCTGCAGGATGATCTGGTGATGTATGATTCGAAGGACCTCGTCACGCACGGCGCGGTCCTCGGCATGACGGGCTCAGGCAAGACGGGGCTCTGCCTCGCGCTGCTGGAGGAGGCCGCCATGGACGGCATCCCGCTCATCGCGATCGATCCAAAGGGCGACCTCGGCAATGCGCTGCTGACCTTTCCCAATCTGAGTGCGGCGGAGTTCAAACCCTGGGTCAATGCCGATGACGCGCGGCGCCAAGGCATCAGCGTGGACGATTTCGCACAGCAGCAGTCCGGGCTTTGGAAAAAGGGTCTCGCCGACTGGGGGCAGAGTCCTGACCGCATCAGGAAGCTGCGTGAAACGGTGGACATGGCCATCTACACACCCGGCAGCAACGCCGGTCTGCCAGTCTCCATTCTGAGTTCACTGGACTACCCTTCATCCGGGCTCATGGAGGATGCCGAGGCGCTCGGCGACCGCATCGAAAGCAACGTGTCATCCATGCTCGGGCTGATGGACATCGAGGCTGATCCCGTGCAGTCGTCCGAGCACATCCTGCTTTCAAACATCATCGGTTATTGCTGGAAAAAAGGCCAGAACGTCTCCCTGGAAAATCTGGTCCGGCACATCCAGCAGCCGCCGATGCACAAGATCGGTGTCGTGGACACCGGTTCCTTCATGCCAGAGGCGAAGCGCACGGCGTTCGCCATGAAACTCAACAACCTCATCGCCTCTCCCGGGTTCGCAAGCTGGCTGGAAGGCGAACCGCTGGACATTCAGCGCATGTATTACACGGCGGAAGGCAAGCCGCGCATTACCATCTTCAACATCGCCCACCTCAGCGACAGCGAGCGCATGTTCTTCGTGTCCCTGCTGCTGAATCAATTGTTAGGATGGATGCGCAGCCAGCAGGGCACCACCTCGCTCCGCGCCCTGTTTTACATGGACGAGATCTACGGCTACCTGCCGCCAAGCGCCATGCCGCCCTCGAAAAAGCCGATGATGATCCTGCTCAAACAGGCGCGGGCCTTCGGACTCGGCATCCTTGTGGCCACGCAGAATCCAGTGGATCTCGATTACAAAGCACTGGCCAACATTGGCACCTGGTGGATCGGCCGGCTCCAGACTGAGCGGGACAAGGCGCGGCTGCTCGACGGACTCGAGGGAGCCATCAGCGGCAGTGGAGCCAGATTTGATCGCAGGCAGGTGGAGAACGCCATCTCGGGTCTCGGCAACCGCGTCTTCCTCATGAACAACGTTCACGAAGACGGCCCCGTGGTCTTCCATGTCCGCTGGCTCATGAGCTATCTCAGCGGCCCACTCGCCCGCGATCAGGTGAAGCGCCTGATGGACCCGATCCGCCCGACCCGGAAAAACGCCGAGGCAACAGAAGACGCCGGATTCCTCCCGCCAGGAGCCAGCTCGGCGCCTGCAGCAGATCGCAACACCATCAAGCCCAGGCTGCCTGAAGGCACCGCCGAATTCTTCCTGCCCTGTGATGTCAGCGCCGACACTCTTTGTTATGTCCCAGCTATCCTGCGCAATGCCATCGTCAACTTCGACGATGCCAGGCGCAGGATCTCCGGACGCAGCAGTGTCACGCTGGTGAACCCGATCGACATCGCCAACCAGCGCGTGCTCTGGGACCAATTCATCGAAATCCCGCGTGACGTGGACCTGTCCAAATGGAACAGCCAGGCCGTCGAAGGAGCCGAGTTCACCGACCTGCCTGGAGCCGCAATGAAGTCCAGCACCTACACCAGCATCAGGAAAGACTACGCCGACTGGGTGTATGCCAATCACACCCTTGAAGTCAGCTACAGTCCCGTGCTCAACGCCTACTCAAACCCCGGTGAAAAGGTCGATGAATTCAAGGCCCGCATCACCCAGACCGCCCGCGAACTGCGTGACCAGGCCATCGAGGAACTCCGCGTTAAAACCGCCAGGACCGTGAAGTCACTCGAAGACAAGGTCGCCAAAGCCCGGGTGAAGGTGGACACTCAAAAATCTCAAGCCAGCAGCGCCAAAATCTCCGCGGCCGTCAACATCGGCACCAGCATCCTCGGTGCCTTCTTTGGCCGGAAAAGCGGTTTGGGTGCCGTCGGCTCCCTGATGAAAGGCAGCAACGTCAACAGCGCCACGCGCGTCATGCGCGAAGACCAGGAAGCAGCAGCAGCCGAGGCTCAACTCAACGCCCTGGATGAGGACATGGCCGAGCTGAACCGGACACTTGAAGACGAAACCGGGAAGATCCGTGAGCAATTCGATCCCACCACGCTGACGCTCGAAACCTGCAAGCTCACCCCCGCCAAAAACAAAATCCAGGCTGACGCCATCGGCATCCTCTGGCTGCCTCACGAACGCGTCGGCGACGAGTTGAGAAAGGCGTGGGCATAAATGACCACGATGAGCGCGAAGCGTCCTGGAGTGCTCCAGCCCTCTGGAGCTTTTCGGCGAAGCGGTGGACCAGCATTTTCCCGAGCCGTAATCGGACCACGCCGGGCCTTCTGGGTTTTGCGTGTTGATGCAGATCACTCAGCCCACGAAAGCGCCGGAGGACCGGCGCACTCCAAAACGCTGCCGCGACTTTCGGATGTCTGCTTTTGATTCGGTGGTAGTCACTCTTGCTTTCACATTTGATCGACGAATCTTCGCCCCCTTTCCCGGTGCCGACCTCCCTCCATGACCTGACTTTTGATGAACTGCGCGAGCGGATCGTGCGCGACGGTCTGCGTCCGGCGCATTCGGCCAGGCTATGGAATGCGCTGCACCTCCGGGCTGACACGGATCTGCTTGCGCGCACGGATTTCCTGCCGCCGCTGCGCAGGTGGCTGGAAGCCAATCTGGGGACGGAGTTTCACCTCGACGTGCTGCCGATCGCCACACAGACACCAAGCGGGGATGGCCTGACGCGGAAGTATCTGCTGAAGCTGCAGGACGGGCAGGAAATCGAGACGGTGGTCATGGGCTACCCGGGCCGCCACACTACCTGCGTGAGCACTCAGGCGGGCTGCGCCATGGGCTGTGTGTTTTGCGCCACGGGCCAGATGGGTTTCGTCCGGCATCTGCGTCCGGGTGAAATCGTGGCGCAGGTCCTGCACGCTCAGCGCGTGCTGCGACAGCATGGCGGGCGACTGCGCAACCTCGTGCTCATGGGCATGGGCGAGCCGCTGCACAATTACGACAACGTCATGAAGGCGCTGGGCATGATCAGCGACACGCGCGGAGCCAACATTGGCCCGAGCAAGATCAGCATCAGCACCGTGGGTGTCGTGCCCGGCATCCTGCGCATGGCGGAGGAGGGCAGTCACTACAACCTCGCCGTCAGCCTGCATGGCAGCACCGAGGCCGAGCGCGCAGCCCTGATCCCCGCCAATCAACGCTGGCCGCTCAGTGAACTCATCGCCGCCTGCCACACGTATGGCGAGAAGACAGGCCGGAAGATTTTTTTCGCATGGACACTCATCGCCGGTGTCAATGACACGCCGGAGCATGCGCAGCGGCTCGCCGCTTTGCTCAGCGGCATCAGGGCGCATGTGAATCTGATTCCGCTGAATGAAACGGCTGGTTATGAAGGCCGCGAGAGCATTGAAACAACGGGCGAGGTGTTTCACCGCATCATTCAGGACGCAGGCATTCCCTGCACAATCCGCCAGAGACGCGGCATCGATGTCGCGGCCGGCTGCGGCCAACTCAAAGCGGAACGCAGAAAGCGCGGAGAGAAAAGTACTCTCTGATTGTCTCCCGGCCTGCGCGTTTCATAGTCACCTCCCTCCCCCTTCCCCAACGATGCCAGACACCGCCACGCTTCTCATTCACTGCCCGGACCGCCCAGGACTGGTCCACGATGTCACAGGTTTCATTTCATCCCACAAAGGGAACATCATCGACCTGCAACAGCACATCGATCCGGATCAGGATGCTTTCTTCATGCGGTTGGAGTGGAACCTGGAAAACTTCACCCTGGAGAAGTCGGAGATCTTTGACCGGCTCCAGCCCATGGCGCGCCGGCATGAAATGCAAATGCGTCTGCACTTCACCAGCCAGCGCAAACGCATCGCCCTCTTCGTCACCAAGGAAAACCACTGCCTGTACGATCTGCTCGCCCGGCATGAGGCGGGCGACCTGCCCGTGGACATCCCGCTCATTGTCGCCAATCACGACACGCTGCGTCCCGCCGCGGATCG
>CAJCCF010000232.1 GCA_903960845.1 uncultured Verrucomicrobiota bacterium | reverse complement strand
GCCGAGATTCGCACCCTCAGAAATGTCTCCCTCATGACCGCCGGTTTCGGTGATGCCCTGAAGCCCGGGCAAATCGCAAACATCATTGCCTTTCTGCGCAGCGCGCCGGCGAAGGCTCCGTGAATCGGTCTGAACTGGGTCTGAAGTGGTTCACATTAATTGAGAACCTTCGAAAATAGCGATTGTCAGGAGTGAGCAACTCTGGGCAAGAATGAGGCATCATGCGAAAACAGCCTTCCGACTTTCGAGCCATGCTCGGTTCGACGATTCTCAATCTACGAAGCCGCCAGGCGACTTCACGGACGGCGTTGGCGCGTGTGTTCGGAGCCTCGGCCTCCACGCTCTGCCTGTATGTGGATCAGCTCATCGCCCAGGGGTATGTGCAGGAGACGGGGTTGGAGCGGACGCGTATTGGCCGGCCCAAGCGGGTGCTTGGGCTGCGTCCCGAGGCAGGCTGGTTTGCAGGGGTTGAGTTCAATGCGCAGCGGGTGCAGGCGGTGTGTGTGGACTTTGCGGGCACGAGGCAGGCTTCAGAAAGCTGCGCGCTGCCGGATCAGCCGGATGTGCAAACGACACTGCGCACTTTGGCCGGGGTGGTTGGAAAGCTGGTTGCCCAACAAAAAACACCGCTGCTGGGCATCGGTGTGGGTGTGCCCGGGCTGGTGGACAGGAAGCGTGGCACCGGACGCTATTTTTCCTTCATCAGGCAGTGGAAGGATGTGCCGGTTGTGGAGCTTCTGCAGCAGCACTTCAAGACCGGCGTCACCATCGAAAACAATCTGCGCGTGGTTGCGCTGGCGGAACGATGGTTCGGAGGCGGGCGCGATCTGCGTGATTATGTGATCCTGGGACCGCGCAGTGGCTTTGGCATGAGCATCATGCACGATGGCATGCTGATGCATGGCGCGCATGAGGTGGCGGGTGAGATCGGCCTGTGGTCGTGGCCGCAGCCTGAAGGCGGGCGCGCGCTGCATGACACCCTTTCAGCCACCGCCATTTATCGGCGCATGGCACGCCTCGCGCCGGATGCTCCACTGCCGGAGAATCTGCGGGATGCGCTTTTGAAGGCCGCTGATCCTGCATCGGAAGAGTGGCGGAGCACGGTGCTCGATTATGCCCGGGTGATTCGCAGCGTGCAGCTTCTGGTGGATCCGGAAGTGTTTTTCCTGCACGGACCGCTGACCGTTCTCGGCACGGATTTTTGCGGCGCCATCGAGAGTGCGGTGGCGGGCCTGCTGCCGCAGTTGCCTGACTTTCAGGTCCGGATTGTGCCTTCCTCTCTCGGTGATGATGCCGGTGCGCTGGGTGCCGCCAGTCTGGCCATGGAGGCCTGGAATCCGGTGCCCTAGACCGCTCAGTCGTCAGTCATGATCTCATGCGCGCAACGCAGCGCCTGCAGCGTCCAAACCACGGGATACAATCGCTCGTGATACCACAACCGCGCGAAATAGAGGCCGATGGGAGACGTGGGAAAATGAGTGCCTTCACGCGTGGCCTGGATCAGCCAGCCAGCACTGCTGAGCGCGGCATGTTTTGTTCGCGGGCCTTGAATGATCAAGGCGTGAAGCGCCACGGCGGTTTCCTCAATGGATGATGGCGCGCTGCCGTCTCCGCCAAAACTGCCGTCCTCTTTTTGGACGGCGAGCAAGTAATCCGTGCCACGCCTGATGAGGTCATGCGCCTGAGCAGACAGACCGGGTGCGCCGGAAAGATAGGCTACCACCATGGCGGTGCCATAGACCGGGTTGTTTTCATCCGCAGCATGTTCATTGCCGAACCAGAGCGGGATCCACGAACCTTCGGCACGCTGCACTTTCCGCAGATAGTTCAGCGCGCGCTGAGTGCCCTGCCGGATTCTCATCTGCAACTGTGGCGGCATCTCCTTTTCCCAAAGCCACCAGGCCATCAGGGCGTGAGCGGTCAACTCGGGTGTACTGCGATCAAACGGCAGCGTGCCCCAGCCACGGCAAAACGTGGGCATGCCGCCATCGCGGTTTTGCAGATCCAGCAGCCAGGTGATCCCTGCGGGAACGCATCCCGCAGTGGTGGCTGACGGCAGTTGCGCCTGGCTCAGCGCGATCAGTGTCCCGGCCGTGTCATCGGCATCCGGCACGCCGCCGGGCAGGTCGGTCCAGGCCCAGCCGCCGGGGGCGGCATGGGTGAAGGGATGCAGCTCCTGGTATTGCTGCCGCAGCAGCCACTCGCGGACCGGCGGTTCCATTTCGCCCAGGGCTTTCGTCGCGAGAGTGGTGCCCCAGGTGGCCAGGTTGGTGTCGATCGGCCAGCTCCCGTCGGGCCGCATGGAGCGCGTGAGAAAGCTGACCGCTCCCGGGATGCAAGGGTGCTCTTTCATCCCGGCAGCGGCCAGAGCCATGGTCACAAAACTTGTTAGGGGTGTGGCTTCCAGGTAGCCGCCGCTGGATGGCTGGAGAGCCTTCAGCATCGGCGAGATGCGCGGCCAGAGTGCGGCCCGCAGCCAGCCCAGCGGATTCCACCACGCGGGCGGCGCATTTTGAAACCGGGTGTAGCCGATCGCGATGAGCGCCGGCAGGGCATAGCTCACCACAGGCAGGCCGATCGCGCCGAACCAATGACGTGGCATGGCCGCCAGCTCAAAGGGCAGGGGAAGCACACGCTTCCAGGCCTGGTCGCCCATCGTTCCGCAGATCGTGCAGAGCATGAGAATCGGCACGGAGAAGGTTTTGTCTTTGCCATAACGACCGATCACCGCGCGGGCGATGGACGCGGGGTCGAGTGAACCGACATGCATGGCAATCCAGTCATCCGCCCGGCTCGATGCCATGGCCGCTCCAACAAGGCTTGCATCTCCGCCTGCGCAGAGCCGCAGCGCGCTCCAGCAGAGCAGGGTGGTGGAGAGGTTGCTTTTGCTGATCGTTGTATCTCCCCAGCCGCCATCGGTGTTCTGGTGTCTGACCAGCCAGCACGCCCCGGCGGCAATCAGCGTCTGATGTTTCTCCGCATCCACGCCATGCAGCGCGACCATGGCGGTGGCGGTGCTCAGCGCGCTGCTGGACAGCTCGCCTTCCCAGTGACCACCGGCATTTCGAAGTGAAAGCAGATGGGCGCGGGTATTGGCAATGGCAGTGTCGAGGCGATCCGGCATGAGGGCGGTTGATTGTTCGTGGGGTTGAGACGCGTTCAAGAGAAACCACCATGAGATTCCATCTACTTGCCGCCCTTGCCCTGCCCGTCCTGCTCAGCGCTGAAGACCTGCACTGGTTCAAAGGCAACACGCACACACACTCGCTTTGGAGTGATGGCAATGATTTCCCCGACATGATCTCGGCCTGGTATCAGGAACAGGGCTACGACTTTCTGGGCATGTCCGACCACAACACGCTCGCCGCCGGGGAGCGCTGGGTGAAGGAATCCGTCATCGAGAAAAAGAAAATCGCACTCGGCCCCAAGGTTCTGGACAAATACCTCAAGCGCTTCGGTGACTCATGGGTGGAGACGCGCACTGACAAGGACGGCCAGACCGAGGTGCGGCTGAAGACACTGGAGGAGTACCGCAAAAAGCTGGAAGTGCCCGGCAAATTCCTCCTCGTGCAGGCCGAGGAGATCAGCGCCGGTTTTGGCAAATCACCGATCCACATCAACGCCATCAATCTGAGCGAGGTCATCCCGGCCACCAAGGATCTGGTTTCCATTCGTGAAACCATCCGCGCCAATCTCAAGGCCGTGGCCGAGCAGGCGGTGAAATCAGGACACCCCATCATGGCGCACATCAACCATCCCAACTTCAAATGGGCGCTCAGGGCCGATGACCTGGCTCATGTGATCGAGGACCGGTTCTTCGAGATCTACAACGGTCATCCCGGCGTTTACAACGATGGCGATCCCGCGCGTGCAGACTCATCCCACGAGCGCATCTGGGACATCGCCAACGCAATCCGCATCGCGGAACTGAAGCAGCCGCCGCTCTTTGGCATGGGCACCGATGACAGTCACAACTACCACGGCGGCACCGTCACTCCCGGACGCGGATGGGTCATGGTCCGCGCCGCCAGGCTCGATCCCGACAAGCTGGTCGAAGCCATGCAGCGCGGCGAGTTCTACGCATCCACCGGTGTGACGCTCGATGATGTTCAATTCGACAAATCCACCCGCAGCCTGCACCTGAAAATCCATGGCCAATCCGGAGCCAGATATCGCACCGAATTCCGCGGCACCCTGAAAAACTACGATCGCGCCGTGAAGGAGGTCGCCGCGCCGGCTGATGATCCGCAGCCCGTCCGGCTTCAGCACGGGGAAGACATCGGCAAGCTGCTGGCCAGCAGCGACAGCCTGGAACCCGTATACACGCTGACAGGAGACGAGCTTTATGTGCGCGCCATCATCATCTCCGACCAGGTCATGACCAATCCAGCCCTGCCCGGACAAGTTCAGAAAGCCTGGACACAACCCGTGGGCTGGTGATGCATGCAGCTCCCAGCCTAACCAACTACGGTGCGCTCCATTCGCCCTTCCAGACCGGCCCGTGGTTGATGCCAAGGTCATCGCGGTAAAGGCTGAAGGTGGATTCCATCCCGGTCATGAAAGCGGCAAAGGCAGCGTCATCGCGCTGGAAAATGGATTGCGCATGGGCGGGGATCAGGCCGGCTTTCCGCAGTGCAAAATGGAGCTGCGTGAGATTGTCGCCAAACATGGTGAGACGCTGCCGCTGAGTCTCCGTGCGGCACTCCGCCAGGGCGCTGCGATAGTGCTGCTCCATGGCCGGAAACAGGGGCGCGTAGATGTTTTTCATCACGTCCTCATTCACTTCATACTGGCTGCCTTTGTAGACTGGC
>CAJCCF010000231.1 GCA_903960845.1 uncultured Verrucomicrobiota bacterium | reverse complement strand
TGAATTGAAACTATTACCGCCGCTTGTTTACACAGGAAAAACTTGCAACGCGTATCTGATGTTATTCGCGACTCCGTATGGATACTCCCTTTTGGCTCAACAAGCTGCGCAAACTGAACCCCAACAGATCCAAGGCGAAGGGCGCTGCACCGCACAAACCATGCTTGTTGCTGTCGCTACTGGACATGGCGCAGGATGGGGAATTGCGGGAGCCGACGTTGCAGCGGACACCAAGCCTGCATGTGCGATTCAATGCCTTTAGTTCTATCGCGCTTCCGCGCTGGGGCGGGAAGGTGGATTTGAGCTACCCGTTCTTTTATCTCAAATCACAAGGTTTCTGGCAGGCGCTGAACAATGAAAGGCGACCGTCCACCAGCGTCGAAGTCACGCAGTCCATTCAACTCGATCCTGAGTTTCTAGCTCTGATGCAGGACGCGGACTTTCGCCGGAGCGCACGCATCATTCTCGTGGAAACCTATTTCCCACCGGCGGAACGCATCGCTCTCTATGCCCTGCTGGGCGTGCCGGCGCAGACACAGGAGTTTCAAAGGGAACTGCACTTGCTCAACACCGATACAGCGACACAAGCAGTGAAGCAGGGACGCTCAGCCCGCTTCGGCGTGCAGGTGGTCTGTGGCTATCAACACACCTGTGCGCTGACAGGCTATCGAATCATCACGCAGAACGGTGAATCGGTGGTGGAAGCCGCCCACATCGAACCCTGGGCCAAGACACGCAATGACGACATCCACAATGGCCTGGCACTCTCACGCAATGTGCATTGGGCCTTTGATCGCGGATTATGGTCCGTCAATGATCCCGTGGGCGATCAATTCCCCATCCTCATCAAACCAGAACGTTTTCAAGAGTGGGGGCCTGAAGCTCTTGGCCTTTTGGGCTATGAGAAAAGTGCTTTCCTAAAATTCGCCGAGGGGACTTCACTCCGACCGGAGCCAGATTACCTGCGGCGGCATCGCCAGCAGTGGGGGTTCTAATCAGCGCCCATGCACACCTTCGCCGATCCCGCCAAAGCCTTGAGCTTGAAACCGGAGTTGATCATTCAGGGTTGAGAGCCGGGTGATTCACAAGCCTGACAACGCGCTTTGAGTTGCCGGTGATCGGCGGTGATGTTGACTCGGAAGCCTGTCTGCCGATGGATTGGCCATCTTCTTCAAGATGATGTCGAAATCGTTGACTACCATTGACCCCTCCACGCCATGAAAAAGCACGCTCCCATTCATCCCGGTGAAGTTCTCCGCGAGGATTTCATCCTGCCCCTTGGCCTTTCTGAATACCGTCTCGCCCATGACATCGGCGTCCCGCCACGCCGCATCAATGAAATCGTGAAGGGCAAGCGCTCCATCACCGCCGACACCGCGCTGCGACTCTCCCGCTACTTCGCATGGCCCGCCGAAGTCTGGCTCAACCTGCAAGCTCAGTATGATCGCCAAGTGACCGAGGACGAAATGCGCGCCGTGCTGGCACGCATCAAGCCTTGTGCGCTGGCTGCCTGATCAGAACCGGAGCTTTGAAGAATCAGAAAGTGTCTGGAACATGGCCATCTGAAGTTTCTTCAAGAAGGCGAAGCCGACGCAACATCGTTGATGGCGAGTGGTGCACTCCAGTGGACTCGAACCACTAACCTTCTGATCCGTAGTCAGATGCTCTATCCATTGAGCTAGGAGTGCATGGGCTGTTTAGCCGCTTTGGGAGACCGAAACTAGACTGTGAGGTTGGTTTGTCAAACGCGTGGTGGAATATATTCACACCGGAACATGGCCGACCGGCCTGCGATGCCGGAACAGCGGGCGATCCGGGGCCGAAAATATTGTCGCAACTTCTCCCCTGCCCTTTCGTTACAGGTGGGAAGCGAACGGCCGCTCCTCATGAAAACACGTCCACTGCTCTCCCTCTTTTGTGCTTTTCTCGCCATCCATCTTCAGGCTGAGCCTGCCGCCACGGCGAGTGCCAACGCGGTCTATCGAACCTGGGTCGATGCTCAGGGACGCAAGCTGGAGGCGACCTTCCGGGGCATTGAGGATGGCCAGGTTTTTTTGCAGATCCGCAATGGCTATGTGTACCGGCTGCCCCTCAACAAACTGTCCGCCGCCGACCAGGAGGTGGCGAAAACACTGAAGCCGGAGGGATTGGGTATTCCCGCCGATCCGAATCTGGCCCAGGCCGCAGCGCAAATTGACATGCTGGTGGATGCCGGCCTGCAAAAGGCGGGCCAGAAGTCGAACCCGCTGGCCTCGGACGAGCAGTTTGTCCGGCGGATTTATCTCGATGTTTCGGGACGCATCCCAACGCGGGAAGAGGCGCTCGAATTCATAAGTGATACCAGCGTCTCGAAGCGCTCCAAAGTGATCGACAAGCTGTTGAACTCCGAGGGTTACCGCAGCAGTCTTTTCAACTACTTCGCCGACATGATGCGCGTGGCGGATCAGGCGAACAAGGCCCGGTTCTACACCTATCAGGACTGGTTGAAGAGCCAGATTTCGGACAACATCCCATGGAATAAAATGGTTTACACCATGATGACCGCCGACGGGAAGCTGCTGGAGAACGGCGCCACGGGCTACCTCCTGCGCGATGCAGGCATGCGTCTGGACAATCTAAGCCTCACGCTCAGCACCTTCCTCGGCGCCAATGTTTCCTGCGCGCAGTGCCACGACCATCCTTTTGCCGAATGGACACAGCGTCAATTTTACGAGATGGCCTCGTTCTTCGGAGCCACGGAAACTTACGGCGTCAAAGGCTCGAAAAACTATGGCATGCAAAACATGCGCCAGGTGCTGGCATCGCTGGATGACAAACGCCTGCAGCAGCAGGCCAAAAACATCCTGCGCATCAACGCGATGGCCATCGAGGACGGCGGCACGAATGATTTGAAGCTGCCCGAAGATTACAAATACAAGGACGGCAAACCCGGCGACCTGGTGAAGCCGAAACTCGTGACCTGGAGTGACGACAAATCGAAGAAGGCCTACACGGGCGTGCAGACCAGGAATGAGGAGGACCTGCGTGCTCAGTTCGCCAAATGGATGACCTCACCGGACAATCCACGCTTTGCCATGACCATTGCGAACCGGCTCTGGAAACGTGCTTTCGGCGTCGGCGTGCGTGAACCGGTCACGGATCTGGATGATCCGAGCTCGAGTGTGAATCCACCGCTGCTGCAGCACCTTGCCGCCGAGATGGTGCGCCTGAAGTTCGACATCAAGCAGTTCATGCGCCTGCTTTACAACACCCAGGCCTATCAGCGTGAGGCGACCAGCCACGAGCTCGGCGACAACACGCCTTATCTTTTCCCCGGGCCGATTCTCCGCCGCATGAGTGCCGAGCAGGCCTGGGACTCCTGCGCCACGCTCGTCGTCGGTGCCAGCGTGGACAAATTCAAAGCCCAGCGCGGCGCGCAATACGCCAAGGTCATGAACATCGATTTCGGCAAGGACTCGTCACCCGAGACGATCAAAACCCAGATCCAGAATGCGGTCACCGGAATGCGTCAGTACGGCCCCACCAAAGGCAATCCAAAGAACAATGCCAAAAAGAAGCGGATGGCCATGAAACAAGGCAGCACCGATGAGGAGGATCTCACGGTCGCTCCGCCAGTCCGCGACGGCCTGGTGCTCGCGCGGGCCTCAGAGCTGCCGCAGCCTGAGAAGGATCAGCATTTCCTGCGCATGTTCGGACAGAGCGACCGCCAGATCGCCGACAGCAACAGTGATGAGGGCAGCATCCCGCAGGTGCTGATGCTCATGAACGGTGAAGCGCAGCGCGTCATCGGTGAGAACGACTCGCTCGCCGTGCAGACGGCCGCCGCGCAGAAGACACCGGAGCAGCAGGTCGAGAGCCTTTACCTCAGCTTCTTCAGCCGCAAGCCCAGGGAGGCTGAACTCAAAGAAGCCGTCGCCGGTCTGGGCAGTGGCCTGAGCCTGCGCGATCTGACCTGGGTGCTGTTCAACACCCGTGAATTCGTCTTCGTGGAATAACCAACTTCAATCCTCCGCCGCCATGAATTTCCAAAACAAACTCGACTCCATCACCCGCCGTGCTTTTTGCGAAGGCTGGGCGAAAACCGCACTCGGCGTCACGGTGCTGCACGGCGCTGCAAGCTCGGCGTCCGCTGCTGAAAAGGCCGCCGCGGCCCCTGCCAGCGGACCCGGTTTCGGCAAGGCCAAAAACGTGATCTTCCTGCAGATGATCGGTGGCATGACGCACATCGACACGCTGGATCCGAAAGACGGCCCGACCCAGGGTCCAAAGGCTCCGATCAAAACAAACGCGGACTTCCAGCTCGGTGGCACGATGGAGAACCTTGCCAAACAGGCGGACAAGATCAGCATCATCCGCAGCATGACCTCCAAGACCGGTGTGCATGCCAGCGGTC
>CAJCCF010000230.1 GCA_903960845.1 uncultured Verrucomicrobiota bacterium | reverse complement strand
CATGAAGAACTGGTTGAGCGTGATGAGATCGTCCGGCTGCGAGTGAGCGATGTAGTGATGGTGATCGCGGATCCCGAGGTGCGCGTGGACGATGGTAGAGGCGTCGTTGCAGTATTTCATGGTCGCGATGCGCGTGGAGTCCGTGCGGAAGGCAAGAATGAGGATGTCATTCATGAGCTTCCAATACTCGGGAAGATCCGCCGGGATGCCGTCGGTAGGGCGCGGGCGATCGGGGCTGGTGAGGGTCGGTTTCCATTCACCGGCCGCGCGTTCCTTGCCGGCCCGTTTGATGCGGCCCTCGATCTCGTGGACGGAGCCGAGATACTCCTCAAAGCGCTGACGGTCCGTGCTGGAGAGCTTGCGTTGCAGGGATTTGGCATCCTCGAGCACGGCATCGACGACGCGGCGGTCATCACGGTTGCGCTCGGTGCGGAAGAGCTGGTCAAATGCGAGCGCGGGCCGTGTTTCCGTCCAGGTTGGCGACACGGGCGAACTCCAAGAAATGTGCGAGCCGTAGAGCAGCGGATGACCATCCTGCAGTCCGGGCACAGCCTCCTCGCAGCCGAGCACCAGCGAAGGCAGCCGGGTGCGGTCGCCGATCTGCCGCGCCATCACCTGATCGAAGCTGACACCCGTGTGGACCTCGTTCTTCGCCATGGTCGCGCCGCTGAGCATGTTGCCCGTCTGCATGCAGTGGATGATTCCGTTGTTTGCCTGCTCGTTCCAAAGGCCGCGCAGGAAAACCATGCGCTCCTTCCAGGACTCCAGCGGCTTCAGGCAAGGGCCGAGTTCCATCGCGGCTCCGTCGCCCTTGGCCCACCAGTGCTTCGAGTGGAAGCCCATGCCGGTGAAGGTGACCAGCGTGCGCGTCGGCGGCAGACTGGCAGTGCTCGCGGCGGCGGCCCGGGCTGGTTTCATGCAATCGAGCAAAGGCAAGGCGAGTGTCGCCCCGATTCCGCGAAGCGCATGGCGGCGGCTGATGAGCCAGTTGTTGCGTTGAATGTTCATGGGTTGAGTTTGGGGTGTGAGTGATGTGGTTTGGTGGAGTTTTAGTTGCCGCCGGAGCCGTGATTCATCCCCAGCTTGCTCTTCACGAGGTTTTTCAGCGCGGTGTTTTTGCTGACAAGACTGCCAGCCTGCACGTCCTCCTCGCGGAAGCGGGCGAAGAGGATCTCCGCTGCGCCGGTGCGCTCGCGATCGTACTGGACGTAGATGTCGCCGTTCGAGGCCTGGGCGATGTCGGGGTAGGAGACGTTGTCGCGTTCGTCGAGCAGCAGCTTGCCGGACCAGGTCTTGCCGTCATCGGTGGAGAGGAAGGCGGTGAGTTCTTTGCGACCATCGGTGGCCTTTGTCATGTCCTGGCCGTGACGGATGACGAGCAGGTTGCCGGATTGCAGGCGGCGGATGACGGCCTTGCTGTTCACATGCGGAAAGGCGATGGACTGCGGCTGCCAGGTCTTGCCGCCATCGGCGGAAAAGCTCTGGAAGGTCGCCTTCATGCCGCGCGAGAGCATCCAGAGACGCCCGTCGTTCAACTCCGCCACGGTGTGCTCGTTGAAGCAACTGTCCTTGTAGATGATCCCACCGCGATAGCGCCAGTGACTGCCTTCGTCATCGGAGACGAAGACGTTCGAACCGCGCACGGCATCGAGTTCGTGGTAGCAATCCGCGAAGGGCTTGTCGATGTGCCAGCGCTCCCACAGTGACACGGGCAAAATCCATTCGCCGTTCTTGCGCACGATGGGTTTGTTCAATGACGCGCCGAAGCCGATGTAAACCGGCTGCGTCCACACGGGCTTCTCCGCATCGGGATCGTCGCAGCGGACGAACCAGTTGCTGCAACTGCCGTCGAACATGCCGACGGACTGATGGAAGAAGAGCCAGAGCCGCCCCTTCGGATCGCACCAAAAGGAGCCGAGCCGCGTGCCCATCTTCAAGCCATGCGCCTGCGGGTCGATCACGAAAACCGGATCGCGCCACGACTTGCCCTGGTCATCGCTGTAACTCGCCAGCAGGTAGGCATTTGGTCCATCCTGCCCGCCCGCCCAGCAGGTCCAGAGACGGCCTTTCTTCGTGGACTCCATGCTCGCCGCCATCGCGAAGGGCAGATACTTTTGGCCATAGGCGGGCATCGGATCGAAGATGAGCTTCGGCGTGACGTGGACGCTGTTGAGAAGCTCCTGCGTGATCTTGACGGCGGGCTTCGGGGCAGTGGCAGGCTTTTTGAGCTTGTTCACCACCTGCTTCAGGCTCACGGCACCGGAGACGTTCTTGCCTGCAGCCACGTCTTTTTCTTTGAACTTCGCGAGCAGGATCTCGCCTGCGCCGCCGCGATCGCGATCATAGGTGATCCAGATGAGGCCGTCCTTGTCCTGCACGCCGTCGGGATAGGAGACGCCGCTGCGTTCATCGAGCAGCAGGCCGTCGTTCCACGTCGCGCCGTCGTCGGTGGAAAGCTGCGCGCTGAGGTGGCTGCGTCCGGTGAACTTGTAGTGGTTCACCAGCAGCAGATGGCCTGAGGCGAGACGCCGGATGAAGAAGCGCGAATGCGGCGTGGCGATGGTGGTCGGCCTGCCTTTCGTCCAGGTGCGACCTTTGTCGGAGGAATGACTCTCCCACAGCACCTTCTCGGTGCGGATGAGCATCCACAGACGTCCGTCCTTCAGTTCGACGATCATGTTTTCGAGACCTGCCTTCTCGGTCTTCACCGCGCCATGCAACTTCCAGGTCTTGCCTTCATCGGTGGAGATCGCCCCGCCGAAGACCTGTTTCGGATCGAATCCCGCCCAGCCCGCCAACGGCTCCAGCGCATGCACCACCGGCAGCACCCATTCGCCGGATGAGAGCACAATGGGTTTGTTCATGCGGAAGCTGAAGGGGCTATCGAATCCGACACGGAACTCCGCGCCCCAGACCGGCGGCGTGGCATCCGGGGCATCGCAGATGCGTGCATAGACTCCATGCCGGGTGCTGTCCTTGACGCTGCGATTGAAGAGATACCAGAGCCGCCCTTTCGGATCAATCCACAGGCACGGGTCGTAGCAGCGCGTGCCATCATTCAGAGGCAAACCCATCGCCTGCGGCGCGGAGAAGGTCTTGCCGCCATCGTCGCTTTGCGAAAGCACGACCGTGTTCTCCGGTTGTGGCTCATGCGTTCCACCCGTGAACCACGAGACAAACACGCGGCCCTTCTCCGTGCGTTCATGGCCGGGGATGCCCTGCCAGGTGCGCTTGGTGAGATCAATGGTGACAGGTTCAGCGGCGTGCAGCGCGGCCAGCAGCGCGAGCAGGATGGCGGTGATAAGTGTGACGGTGGATTTCATCTTCTGGTTCTGTCGTTGAGGATCAGCGTGCCTTGCCTAGTAAGGGGTCGATGTCGCGGCCGTTGAGCACCCAGCTCAGATTGAAGGCCGCCACGTGCACGGCCTCGTCCCACGCCTTCGGGCCGCCTTCGAAGAGCAGGTAGATCTTCCCCTGGCTCGGCGTGCCGGTGCGGCCCACCGCGAGCGTGGAGTAGGCGCCGGGGCCGTCGTGGACGAGCCGTTTGACCGGCCAGGTGCGGCCTCCATCGAAGCTGGCCCAGACGGTAACCTTCTCGCTTCCATCGCGGGTGGAGCCGCCGGTTTGCGCGGGCATCCTGCCAGCATCGGAATCCAGATTGCTGTAGAGAAGAATGTCATGCCCGGCGATGGGAAGCCGCACCATGCCGCCAAGGCAGCCATACGAGGTGCCGCGCACGCCATCGGGCAGGTCGGCGCTGCGGTAGGCCCCGAGCCAGAGGTCGCCGCCGTCGTCGCTGTGCGCCATGAAGCGGTTGCCGCGCGTCATGTGCTCTCGGGAGTTGTAGAGAATGGTCCCATCGGAAAGCTCCGCGAGCGCAGCCTCGCCGGTGCCGAGAACGGGAAAGGGCTTGCTCGTCCGCCACGTCGCGCCGCCGTCGTCGCTGTAGAGTGCGCTGCTGTAATGATACGGCCGCCATTCCACCGCATTGGAGTCCTTCGGTCCCGCGACCCGCGCCGGCATGATGAGCCTTCCCCGGTGTTTCCCGAATGCGAGCGTGATGCCGCACTGCATGGCGAGCACGCCGATATCCTTGCCGGGAATGTTTCCGAATCCATCCGCCCGCGCTTGCGCACTTTCCCGCTGCCAGTTCGCGCCATGATCGCGGCTGCGGTAAAGCCAGCCGGCTCCCGGATTGGCGTAGAGGACGTCGCCCGTGGTCTCATCGACCAGGCCTCGCCCGTTCTTCGCCTCGGGCGCGACCGGGACATTGGCGTCCCACGTCCTGCCACCGTCACGACTGCGTCGGCAATTGCCGCCTCCAGGCGACTGAAAGGCGATCACCGTGCCGTCCTTCGCCGTGAGGATGCCGCCCCAGCCGCCGCGTTTCTCCCAGACTTTCTGCATCGGGACCAGGAGCGGTTCCCCGAGGAACTCCGCCAGCGGGGACGCAGTGGCGAACCCGATGCCGACATCCGGCTCCGGGGTTTGTGCGTGCAGCGCGGCCAGCGGTGCGAGCAGGAGGGTGGTGATGAGTGTGACAGTGGTTCTCATGCGTTTCTCATTTGGTCCGGTTGACTGCCGATTTCTGTGTTTCGGCTGCGGGCCGGATGCAGCGGAATTGTTCGCTGCGGACGATGACGAGCAGGGCGTCTGACCAGCGTCCGCCGGTGATCATGGTCTTGCTCACTTCATCAACGAGCGCGCGGTCCGAGGGCAGCACGGCGCGGCTCAGGGCGTAGCCGGTCAGCTTGCGGGCGAGTGTGCGCAGCAGGTCCTCGCGTCGCGGGCCGGCGATGTAGTTTCGCAGGCCGACGAAATCATGGACATCGGTGCCGTCGCGCAGCGTCGCGCGGCTCTCGCCGGGCTTCATCGCGCTGGCGGGCCGCAAGCGGCCGATGGCATCGAACTGCTCCAGCGTCATCCCATACGGGTCGATGCGGACGTGGCAGGCGGCGCAGTTGGCATCCTTGCGGTGGCGCTCGGTCAGTTCGCGCACGCTCAGGCCGACCGGCACAGCATCGGGCAGCGGCGGCACATTGGGCGGGGGCTTCGGGAGCCGGTCACCGAGCATGTGGGCCACCCAGGCACCGCGCTTGATGGGGCTGGTGCGGGCGGCGGCGGATTGCTTGGCGAGCACCGCACCGAGTCCCAGCAGGCCGCCGCGACCGTGGGCGGCGACTTTTTCCACGCGACGCCACTCCGCCCCCCTCACGCCGGGGATGCCGTAGTGCTTGGCGAGCACGTCATTGACGATGACGGCATCGGTGGCGATCACGTCGCTCACCGCGCGGTCGTTGATGAGCAGGTCTTCAAAGAAACGCACTGGCTCCTCGGCTAGCGCGTCACGCACGGCAGGCGTGAACTCGGGGAAGTCCTTCAAGCTGCGGCCATGGTTGGCGACGAAGTCCCGCACGCCGAGCCAGCGAGCACCGAACTCCTCGGCCATGCCGCGCGTGCGGCTGTCTTTGATCATCCGGCGCACCTGCGCCTCCAGCACGGCGGCCTCGTGCAGACGCGGCGCTGCTGCACGCAGTTCATCATCAGGAATCGAGTCCCAAAGCAGGAAGCTCAGCCGCGTGGCCAATTCATTGCCCGACACCGGTTGCCAGCGCGGTCCGGCCGCCGGCTGCTCCACCCGATAAAGGAACCACGGCGATGACAGCACGCGGGCCAGCGCGGCGCGAAATGCCGGTTCATGCTTGATGCCCTCGGCACGATCAGCGCGATACGCAGAGACAAGGGTCTCGCGTTCATCGGTGTCGAGGGACCGACGCCAGGCCCTTGCGGCGAAAGCGAGCAGCGCATCGAGGTGCTTCGGTTCGGCGGCGACTTGTTGGGCCAGCAGCGCCGCTTCCTCCCGCTTCACACGTTCTCCGATGACCGGATTGAAGAAGAAATCCATGCGCGGTGCGCCGTTCGGATTCGCGTAAAACTTCAGCAACTCCGCATACATCAGCGCGTGGGCATGAGCGTCCTCGCGCAGGAAATGCAGCTCGCTCCACAGGCGCTCCAGCTCCTCGCGGCTCGCATCGTTGAGCATGAGACGACGCAGCGGTTCGTCCTCGCGATGGAACATGAACAGGCTGCCCTGCGCATCACGCGGGATGATCGGCTCAAAAAGCACCGAGGGTGGAAACAGAGCGCGAAAATCAGCGGCAGGTCGAGCGCGCTCAGCAGCGACACGAGGATGCACGATCTGTGCGACACGCAGCTCAGGTTCGTCCACAACGAGCGGGTCGCCCGAGCGAAAAGTAGTTGGGTTGGTCCGCTGGGGATTGAGCTTCTTCGGATCCTTCGCGTCTGTGAAGTCCGGCTCCGCCAGCAGCAGCGCCTGAACCGTGGCGGTCTCCGGGCTGCCGGCATCGAGGCTCACGTCGGCGTGCAGCAATCGCGGCAAGGCGAGGGCCTTCAAGAGCGGTGCCGGCAGTTTTTTCAAATCGATGCGCAACTCCGAACCTGCCCCGGTGATCAGCGCCGTCGCTGGCACTGAGCGACCTTGTGGATGCTGACCAAAGTGAAGCCCGCAAGCAGCCTCGATGGCTGCGCGCAGTTCGGGATGCTGCGCCAGGATGAGCGGGGGTGCATCGCCACCTTCCAATCGAAGTTTGTCCCACACCACGAACGTGCCAGGCACCGCCGGAGCCACCTGCCGCACGACCAATCGAAACACTGGCTCGCGCGCCGCGCTCTGCACGCGCTCCAGCGCGACGATGCGTGTCGCATCCCCCCATGCAGGGAAGCCGTTGCCCACCGCCAGGACACTGTGCTTATACTTGAGGTAGCGGCTCGCGAACAACTTGTCCTGCATGGCCGTGATCGCTGCGAGAATGGGTGCGGGATCGCTCGTGGCGTCGTGCCATGTTTCGCGGACCAAGCCGAGCATGTTCTTCGGCAGACCAGCGCCCGGCAGGATGGCGGGCCGCTCTCCCAGAACGGCCAGCGCCTGCCCCAGCTCCGGTGCGGTGAGATGCGAGAGTTCGAAGGCCACGCCGTCGCCCCCGGAAGAATGGGCATCGGCGACACGGCCTGAGACGACGACCTCGGCATCGATTGGGCTTGTCCAGGCGACCGTCACATGGCGCTTAGGTCCCGGATGCACGAAGACCGACCGTGCGGGCAACTTCGTCCAGACCTGCAATGGATTTGCGGCGGTGTTCACGAAGACCGAGGGCTCGGAGCCGAGGCTCCACGATTTCACCTCGCTTCGCTCGGCGTTGCTGTCGCGCGGTTCAGTCAGGAACACCGGGGTGGATGTTGTCTCCAGAAAGCTCCAACTGGCCCCGTGCTTGTCCTGCCTGGGGTTGCCCTTCAACAGATCGGGAATCACATCGGCG
Organism: uncultured Verrucomicrobiota bacterium; assembly: GCA_903960845.1. GTDB lineage: Bacteria > Verrucomicrobiota > Verrucomicrobiia > Verrucomicrobiales > Verrucomicrobiaceae > Prosthecobacter. Next base: position 29,448 of record CAJCCF010000230.1, on the reverse strand, counting down.
ACGCTCCAGGTGCGCTGATCGCCGGTCGTTTCGCGGATGTCCCATTCGATGAGCGTGCTGTCGGCTCCGTAGCTTTGGTTAGGCAGCACGGTCAGGAGCAGCAACTCGCCGCGCCGAACCGACACCTTCTTCTCGAAGGGGATCGAGCCCGCTTCCGCCACCTTCGACTCCATGAGCACCCGTTTCGACGCAGCCCAGCGCGACTCGATTTTCTGGTGCGCCGAGTCGAGAGCCGACTGCCGCCGTTTCCTCTCGGCCTCCACTTGGGCGGCTTTCTCCTCCCACTGCTTCGATTGTGCATCGGGCACCGCTGTCGGCTGGACGCTGAGTCCGGCCCAGAGCGCTGCCAGGTAAGTCACGTTGAGCTTCTCCTCTGCAGCGACTTCCGTGATGGCAGCGGGACCGCCGCGAGTGAGCCGGTCGCGATGTTTCAACGTCGCCGCGAGATGCGCCGCAAGCGGTGGCCTTCCCCATTTATCCGCATAGCGGGAGTGAAAACTGCGCAGTGCTTTCTCCGCCTCCGCCGTCCAGTCCGGACCATCTGGAGAAGACGAAAACCGGAAGCCCGTCGGCAACAAAACCGCCCGAGCCGCGACATAGCGTGCGGCCTGATGATAGCGCTCCACCAACCCTGGAGTCATCGGCATCGCCTCGCCGACATTGGCAAAGCCCTCGCCGCCCACACTGTCGGGCGCGAACTCACCGGCCACGGTTGGCCGTATCGCTACACCCGTGAGATCGCGCACCGCATGATCATACTCCGCATTGGTCAGACGACGCAGCGTCACCGGCCCTGGGTCGCCCGCGTGCGCCGCCGCCATCGCATCCACCGCCGCCGAGATCCAGCCCAGCAACTGCTCGCGCTCGGTCAGGCTTGGCTGCACGGCCTTCTTCGGCGGCATGTCGCCCTCATTCAATCTCTCGGCAATGTCCTCCAGCACCTTTGGCTGTGCGAGGAGCGCCTCAACGGTGCCAAGGCTCGTGAGGTCAAGGTCGTTGTCCTCGGGTTCCTTGCCGTGGCATTTCCCGCAGGTCTTCACCAGCAGCGGATGAATCCGCTCCGCATACGCCTTGGCCCGGTCAGCGGCCCCATCGGCAGCGGCAGCCGGGAGTGTGAAGCACAGGGCCAAAGAAGGAATGACGAATCGAATCATCGGACTCATGGTTGGAGAGGTGAGTGGACGTTTGTGACGCAGACAAAATCATTCTTTATCAGGCAGCACCGGCAGCCATTCGCGCCAGCTCAGGATGTGCTGGCGCATGAGGCGTTCGCACTCGGTGGGTGACTTGGTTTTGAAAGCCTCCACCACACCTTGGTGACTGGTCACCGTCTCTGCACGCGTGCCGCGCGTTTGAAGTTGCTTTGAGCGGTGCAACCGCCCCAACCAAAGTTCCAACTCACTGCGCAGCGAGTGCCAGAGCTTGAGCAGTCGAGCGTTCCCCGATGTTTCCAGGATGATCTCGTGAAAATCGAGATCCAGATGCGTGACTTGAAGCAACGTGGTGGCCTTGCTGGTGGCCTTGATGTTTTTCTCAAGACGCGAGCAATCTTCGCGCAAGGCCGGCGCAGCTAATCGCGCAGCCACGGGCTCTAACGCGAGACGCAGCACATACAGCTCTTCAAAATCATGCGGCGTCAGGTCTTTGACATAGGCCCTGCCAGTGCCGCTGAACTCCACCAAGCCCTCGCGCTCCAGCGTGAACAACGCCTCCCGCACAGGAACCCGGCTCACGCCCAAATCCCGCGCCACCGCCACCTCGGCCAGCAGCGAGCCAGGTTCGCTTTGCCCGTCAATGATGCGGCGGCGCAGCAGGTTGATGGCGTATTCGGATCGGGACGAGGAGGCAGGTGTGTTCTTCATAGTGTATACCGTTTCATGAAAGAAATACGGTATACAATATCAAGTTCTTTCTTTTCAAGTTTGCCGGGTCTCACGCCAGCACTTCCTTCACGACGTGGCTCTCCTCCACGCCCGTGAGGCGGAAATCGAGACCGGCGTGGCGGTAGGTGAGCTTCTCGTGATCGAAACCCATGAGATGCAGGATGGTGGCGTGAAAGTCGCGCACATGAACCGGCTTCTCCACCGCTCGGAGCCCGATCTCATCACTCGCACCATGCACCGAGCCAGGCTTCGCACCGCCACCAGCGAGCCATGAACTGAAGGCCCAGGGATGATGCTCCCGACCTTTGGCATCGGCAGTGTTGTTGAAGGGCGTGCGGCCAAACTCCGTGGTCCAGACGACGAGCGTGTCGTCCAGCATGCCGCGTTGTTTGAGATCGCGCAGCAGGGCGGCGATGGGTTGATCGACGTTCTTTGCGAGCGGCACATGCGTCATCATGTCGCCATGCGCATCCCAGTTGCCGGAGGAGCCGGTGTCGATGAGTTCCACGAAGCGCACGCCGCGCTCGACAAGTCGCCGCGCGGCAAGGCATTGCCAGCCGAATCCGGTGGTCTGGCCGCGTTGCAGGCCATAACTGGCGAGCGTGGCATCGGATTCCTGCTTGAGATCAAAGGCGTCAGGCACGGCCATCTGCATGCCAAAAGCGGTTTCGAATGTTTGCAATCGCGCGGCAAGCAGTGGATCACCATCACGCTTGGCGAGATGCTCGGCATTCATCTCACGCAGCGCCGCGAGTTCGAGTTGCTGGCGGTTCGCAGGCACACGCGGCGCCACGTTGGCGATGGGTTCCGCGCCAGGCACCACGAGCGTGCCCTGATGCGCGCCTGGCAGGAAGTCACTCGCGAAGACCTGCGTGCCTGCATAGGTCTGCTTCGGCGCGATGACGACGAAACCGGGCAGGTTGCGATTCAGTGTTCCAAGTCCGTAGGTGCTCCATGAACCGATGCTGGGCCGCGACTGCGCAAACGAGCCCGTGTGCATGCCGAGCGTGGCGTTGTAGTGATTCGAATGCGATGTGTGCATCGAGCGGATCAGCGCGATGTCATCCACGCACGACGCGATGTGTGGAAACAGCGCGCTCACCTCTGTGCCGCACTGCCCGTGCTTTGCGAACTCCCACTGCGGACGCTTCAAATAGATGCGCTCATAGCCCGGACGCCCTTTGATCTCGGGATGGTCGGCCTTGATCTCCTTGCCGTGACCTTTCACCAGTTCCGGCTTCGGATCAAAGCTGTCCACATGCGACACACCGCCGGTCATGAAGAGGAAAATCACATTCTTCGCCTTCGCCGGAAAATGCGGAGCCTTCGGCGCGAGCGGGTCGGCGCTTTCGGCAAGCAACCGTTGCACGATGCCGGGAAACACGAGCGATCCGGCCGCAGCGGAGCGGAGGAAATGGCGACGGCTGAGTGGTGTGTTCATGGTTTGGATGCGGTGGCGATCACTTCACAAACTTCACGTCCATCTTGGGCAGCATGGCTTTCACTTTGGCCTGCGTTTCTTCGGGGTAGCCCTGGCCATAGCGGACGAGTGTGAGGGACTTGAGGTGAGCGAAGGACTGCAACTGCGGGAGTCGAGCGTCGGGCAGGTCGAGGTTTGAGAGGGAGAGTTCCCGGACCTGGGTCACGCTGGCGAGGGCGGCGAGATCGGCGTCGGTGAAGGCTTTGCCATCGATCGAGAGACGGCGCAGCGTGGGGATGGATTTGACCGTGGCGATAGCCTCCGATGCCGGGGCGTTCACGCCGTATTCGAGTGCCGCATATTCCATCGGCAACTCGCGCAGGTTCTTGACGAGCCCGGCGGTGGCCTTGGCACAACTGATCTCGATGCCCGTCAGCTTCTTGAGCTTTTTGAGATGACCGGCGCTGGCATCGGTGAGGAGCTTGGAGTGCCATAACTTGATGAACTCAAGGTTGGGGAAGTTTTCACAGACATAGCCGAGCCCTTCGTCATCGAGGGTGTTGCTGTGGAAGTTGATCCTTTTGAGCTTGGTCCATCCTTTGAACTTGGCGAAGCCGTGCCCTTTCACCGGAGAGCCGCGGAAGGTGAAGCTCTCGAGGTTTTTCAGCCCAGCCAGTTGTTCAAGGCCGGCATCGGTGGCTTTGCCAAAGTAGGCGAGTTCGAGAGAGGTGAGCGAGGGGCACTGCGTCAGCGCCTGGAATCGCGCGAGACTGGGATCGCCGAGGGCTGGATTCCCGGGCAGTCCCCTGGCGGTTCCTTCGATGCTCAGGGATTTGAGGTTCTTGAGCTTCAGCAGCGGCGGCAGCCAGGCGTCTTCGATCCTGGTCGCGACGATCTTGACGGATTCCAAGGCCGGGATGTGCCCGAGATGCTCGATGAAGGCCGCGTTGTAGGGATCGTCGTTGGTGCCGCGATAGACGTGCGCCTTGCCGCTCTGGATGCTGGTGCTGACGAGTGTGAGCGTGTCAAAGATCGCGATGTCGCCGCCCGCCGCCTTCTTCAAGGCCTCGGGCGTGCTGTTGATCTTCGTGAACGTGCCCGGTGCACTCTCGATCGTGCGGATGACGGCCTCGACATGCGGGTGCTGCTCCGCAGCGGCAAGAATGGCGGCAGCCTGATCGGTGAGCGCTTGTTTCGAAGTCGCATCAGCGGTGCCGGCGATGACGGCATCGAGGTCGGCGCGTGAGCTGATCCTGGAAAGGTCGGGACCAGCCGCTTGCAGCGCCGTGAGCGAGGCAAACAGGAGAGAGGTGAGCAGGGCGGCGGGTTTCATGGAATGGTGGATTTTGGCTCTTATTGCCGGTGTCGTGGCTAGTGATTTCCAGCAGATTGAATGTCACCAAGTGCAGCCTCAGTACTTCGGGAAGATGGTCGGAGTGGGGAAGCGGTCTTCGGGGTTGCTGCCATCGCCGACGAATTCTTCGCGGGGCAGGTTCACGGCGGGCCAGACACTTGGGCGGACACGGACGATGCGGCCGGGGCGGATGCCTTCGATGATGAGGTCGGTCTCAAAACGGATCTGGATGCCACTGCTGCCGAGCGGGACTTCGCCGGGTGTTTTCATGACTTCGAGGATGGAACCCTTTGAGGCCATGTGCGCGGGGCCGTAGTTGCCGCCGGCATGCTTCAGGGTGTTCTCGACCCCGTTCATCACGGCGGAGACATCCTTTTTGAAATCGGCGTAGAGCGCGGCGTCCATGCCGCCGAACAGGGTCGCGGTCACGGTCGCGCGGCCGAACTTGCCATACTCGACAGCATCGATCCACGCGGGCATCCAGCGGCTGCGGATGAAGGCTTTGTGTGTTTCGGTCTGGTTCTTGGCGGCGCGCTGCATGGAGGCGTCGTCCAGCCAGATGTCCGAGATGTGAAAACGCGTGAAGATGCCATCCGGCGTGGGTTTCCAGGTGATGCCAAGCAGCACGGGTTGGCTGCCGAGGGATTTTTTCCCTTCGGCAGGCCACGCACCTTCAGCGATGAGTTCGTCGATGCCGAGGCATTCACGGCCGCGCCAGACATGCGTGGCGGCATCGAAGGTCAGCTTCTCTTCCGTCGCTTTGGCATCTCCGCCCTGCTTGGGTTCACAAGTGGCGGTGATCATGCCTTCTCGGTTTTTGATCTCCACTTCCTTCAGCTTCCAGATCAATCCTTCACGCAGGCAGTGGCTGGGTTCATCTTCGAGAAGAAGAACGTGGTTCTCGGCTGGCGCGATGCCGATGCCGCTGTAGCCGGCGGTTTTTTTGCGGCTATCGACCGGCAGCACCGGCACGGCAGAGGTCTTCGGGTCAGGCGGGAGAAAGGCACGAATGTGCAGCACCGTGCCAAGCGAAATGTCCCGCAAATCCGCCGGTGCGCCGTGATAACGCACGATGCCGTAGGGCAGCATGGCGAAGGGATGTGGCGGGTTGCGAAAATACGTGCCCGCTCCTTGCACACGGATGCTGCCGCGGCGGTTCGCATGATCCACGAAGACGAGCTCACCCCGGTAGGAGTACGCTTTTTCCAAAGGCGGGAACTTACCCGCTTCGGGGCGGAAGGGCTCATCCTCTGCGTGTGCAGCGCACAGGCCAAGAGCCAGGATGGAATAACCAAGAATGCAATGTAATCGTGTCATCATGTGAGCGGGAGAGTGGTGAGCATCAATATTTCGGAAAAATGGCTGGAGTCGGGAAGCGCTCTTCGAGGCTGTCGTTGACGTATTCTTCGCGGGGCACTTGTCTGCTGGGCCAGCTTTGCGGGCGGACCCGGATGACGCGTGTGGGCCGGATGCCTTCGATGATGAGGTCGGTCTCGAATTGGATCTGAATGCCGCTGGAGCTGAGTGGGATTTTCCCGCCGGCCTTGGTGATGGCCGTGATTTGGCCACTGGAGGCGATGTGGCCGGGGCCGTAGTGGCCGCCGGCATGCTTCAAGGTGTTCTCGGCTCCGTTCATTTGTGCCTGCATGCCTTTCTGGAAGTCGGCATAAAGGGAGGCATCCATGCCGCCGAAAAGAGTCGCGGTGACGGTGGCGCGACCGAACTTGCCATACTCGACCGCATCCACCCGGGCTGGCATCCAGCGACTGCGAATGAACCCTTTGTGCGTCTCGGTCTGGAATTGAGCGGCCTGCTCGATGGCGGCCTCGTCCAGCCAGATGTCTGAGATGTGGAAACGGGTGAAGGCACCTCCCAACCCTTCCCCAGGCGCAGGTTTCCAAGTGATTCCGAGGTGGACGGGCTGCCCGCCGAGCTTTTTCTTTCCACTGGCAGGCCATGCTGCATCGGCAACCATGCGTGCGACTCCGATGCGTTCGCTGCCGCGCCAGATGCGGGTGGCGGAGTCGAAGGTCATCATGTCTTCGGCCACCTTGGCGGTGCCGCCTTGCTTCGGCTCGCGGGTGGCGGTGATGATGCCTTCGCCGCTGTTGATTTCCACCTCGTGCAGCTTCCAGACGAGTCCCTCGCGCAGGCAGTGGCTGGGCTCGTCTTCGAGCAGCAGCACGTGATTCTCGGCGGGGAAGATGCCGGTGCCACGATAGTGACCGGCGTCCTTCGACTTGCTGTCCACCGGCAGCACGGGCACGGCGGAGGTCTTCGGGTCCGGCGGGAGGAAGGCTCGCACATGCATCACCGTGCCGAGCGGGACGTCCCGCAGGTCCGCCGGGGCGCCTTGATAGCGCACGATGCCATAGGGGAGCATGGCAAAGGGGTGCGGGTCGTTTCGATAAAACTTGCCCGTGCCCTCAACGCGAAGGCTGCCGCGCCGGTTCGCGTGATCCACGAAGGTCAGTTCGCCACGGTAGGAGTGCGCTTTTTCAAGCGGAGGAAACTTGCCGGCTTCAGGGCGGAAGGGTTCGTCGGCGGCGTTGGCCGCGCACCAACCAAGAACCAGGAGCGAAGAACCAAGAACAAAAAGGAAGCGTGTCATAGCGCGTGGCGGTGATGAAGATCAGTATTTCGGAAAAATGGCAGGAGTCGGGAAGCGCTCGTCAATGCTGGAGGCCCCGTCGCTGAGATACTCCTCACGCGGCACATGGACATCGGGCCAGCCTGCGGGGCGGATCCGGACAATTCGCGCAGGGCGCATGCCTTCAGTGATGAGGTCGGTCTCAAACCGGATTTGAATGCCGCTGCTGCCCGGAGGGGCGTTTCCAGGCGTCTTGCTGACGTCGAGGAGAGTGCCGCGTGCGGCCATCTGCGTTGGGCCGGCGGTGCCGCCTTCGGTATGCTTCAGTGTGTTCTCGACACCATTCATCAGAGCGGAACCGCCCTTTCTGAAATCGGCATAGAGCGATGAGTCCATGCCACCAAACAAGGTCGCCGTCACGGTCGCCCGGCCGAACTTGCCATACTCGACCGCATCGATCCACCCGGGCATCCAACGGCTGCGCATGAAGGCCTTGTGCGTCTCGTTCTGTTGGTCTGTGGCATTTTCCATCGCGGCGTCGTCCAGCCAGATGTCGGAGATGTGGAAGCGCGAGAACACACCGCCCGGCGTGGGTTTCCAGGTGATGCCCAGTTGGACGGACTGGCCGCCGAGAGATTTTTTGCCGCTGGCAGGCCACGCGCCCTCGGCGATCAGGTGTTCGATCCGGAGGTATTCGCGACCGCGCCAGACACGGGTGGAGGCATCAAAGGTCAGCGTTTCCTCGACGACCTTACCGTCTCCAGCTTGTTTGGGTTCGCGGCTGGCGATGATCGTTCCCTCATGGTTCTTGATCTCCACTTCCTTGAGCTTCCAGACCATGCCCTCGCGCATGCAGTGGCTGGGCTCGTCTTCGAGGAGAAGGACGTGATTCTCGGCGGGCGCGACGCCAAGCGCTCCGGCTTTCGTCTTCTCCCGGTTGTTGACGGGCAAGACCGGCACGGCGGAAGTTTTCGGGTCCGGCGGGAGAAACGCGCGAACATGCAGCATGGTACCCAGTGGAATGTCGCGCAGGTCGGCCGGTGCGCCGTGATGGCGCACGAGGGCATACGGCAGCAGTGCAAACGGATGCGGCGCGGTGAAGCGAAACACGCCCGGGGATGTCACGCGAATGCTGCCACGACGGTTCGCATGATCCACGAACACGAGTTCGCCGCGGTAGGTGTGGGCTTTTTCCAAAGGCGGAAACTTCCCGGTTTCGGGGCGGAAAGGCTCGTCCTTTGCAAGTGCGCAGGTCGCGGTCACGATGAGCCCCAAGCACAACACCACGAGCCAGCGGCGCAATGGAGTGGTGGAGTGATGGAGTGTTGGAAGGGACATTTTCGACTGAAGAATGGTGGGGAGTTGGAGCGCTGGAGACATGGAGTGGCGGGGCGGATAAGGCTTGATCGCATCACTCCAGAACTCCAACTCTCCATCCCGCCTCGGCGTCACAGCGCGATGACCTTGTTGCTGTCGCCAAACTGGTCCGTCTCCACACCCATGCGCTGGGTCATGAGCAGCAGCAGATTGCTCATGTGGGCATCCGAGTTCACCGGGCGGCTGCAAACCTGATAATGCGCGGTGGTGAGCGCACCGTCGGCACCGAGCGAATAGCCTTCAAAACCTTTGGCGTCCTTGTTGAAGTCGAGATGACTGCCGTGCTTGAGGCCGAGGTCCGATCCGCCGGCGAGCACCAGCGGGAGATTGGCGTTGCCGTGGCTGTGACCGTAGGACATGCCGCTGCCGAAGAGCGCCATCGTCGAGCCAAGGAGCGGCTTGCCATTGAGGTCCTTCGTTTCGGTGAGGCGGGTGAGGAAGTAGCTGAACTGCTCGATGGCGAAGGTGTCGTAGTTGGTGAGCTTTTCCATGTAACCGGCATCACCGCCGTGATGGCTGAGCTGATGGCGAGACTCGGTGATGCCGATCTCCGGAATGGAAAAAGCGTCTCCCTCACCGCCGAGGCTGAAGGTGGCCACACGTGTCATGTCCGTCTGGAAGGCGAGCACCATGAGGTCATAGACGGTGCGGAAGTAATCACCCGCCATGGTGGCGGCGATGTCTCGGTTGGTGCGCTTGCGATCCGCCTCGGAAATGGCCGGCAGCGGTGTGTCGAGCCACGAATCGGCGCGTCGCGTGCGGATCTCAGCCACACGCACCGAGGTGAGGTATTGTTCCATGCGCCCCTTATCCTCCGCGCCCATCTTTTTCTCAAGCCGGCGCACCTCCGCGAGGTTGGCATCGAGCACGCTGCCCTTGCGGCGCAAAGCGCGGCGCTGGGCCATCTTTCCACCCTTCGGTTCTTCAAAGAGCGAGGCGAAGATCTCGCTGCAACGACGCAGCGTGGGCAACTGCACACCGTCCGCCGTCCACGCCAGCGAACCCTGCGTGAGCGCGACCTCCATCGACGGGTAACGCGTGTGCGGCGCGGTGATCTCCGCCATCTTCTGATCCGCGGAGATCATGTTGCGATCCGAAGGCCCGAGCTTCCCGCCGGTGAGCCAGACGGAGATGCAGTTGTGATGGTGACTGAGCGCTCCCGGATGATGCAATCCGCTGATCGGCGTGATGACCTCACGGTGCTTCTCCAACGGCTTCAGCGACCGTGAGAACTTATAATCTTTCCCCGACGTGGTGATCTGATAGTTCAGCGAATGCACGCCATTGGCGAGATAGATGAAGGCACTGCGCTTTGGCGCGGCGGTGACTGTTTCTGCAGCACGCAGCGGCACCATGCACTCAAGCATCGGCAGCGAAATGAAGCTGCCGAGCGCTTTGAGCGCATGGCGACGGTTGAGGAGCCAGGATTGGGTTTGGATGTTCATAGAAGTTCTTGGTTCGTTGTTCGAGTGTTCGTGATTTCCAGCAGATTCAGGGAGGCCCGCAGATTGAGTTTTTGGTCAATGTTTCATTCTGAAAGAATAATCTGCTGGCCTCCCTGAATCTGCTCGAGACCTCATTCATCTGGCTTTCTTTTTCGGGTGTTGGACAAAGGTGAAGTCAGCGGTGGTTTTGCCGAAGTGGAACACGATGCCCCAGTCGAGGTTGAGCCAGCGGAGATGGGTTTGAAGTGTGGCGCGATCCGTTGCGTTGATGCCGTCTGTGAGGGCAGTGACAAACACGGCGCAGTTGTCGTCGATGACAAGACTGGACATCGTGACATGTGGACGATCGAGCACGGTGGCGGTTGGGTTAGCATGGACATTGTGACCTGCGGATTGGATCGCAGCCCTGACCAAGCCCTTCCAAGTGCTCTGCCGGTAGCCGAGACCGAATTCGTTCAGACACTCGCCAACAGCTCGAATGATGTTTGCAGCCAGCGCGGGATTGGAAAGGAATCCAGGAGGACTGGTCTCAGTGAAACTCGCTGAGTGAGAACGATACAGAAGCCGCTTCCAAATCAGGCTTTGCTTGCCGAAATCCACCAGCAGACTCGTGCGAAGCCGCCAGAACTTACAGTAGCAGAACACCTGAACCAAATGCTCCGGGGCGAATGATCCGCGCAGACACTTCAACTCGGGAATGAAGTGATTTTCGATGACAAAATCCGGCTCAAAGGTGTCCGCAACAATCCCGCGATAAACCAAGTCCCGCCTCGGCTTTGAAAAATGTGAAATACCAGCCGCAGTCAGAGCCGCGACAAGCTCCTGATGATATATCTCTTCGTCTAGTCCTGGCCCAACCAATGAATGGACCTTCATCGCATGCCCGATGAAAGCATGGGTGGTGGTATCTCCCTCAGATTCAGGGAGGCCCGCCGATTGGGGTTTGGGTTTTGATTTCATTTTGAAAGAATAATCTGCTGGCCTCCCTGAATCTGCTGGAGACCTGACTCGTCATCGCTTCCTAACCAACTCCGACATCGCCACGGCGCGGACGATGTCCTTGATGCGGTATTGGTTTTTCCTGGCTTCGGTCGCGATGGCCTTGAGGTCATCCTGATCGTCAAAGGCGAGGGCGCGGCGGAGGCCGTAGGTGCAGAGGTGTTCGATGAAGGCGCGGGCGAGCTTGTCGCGGTCTTCGAGAAGGCGTTGCTTGAACTCGTTGGCGTCTTGGAAGGGGCGGCCGTCGGGCATCATGCCGGAGGGATTGATCAAGGGGTCTTCGCCGACGCCTGCGGCGATTTTTTCGCGCGTGCGCCACTGGCCGATGGCGTCGTAGTTGTCCCAGGCGAGGCCGAGCGGATCGATCTTCGCGTGGCAGGCAGCGCAGTTGGCGTCGTTGCGATGGGCTTCGATCTTTTGACGCAGCGTGGCTTTGGGACTTTGCGGCGTCGGAGGCTCGATGGCGGGCACGTTGGCCGGTGGCGGCGGTGGTGATTTGCCAAGGACGACCTCGCTGAGCCAGACCCCCCGGTGAACCGGGCGATGCCGCGTGCCGTCCGAGGTCAAGCCGAGCACCGCCCCCATCGTGAGCAGACCGCCGCGACGATCCTCGGGCTTGAGCGAGACGCGCTGGAAGCCGCCCGACTTCGGCTCCGGCAATCCGTAGAAGTCACAGAGCCGCGCATTGGCCGTGGTCCAGCCGGAATCAATGAACCCTTCGATGGGCATGTTTTTGCCGAACATCTCGCGGAAAAACTCCACGGGTTCGGCCTTCATGCTGGTCTCCAGCCACGCGTCGTAGATGGGATAGAGCTTCTTGTCCGGCGGGAACATACCCACGCGATGCAGTTGCAGCCACTGCCGCGCGAAGTCATCGATGAAGCGGCTGGCTTTGCTGTCCGTGAGCATGCGGTCCACTTCTTTCTTGAGGCCATCACCGCTGAGCTGTCCGCCTTTGGCTGCGGTGAAGAGCGCCTCGTCCGGCATCGAACTCCACAGGAAAAACGAAAGCCGCGTGGCGAGTTCCGAATCGGTGAGACGCTCGCGCGCCACCGGATCGCCCTCAACGATGTAAATGAAATGCCGCGAGGTCAGCACACCCTGCAACGCCACACGGTAGGCATCGGCCATCTTCTCGCCTGCCTCGCGCTCCGTGCGGTAAGATTGCAGATACTCCGCGAGTTCCTCCTGCTTCACGGGACGACGCCACGCACGCTCGGCGAAGCGGTGCAAATGCTCCGCCACCACCTCGGCCGTCGCATCATCCGGCGGCATCACATCCTTGCGCCTCGATTTTTCCGAGTCCGACACCAGCGGCCCCTCCCATTCGATCCAATCGAGGATGACTGTGGAAAAGAGCCCGTTCCCCTTGTCATCAAACATCTGCGGCGCGTTCGGATTCAGGAGCAATGTCTCGCTGCTATGGGTGAAAATGTAACCGCCCCGGCTGCCGAGCGCATTGCGGAAAGCCGCACCGGCTCTGCGGTCCACCACATCCGTGGCCACCACGCAGAAGTCGAGCGACGCCGGCATTTCGAGGAACACCTCGAACTCATACACCTGCGGCTTATCCTCCGGCGCGGTGAGGTCAAACTCAATGGCCCCATCCACCGTCTCCTCACCCGTCCGCTTGCCGATGCTCAGGTGCGCAGGCTGGCCGCCGATCGGACGAATGCCGCTGGCCTGAATGCGGACTTTGTAGAGCCCGCTGTGCTCCGGCCCCGTCTTTCCGAACCAGTTGGGCGAGAGCGCATTCTGGGTGCTGCCTGGAAACAGGAGATAACGCAGCGGCCGCTTGATGCCGAAACGATCCAGCGCCGCCTGCTGGTCCTTCCCGCCGCCGTAGCGCAGATCCGCCGCGGTTTTGCGGACCTTCCGTGCCTCGCTGCTCGTCGTGGCAGGAAAGGCACGATCCAGCACCGTCTCCGCTGCTCGGTAGTAGCGGTCCACATGCGAGGGCGAGAGCGAAAGCTCCGAGCCGATGCGCTCAAAGCCATGCCACCGCGTGTCCTCATTCAACTCGCCCGGCTTGGCAGGATCATAGCGCACGCCGAGCAGATCATAGACGGTGTTCTGATACTCCTTCCGGCTCAGACGATAATGCGTCACCACCGGCCGCGCCGCCATCCGCGCCGCCCGCCCCTCCTTCAGCCGCGCATCAAGACTCGTGACAAACACCGCCATCTCCGCCTGCGTCGGTTTCTTCTCCTTCTTCGGAGGCATCTCGCCGCTGTTAACCTTCTCGATGGACTCCGCCCAGTGATGGCTGTCCACGCCCAATTTGAAATCACGCGAGAGCTGGTCGATCCGCAGATCTCCCTTCTCCTTTTCCGGCCCGTGACAGCGGATGCAATGCGTCTCCAGGAAAGCTTCAAACGGTTCCGCAGCACGGACGGCATCAGTCAATCCAAGGCTGGCGGTGAAAAACAGGGCTGCGAGCGGCAGGGAGGAGCGGGGGTTGAGGGCGGGCTTCATCTTTTTCGTAAAATTGGTTTCATGATTCAATCTACATGCAGAAACTCACTGCTCGCCATAAGCACGCGCGCCTGCGCAGCCCATTTTTCGGCGTCGTCAGCGGGGTAGGAGGCGAGGAAGGATTTCGTGCGCTGCATTTCGGCGGAGGTTGGTTTTCTTTGGAAGAGGATGCGCCAGGCTTTGGTGATGCGGGCATCATCGTCAGGCAGCGCGATGAGCACTTTCGACAGCGCTGAAGCCTGCGCATGGAAAAAGGGATCATTGATGAAATAGAGTGCTTGTGTCGGCACGGTGGTGGTCTGGCGGGCGGCAGTGGTGGCATTGGGGTCGGCACCGTCGAAGAGCGAGAGAAAGGGGTGCCGCCGCTGACGCTGCACCATGAGGTAGGCACTGCGTTTGTTGGTTTCATACACGGCGTTGAAGGGGCCGTGCTGGGAGAATTTCCAGGTGCTCTCGGCAGGGAAGGGATGCGCCTCAGCTGGCGTCGGATCGAGCTGCGCGGAGGCTGTGAGCAGACTGTCGCGCATTTCCTCCGCCGTGAGGCGGCGGCGGGTGAAGTGCGCCAGCAGACGATTGTCAGGATCAGAGGCGTGTGAGGTGGCGCTGGCGCGCTGATACGCGGCGCTGCTCATGATGAGCTGATGCATCGCCTTCACGCTGCAACCGCCGGCAACAAACTTTGCGGCAAGCCAGTCGAGCAACCCGGGATGCGTTGGTTTTTCACCGCGCGCACCAAAATCGTTTGGCGAGCGCACCAACCCGCTGCCGAAATGCCATTCCCAGATGCGGTTCACCATCACGCGAGCGGCGAGCGGTGAACTCACGATCCAGTCGCCGAGTTGCTTGCGTCCGCTGCCGGCATTTGCAGGCACAGCGTCACCGCCGAAAACGGAAAGCCAGCGGCGCGGCATTTCTTCGCCTGGCTTCTCAGGATCGCCGCGAAGCTGAAAGCGTGAGTTCTTTGCCGCGCCGTCAACGACGGCATACGCGACGGGAATCACCGGTGCAGGTTCAGCCTTGATGGCTGTTTCATTCAAGATCCTGCCCGCGCTGACGAGCGCAGGTCCGTAGTCAGGCGCTGCGATGTGATGAATCTCAAACGCCACGCCATCAAGCTTGGCAGGATGCACGTCCGCGACGCGGCCTGTCAGCGCGACCTCACCATCGAGCGGACTCACCCACGCGACTGCGACTGGACGGCTCGGCCCCGGATGCATGAAGAACGACTCAGCCTGGAGCGTGGTCCACACCATCACCTGCTGGTCTGCGGAGTTGACAAAAACGGATGGCAGATCGCCAATGCTCCACTTCTTTAAAGCGCTGTTGCCGTCGATGGAATCGGCCTTGTCAGTGAGGAAAGCGGGACCTGTCGAGGTGCTCTCAATGAAGCACCACAGTGCTCCGTCGCGACCCGGAGATGGATTCTGCCGCGTGAGGCTCTGCACGAGATCCGCCACGCTCCAGGTGCTCTGCGCACCGCCTGTCTCATGGATGCTCCATTCGATGAGCGTGCTGTCGGCTCCATGGTTCGCATTCGGCGACACGGTGAGTTGAATGACTTCACCTTTGCGCACGGCGATCTTTTTCACATCAAAGTTCACTGACAGACCTTCACCAACCTGAGCACTCGCCAGGAGATGAGTGCTCCCGGCAGCGCTGCCGCTGATGACTTTCTGCGCAGCACCCGCCAGCTCAGCGCGGCGCTTTTTCTCGGCTTCGACTTGCGCGTTGCGCTCACGCCACGGCTTCATGAGCACCTCGACTTGCGCGGCCGGAATCAGCGGCACCATGTCGCGCGGCTGCCCCTTGGGTTCACAGCCTGGGAAAGCAAAGCGCGTGCTCTCAAAGATGCCGTAAAGCGCGTAGTAGTCTCTCGAGGTGATGGCATCATACTTATGATCATGACAGCGTGCGCAACCGGTGGTTAGGCCGAGGAAGTTCTTGCCCACGGTGTCGATCACATCCTCGAAAGTGAGATGCATGTCCTTGTCGATGTCGTGCCCGAAACGCCGGGCGATGGCGAGGTAACCCGTGGCGATGATGCCTTCGCCATGTTCGCGCTCCGGTTTGCCGGCATTCAGGATATCACCTGCGAGCTGCAGTCTAACAAACTCATCATATGGCGTGTCGCGATTGAAGGCATCCATCACCCAGTTCCGGTAGCGCCATGCATGAGGCAGGGGCCGGTCTGTGTTTTCTCCCGCCGTGTCCGCGTAGCGCACCACATCGAGCCAATGCCTGCCCCATTGCACGCCATACTGCGGCGAGTCGAGAAGTCGGGTGATGAACCTTGCCAATGCATCCGGCGACGGAGCCGCGACAAACGCATCCACCGCTTCCGGCGTTGGCGGCAGGCCGGTCAGATCGTAGGCCGCACGGCGGATCAGCGTGCGAGGGTCCGCAGGCGCAGCGGGTTGAAGTTTTGCCTCAGCCAGTTTCGCGTGGATGAATTCATCGATGGTCCGTGAGTTGTCCGCCTTTGGGAGCGGCTGAAAAGCCCACCATGTCTTCGCCTCATCAGCCTTCATGCCACCGATCTTGACCACGGCCACACGCGGATCAGGCGCACCCATCTTCACCCACTCAGTCAGCGTCGCGATGGCGCTGTCCGGCAATTTGCCGCCCTTCTTCTGCGGCGGCATGGCGAGGTCTTCGTCGTGATACCGCACGGCTTTGATAAGCAGGGATTCGTCCGGCTTGCCCGGCACGATGGTTTTCCCTGATTTTCCGCCCTTTTCCCAACCAGCCTTCGTGTCCAATGCCAGGTCACCCTTCGTCTTCTCCGCGCTGTGGCACTCGTAGCAATGCTCGACCAGCAGCGGACGGACTTTCGAATCAAAGAATTCGCCCCCCTGATCCGCAAAAGCAGCCGCAGGCCAAACGAGCGCGATGGAGAACCATCGCCTCATGCATCCACCTCCGTCGTCGGGAGCCATTCACGCCAGCTCAGGATGTGCTGGCGCATCAACCGCTCGCACTCGATTGGCGATTTGGTTTTGAAAGCATGCACCAGACCTTCATGACTGGTCACAGTCTCGGCGCGTGTGCCGCGGGTCTGAAGCTGTTTCGAGCGGTGCAAACGCCCCAGCCAAAGTTCCAGCTCACTGCGCAGGGAATGCCACAGCTTCAGCAACCGGGCATTTCCGGATGCCTCCAGAATGATCTCGTGAAAATCGAGATCCAGATGGGTGACCTGGAGCAGCGTGGAGGCCTTGCCGGTTGCCTTGATGTTTTTCTCCAGCCGTGAAGAGTCCGCCAGGAACACGGGTGCCGCCAATCGCGCGGCAACGGGTTCCAGTGCGAGACGCAGTGCATACAGCTCTTCAAAATCATGCGGCGACAGGTCCTTGACGTAAGCCCGTCCAGTCACGCTGAATTCCACCAACCCCTCGCGCTCCAGTGCAAACAGCGCCTCCCGCACCGGCACGCGGCTCACGCCGAGTCTGAGAGCGACGGCTGATTCAGCCAGAAGAGCACCGGGTGAGATTTCGCCATCAAGGATTTCCTGCCTGAGACGTGAGACAGTGATGTCGGAGCGGGCGGTGGTGGTCGAGGATGGGGGCATGCAGTATACCGTTTTTATACGGTATACCGTTCATCGTCTTTCGGTCGGCTGAAGTTTATTCGCCGCCTATCCCTTTTGACGCAGGACCTACTCGTGCAGGCGTTCGTCGGAGTTGATGAAGGCCCAGCAGATGGCGCCAAGGAAGTAGCTGATGGCGAAGAGGCCCATGTTGATGGTCCAGTTGTTGTTCGTGGCGGCGAGAACAAGCGGCACGGCCATCGGCGCGATCGCGCCACCGACCTGTCCCATCATGTTCATGCTGCCGGAAAGCGCGCCGGTGTGGCGTCCGCCGACATCCATGCACGCGCCCCAGGCTCCGGGCATGGCGAGATCGCTGCACAAAGCCGCGAGACCAATGGCGAGCACGGAGGCCACAGGGGTGTGAAGTTGCATCGAGATGAGCAGCATGAGCCCCGCAGCGCCCATACCGAGCACTCCCAGCCACCGGCGCGTTCGGGCGATGCTGCCGAGCCATACATCCAACCGCGCCGAAAGCAGACCCGCGAGAATGGAGCCAATGCCACCGAAAAACAGCGGCACACAGGCCAGCAAGGCCCGCTGCATGTCGCCCATGCTGGTGAACTGTTCCTTCAGGTAAGTGGGGAACCAGGTGATGTAAAAATACCAGGCGTATGACATGAAAAAATACTGCGCCCAAAGCATCCAGACCGTGCGGGAGGCCAGCAGCTTGCCCCATGGCATGGAATGGTCACCGCAGAACTGCGTTTCCCCGATGACAGCCAACTCGGCGGCACTGACGCTGGGATGATCCTTCGGGTAATCGCGAAACCAGCGGTAGAACATCAGCGCCCACACCACGCCCAGCAGACCGAAGATCAGAAACACCCAGCGGTAATGCAGGCCGAGTCCGAACTTGCCCTCACCACCACTCGCCAGCATCCAACCGACAATGAGCGGCGTGAAGGCACCACCCCAGCGAGCACTCAGCCACAGGATGCCCTGTGCTTTGACGCGCTCGGCCGCCGGAAACCAATTGGTAAAAGCCTTCGTGATATTGGGAAAACAACCTGCCTCACCCATGCCAAAGAAAAAGCGGCTGATCACCAGCGCCCCGAGATTCCATGCCCAACCCGTCGCCACCGTGAAGATGGACCACATGCCCACCACACGCATCAGCACCTTGCGCGGACCAATACGATCTCCCAGCCAGCCACCGGGAATTTCAAACAACGCATAAGCCCAGCCAAATGCGGTGAATGCATAGCCCATCTGGATCTTCGTGAGTCCCAATTCAGCCTGCATCGTTGGAGCCGCCTGCGAAATGCAGACACGATCCACATAAGTGATGATGGCCAAAGTCACGGCGAAGAAGAGCACCACGCGGCGGGTGTTGGAGGGGGCGGCTTGGGTCATGAAGGAGTTCTTGGGATTCAGGGTGCTAAAAGTGGAATCGTGGCGCGTTGGAAGTTCAGCGCGTGGTGAATTGGTGAATGGTCGTGGTGCGATATGTCTGACCGGGTTCGAGGATGGTGCTTGGGAAGGCGGCGTGATGCACCGAGTCGGGCTGATGCTGCGTCTCCAGACAGAGGCCGTGGAAGCGGTCATAGCTCATGCCGTTCTTGCCATTGAGCGGCGTGGTGTAGGTGGCTGTGTAGAGCTGGATGCCGGGCTGATCGGTGCGGATCTGCATCACGCGGCCACTCTTCTTCTCGAACACCTCGGCGGCGAGGGCGGGCTTGGGCTGGGGTTTGTCGGCGAGGACAAAAGCATGATCGTAACCGCCGATGGAGATTTGATTGACGCGGCTGCCGATGACTTCGCTCCTGGTGAAATCATAGGCGGTGCCTGCGACAGGCAGCAGCTTTCCCGTGGGCACCAGGTTCTCATCGGTCTCGAGATAATGCTGCGCCTGCAAGGTGAGGAGGTGATCGAACACGGTGCCACTGCCGGCTCCGGCGAGGTTGAAGTAGGTGTGATTGGTTAGGTTGACTGGCGTGGCCTTGTCCGTCGTGGCCACATACTCGATGACGAGGGCGTCGTCCTCGGTGAGCACATAGGTGACGCTGGTGTTGAGATTGCCGGGGAAGCCTTGGTCGCCGTCTTTGCTCAGATATGCGAGCCGCAGCGCCGCTCCCCGCGGATCGGTGATGACCTCCGCTTTCCAGATGACTTTGCTGAAGCCTTTCAGACCGCCGTGGAGGTGAAAGCTCGTCTTGGGATGCAGGTCGAGCGTGTAGGACTTCCCCTTGAGATCGAACTTGCCGCCCGCGATGCGGTTGGCGACACGCCCCGTGATGCAGCCGAAATAAACGCCGCCATTGTGCTCCTCGTATTCGGCCAAGGTGTCGAAGCCGAGTGCGATGTCGGCGAGCTTGCCCGCGCGGTCGGGCACGTGCAGTTCGGTGATGATGCCGCCGAGCGTGATGACCTTGGCGACGAGGCCATGTTTGTTCTTCAACGTGTAGCGCTCGACGGGGTCACCCCCGCGAGTGGTGCCAAAGTTGTCTTTGGTCACATCCGCATGAGCGGAGACGAGACCGAAGGAGAGCAGTAGGAGGCAGAGTTTCATGGAGTGATGGAGTTGGAGCTCACGGAAGAAACTCGATCCAGTTCAGGCCGAGTTCGGTGGTTTTGTCGGTGCAGCGTGCGACGACGCAGATATCGGTGAGGCCGGTGGTGTGGGTGAGCTTGGCGGGGATGCTGAGGAACTCGCCTTCGTCGGCCTGGCCGGAGGGTTGTACGGTGACGCTAGCGAGCACGGGGCCGGTGGGTGAGCCGCTGCGGAGTTCGAGGGTGCCACCTTTTTTGTCGAAGCATCCGGCACGCACGGTGATCTGCGTGATGCCGGTGAGGTTCAGGTCGCGCCAGAGGATGTGGGTACCGTCTTTGAAGTGGCCGACGATGGCCTTTTCTCCGTAAGCGTGCTCAACGTAGGCCATGCCATGGTTCTCATCATAGAGCGCGGCTTTTTTGCGGCGGGAATGCAGCACCACGGTGCCTTCACCGCGCAGGCGCGGCATCGTGGCTTGTTTGCCATCGTCGGTGTAGGCGGCGGTGAGGATGAGCACGCCTTCGTCCACGCGGGTGCCTTTCTCGGGCTTCTTCGGCGCGGTGAAGATGCCGCTGGCTCCGGACTGCGGCGGGCTGGCGGGATCGTCCTTCAGCGAAAGCACCCAGGCGACCATGCGGCGGAGTTGCTCGATGCTGTGCTGCGGATGCGGCGGCATGGGAAGCTGCCCCCACACGCCGGTGCCGCCATTGAGGACTTTCTGCGCGAGTCGCTCGGCGGCAGTGGCGTCGTCCTTGTATTTCAGAGCGACGGTCTTGTAAGGCGGGCCAGCGGATGGTGTGTCGGCCATGTGGCATGCAAAGCAGGTGCTGGCGCGCATCATCGCGAGTCCGGGATCGATCACATCCTTATCACCCTCGCTGGCAAAGCGGCGACCGCGAAACTCGCCCTGCACGGTGCCGAGGTTGGTCTGCACCGTGTCGCCATCGGTTTCGGTGACGGAAACTTGGTAGGGAATCGCTGAGCCCCAATCGAAAAACGAACCATGCGCAGGCGACTCGAAACGCACCAGAGGCCGCCCATTGCCGACATGGATCATCTCTTTCGCAATGCTCTTCGCGCCGCTGCTATCGAGCGTGGTCACGCTGACTTCATAGCTGCCGGGTTGATCAAAGGTATGCGCGAATTTCGCTGCATCGCCGGCCTGTTCTTTGCCCGCGATGCTCCACACGAACTTCAGAGCATCACCATCAGGATCGCGCGAGGCGGCGGCATCAAAGGTAAGCGCGAGCGGTTGTTTGCCTGCGGTTTCATTGGCGGTGAGTTTTGCCACAGGCGCACGATTGCCGCGACGATACACGACGCGCACGACGCGGCTGTCGTTGTTCTCCCACCACTGGTCTCCATACTCGATCATGTAGAGCGCACCATCGGGACCCATCTTCATGTCGATGGGGCGGCGCAGATTCCACTCCGGCAGGAAGGGCTCGATCTCCGGTCCGGCCGTGTCGAGTTTCACGGTCTGAATCCAGTTCCGCATCCACTCATAAATGAAGAGGCGACCATCAAGCGCCTCGGGCAGCTTCGTGGTCGATGGATTCGCCGCGTCGTAGCGATACACGGGGCCCGCCATGATGGAGCGTCCGCCGCTGCCGACGGTGGGGAAGTCCTTTGAAGGCAGGCTCGAATACCAGATGAGCGCAGGTTTGGCAGGCGGCAGCTTTTGGATGCCGGTGTTGCGCGGTGAGAGATTTTCCGGGGACTGCGGGTCGTAGCGTTTGCCCTCCTTGTTCGCGGCGTAATCATAGAGCGGCAGCGCCTCATTCGGTCCGACAAAGAGCGGCCAGCCGAAGTTGCCAGCGGTCTGCGTGGCATTGAGTTCCTCATAACCATCCGGCTTCACGCCGAGCACCGGCATGATGTTCGGGCCGACATCGGCGAAATAGAGCGTGCCCGTTTTGTCATCGACGGTTAGGCGGAAAGGATTGCGCACACCCATGGCGAAGACCTCGGGCCTGCCGTCCTTGCCATCGGCAAAAAGATTGCCCTCGGGGATCGAGTAGCCGCCCTCCGGCTTCGGATGAATGCGCAACACCTTGCCGCGCAGGTCGCGCGAGTTTGCAGCCGAGCGGAAGGCATCCCAGTTTTTGCGGTCCGGCTGCGTGTCCTGAGGCAGACCGGGATCATAGTGACAATTGTCGCCATTGCCGATGTAGAGATCGCCTTTCCCATCCATCCACATCGCGCCGCCCATGTGAAAGACGTGCTCCGTGTCGTAGGGATAGGAGAGCAGCTCCTTCTCGGATTCCACCGGCATTTTACCATCCTTCACCGTGAAGCGGCTAACGCGCACCGTGCCCAGTTTAGCTGTCGGAGCGAACAAGGCATACAAATGCCCGCTCTGCTCAAAGTCCCGCGCTACGGCCATGCCAAGCAGTCCGATCTCGCCCTTCGCATACGTTGGGACTGAACCAAGGATGCTCACGCCGCCTGACTTCGCGTCCCAACGTTTAATCGTTCCCCAGAACTCGGCAAAGATGACATCGCCACCCGGCAGCACTTCCATCTGGATCGCATCGCGTGCAGCCGGAACGAGGATTTCCTTTTCAAACCGGTTCGGATCGATCGGCTCGGCGGCGTGGAGGGCGACGATGAAAAGACAAAAAGATTGGAGACAGAAAAATGGGGTTCTTTTCTTCATCTTTTTGTCACCAATCTTTTTGTCGTGACTCAGGGTGAGGTCGTTGTTGGGTTTCATGGCTGCGGTGATGTTGAGGGGATGCTGAACTTCTCGCCTGGATCGAGGAGTTGGATGATGTGCTTCACCTCGTAGGGACGCTGGACAAGGCCCGTGGCACCGGCGCTGTGCCACTGCATCATGCAGACGTGGTTGGAGGTGCCAAGAATGACGGGATTGCCTTCGGCCTCATTGAGGAAAGCCGATTTTCCGGCAAGGATTTCGCGGGCATTCCCGGGCTTTTGAATGTTGTAAACACCACCGGAACCGCAGCAGTCCCTGGCCTTGGGCGCGAGCTGCCAGCGGTAGCCGGTGGCATCAAGCACGTTCGCCGGAATGCCCGCCGATTTTTGTCCATGCACGAGATGACAGGGCAGATCGACATGGACACGCGTGCCGTCATCGAAACCGCGCTGGCGGCGCACGGGGCCGAGTTCGCCGAGGAAACCGAGCACGTCGCGCACTTGTTTGCCGGGTTGCAGCGTCTTGCCGAGTGCGTAGCCGCAGCCGGACGAGTTGCTGACAATGACATCCACATCGAGCGAACCAAAAGCATGGCGATTCCGTCCGCGCAGTGTCTCGACACCATCAAGACCGGTGTGCTCCTGAAACGCGCCGCAACAGCCCTGCCCTTCTGGAATGATGACTTGCACATTGTTTTCAATGAGCACACGCACCGTGGCGAAGTTGATCTCGCGAAACATCGCCTCCATCAGGCAACCGGTGAGAAAAGCCACACGCGGACCGGTGGGGCGATGCCGCTGCATGAGTTCGTCTGCATACGCGGCGGTGCTTTGCAGAACGGCAGGGCGGCCTTGAAAAAGAAACCGGTGCACCGGCAGTCCGAGACAGCGCAGCAGCCGTGCGGGCAGCAAGGCAAGATTGAACAAAGCCTGATGCGCAACGGCGACGGCAGCGAGGCGCAGCGGCAACTTCGGCGTGAAGCGATGCGTGGCAACGTGCTCATGACGGATGCGCTCGAAGATTTCGCCATATGGCACATTGGCCGGGCAGGCGGTTTCACAAGCAAGGCAGCCAACACACTCCGCCGTGTAAAAATCTGTCCACTCATCCTGCGGCAATCGGCCCGCCGCCTCCTCGCTCCACAAGCGCAAGCGACCGCGCGGCGAATTGTTTTCATCACCCGTGAGCTTGTAAGTCGGGCACACAGAAAGGCAAAAGCCGCAATGCGTGCAGTTGGAAAAGTAATCCTGCTGCTTTCCG
Organism: uncultured Verrucomicrobiota bacterium; assembly: GCA_903960845.1. Lineage (GTDB taxonomy): Bacteria > Verrucomicrobiota > Verrucomicrobiia > Verrucomicrobiales > Verrucomicrobiaceae > Prosthecobacter. The sequence continues at coordinate 5,909 of CAJCCF010000230.1, read as the reverse complement.
TCAGAGAGCTTTAAGGAAGGGTCTCTTTCAAAATCTGCGGGAGATCGCTTCATGCTTCATGGATGGCTTGCTCCAGCGTGTTGAGCCAGGCGGATTCGATGAGTGATGGCGGTGTTGCAGGCAGCCAGCGTGAGTGCCAGTCACCGCCTTGAGAGTGCAATTCCGCCGTGAGTGTTTGTGCGAGCGCATGGATGCGCTCGGCAAGGTCATCACCTGCGCTCAAGTAGGCGTGAATGACACCGTTGTAGCACAAAGCCACGCAGCGCAGAGTGTCCCGTGAGAGTTCGGTGGCAAGGCTGGTGGCGCGATCGGGTGTGGTCTTGATCACCAGATCCGGCAGGCCATCGAGAGATGGTTGCGTATCGTTTTGCAGGGTGAGCTGCGCCCCTGTTTTTTTGGCGATGTATTGAAGCTGCTGAGTGAAGATCGGCGCCTCCCCGGGCACGCAGTGAAATATCACACGGACGAATGAAGCCTGGCCTTCTGCGATCAAATCCACGGCATCCCACCAGTGCATCCAGCCGCTATGCAGAAGTTTCGAGACACAGGCATTCAACACATTGGCATCGCCATCAAAGCGGGCGATCGCAGTGAAGCCGCAATCGGGGCGCAGGCGCATGACGTAGTCGGTGGGTTCGCCGAAACGCGTGCCGGTGTGCAGCAGGAATCGCAGCCAGTCATAGCCGGTGGTCGTTTTCACCACGCGCTCACCGATGCGCGCGACTCGTCCGCCGGGCAGACGCCAGTTCATGCCCAGAATGTTGTCGCACCAGGGACCAAAGCGGCAGGAAGCTGGCGCATGAGTGCTGCTGGCGATCTGCTCACGCAGCGTCGCGGTATCATCCAGGAGAAGTGGGAAGCGCAGATGATGCGGATTGATCAGCGCGCGAACCTCGGCCGCCGTAGCGTTGGCGGGCAGGCAGAGCGTCCCATCCACTTCATCAAGGAATGGCACAAACAGGCGCTCGTTTTGCATTGGCGGGAAGACGTTCATGCGATGAAGCGGCGATGGTCGTAAACCTTGAGTGGATTCATCTGGTGCGCGGGATTGAAGGCGGCGGGCACGGCCCACTGCAACCGCATGGAATCAGGACCGAAGACGAGCGGCATGTAAGCGGACTTGTCATTGCCGATGCCATGCTCGCCGCTGAGCGTGCCGCCGACTTCGATGACACGCTGCATGAGCCGCTTGCTGATGAGTTCCACCTTCTCCAGTTCACCCGGCACGCGTGAGTCGAAGAGAAAGTTCGGGTGCAGGTTGCCATCGCCCGCATGAAAGACATTCACAGCGCGGATGTCAGCCGCGTCAGCCTCGTCATAGACAAGCTGCAACACCTCGGCCAGAGCGCGCTTCGGGATCACGGCGTCCTGCACAACGTAATCCGGGCTAAGCTGGCCAAGCAGACCACCGGAGGCCTTGCGGGCTTTCCAGAGCTTTTGGCGCATGTCGTCCTTGTCGCTGAACATCACGTCAGCGGAACCTGCCTGGCGCAAAAGATTGGCCACGGATTGCACGCGTGCATTCACCAGCGCTTCGGGGCCATCAATCTCCACCAGCAGCATGAAAGAGCCTTCGGGCAGTCCGCAGGCCATCTGACTGCTCTCCACCATCGCCACACCGCGCGGATCAAGCATCTCGATGGCCGCAGGATAGGATGGGTGGGCAACGAGCGCATGAATGGCTGCTTCAACGGTTTTCAAATCCGGATAAGTGGCGCGGAAGGTCCACACTTTCTCAGGCAGCGGCAGCAGACGCAGCCAGAAACGCGTGAAAGCCGCGAGCGTTCCCTCGGAGCCGATCATGAACCGTTTCCAATCCTCACGCCAGGCCCCCCGTCCTCCGGCCGGACCGCCAAAACGATGCACCCGGCCATCAAGCATCACCGCCTCGACGCCAAGCACGTAGTTGCTCGTCACGCCATAGCGGAAGCAGTGCGCGCCGCCAGCGTTCGACGCCACATTGCCGCCGAGTGTACACACGGGACCGCTCGACGGATCAGGCGGATAAAACACGCCATGCGGTTTCAGCGCGGCATCGAGATCATTGAGGGTGACACCGCACTCGACCTCACACCAGAAACCGTCGGTGTTGATCCTGCGAATGGTCTTCATCGCGGACGTGTGGACAATGACACCGCCCTGCGCAGCGACCGGCCCACCCGAGAGGGAGGTGCCTGCACCGCGCATCACCACTGGCACTCCGAGCGCCTTCGCGCCGTGCATGAAACCAATGAGTTCCTCCGCATCCGCCGGGATCACCACGGCATCCGGCAGGTATTTCTTGTAGCCCAGTCCATCCGCCCCGTAGCCGGCGAGTTGCGCCGGAGAAGTCAGCACACGTCCGCGTGGAAGCAGTGCACTGAGGGAGAGACTGAGGGAAGATTTCACTGGAGGGCAAGGACTTGGACACACCATTGGCAACCGGACAAGTGTGCCCGGTTTCTGCTGATGGAGTCAATCGACATACACGAATTCATTGGCATTGAAGAGTGACCGGCAAAAGGCAAAGAGGTCGTTCGATTGAATGAAGCTGGTGGCGAGTTGCTGTTCACTGACGGTGGGTTCACGCGAAAAGGCGAGCTCATAGGCCAGCCGGATCTGACGGCCAAGCTCCGGGCCGGCCTCCTTTTGCAGGCGCTCGGCAAAGTAGCGGGACTGACGAAGGATGAAGTCGTTGTTGAACAGCGCGAGCGATTGCAGCGCAGTGGTGGTGGTCATTCGCGCAGGCGTTAGATTTGCAGGATCGGGGCAGTCGAGTGTGGTGAGAAATTTCTGCGGGGTGCTGCGCACGACGAAACGGTAGATGCTGCGGCGCCACATTTCGGGTGTGTCGGCGGTGACATGCTGATACACGGGAGCATAACCTTCAGTGTAGTTGAAGTCGCTGAAGCCCGGTCCGCCCGCCTGCTTGAGATTGAGCCTGCCGGTGATGGCCAGCACAAAATCGCGCGTGGCTTCAGCCTCGATGCGCCGCGGGTTTTGACGCCAGAGAAGCCGGTTCTGGGCGTCGATGGCGGAGGCCTGTTGATTGAAGTCGATGCTTTGACAATAAGTGGCGCTCATCAAAATCAGCTTGTGCAGGTGCTTCAGCGACCAGCCGCTTTTCAGCAGTTCATCCGCGAGAAAATCGAGAAGTTCGGGATGCGACGGTCTGCCGCCACCGAACCCGAAATCACTCGGCGTGTTGACGATGCCCTGGCCGAAATGCCAGTGCCAGAGACGGTTAACGATGACGCGCCGCGTCAGCGGATTGCGTGGATCAGTGATCCAGGAGGCGAGCGCCCTGCGGCGGTCTCCTTCAGGCGTGTCGGGATTTCCAAGTTCAGGCTTGAGATCACGCAGGAGGCTCAGTGCACCCGGCGGAATGGATTCGTCAGCGGGAGATTCCGGATCGCCGCGCTTGAGGATATGGACGGCGGGTGGTTTGTCAGCGATGACGGCGTAAACTTTGTCGGCGTGGGCTTTGGCGTTCAGTTCGGCACTGAGTTGCTTTTCTTCACCGCGCAGTGTCTGGACGCGAGCCTTTTCGGCGGCGGAGAGAGTCTGCGATTCCTTGTCCAGAGTGAGTTTGGCATCACCTAGGAACAAGAGATCGTTGCTGATGCCATCGCCACCGTCAGTGGCGACCAACGTGAGCGTGGGGGCTTCCACGGGAATGCTCAAATCGATGCGTGCCGATTCATCCTTGCGCATCTTGAGTCGCTGAAACTTCTGATCACCGCCGATGTAAACCGTGAAATCGGCGACGCTTTTGGCAGCTTGTTTGTTAGCGCCAAAACCAAGCATGGCCGTGAGCCGCATCCTGCCATAACCGGTGGCTTTGCGGATTTCCTTGAGATCAAAGGTGACGGCGCCATTAGCATGCAGGCCAAGCATGCTGTGGCCCCCTTTGGCAAAATCGGTGCCGTCGATGCTGGTTGAGACCTGCGCGGCAAGCGGCCCGTTCCGCACGGTATCCCAGGTGTGAGCGGAGCTGGCTGGCACGCCTTTCACGGGAGTTCTGGCGGTGACATTCACCTCCCCGCGGCCATCGGGGACAAAGAGCCATTGCACCAACTTCGGTGCATTGACACTGCCCCACTCGGGTTTTTGCAGGCGGTTAGCCTTGATGTCTTTGTGGTAGCCGAGGCCGCCCTTCACGACGCTACCGTTGCCAATGTGCAAGCCTGCGCCTTTCGTGCCTGTGCCGAGCCCATTGCCACCTCCGATCATGTCGGCGAGATCAAGGCCTTCACCGGTGAGTTTGGCGAGTTCAGAGGTGACCTGGCGGAGCCGGGTCTGCGTTTTGGCCCGCGCGGAGGCAAGCCGGGCTGACTCGGCGCTGTCGAGATCACGATCACCGCGCTTCAACCCGGCGAACACGGACCAGAGCGAGTAATACTCACGCTGCGAGATGGGATCCAGCTTGTGATCATGGCAGCGGGCACAGTTCACCGTGACACCACAGGCGGCCGTCATGACCTGCGTGACCATGTCATCAAGGTCAAGCGTGCGCGCGCTGCGGCGGAGGACCTCACTCTTTGCTTCAACCTGACCGACGAAATCCCACGGCCCGGCCGCGAGGAAACCCGTGGCGGCGATGGCCTGCGGATCATTTGGCGAAATGACATCGCCCGCGATCTGCTCACGCAGAAACAGATCATAGGGTTTGTCGGCATTGAGTGCACTGATGACGTAGTCGCGGTAGCGCCAGGCGTTGTCACGGCGCTGATCGCGCTCAAAGCCGTGGGTGTCGGCGTAATGCGCGATGTCGAGCCAGTGGCGGGCATAACGTTCACCGTAGCGCGGTGAATCGAGCAGGCGATCGATCAGCTTTTCATAGGCCTTCGGGTCCTTGTCCTGAACGAAGACTTCCACTTCAGCAGGCGCTGGCGGAAGTCCGTGCAAATCAAAGGTCAGGCGCCGGATGAGCGTGCGGCGCCCGGCTTCGGGGGATGGTTGCAATTTTTGTTCGGCAAGCCTGGCTCTGATGATCGAATCAACGGTCACTGCGCCGGCAGGACTGGTCACGGGCTGCCAGGCCCAGTGCGAGAGGCGTTTGTCAGCCAGGGCGGCCTTGTCGGCGGCGTTCTCCGGCCAGACGGCACCGGAACTGATCCAGGTTTCAACGGCTTTGATTTGCGCCGGCGTGAGCGGATCGCCCTTTGGCGGCATGCGCTCTTTCTCATCGCGATGGATGATGCGCTGGTAGAGCGGCGATTTGTCAATGTTCCCGGCAACAATGGCCGGTCCGTCATGACCGCCTTTGAGGGCAAAAGATTTGGCATCAAGACGGAGCTCGCCCTTCTGCTTTTTTTCGCCGTGACACTCGATGCAGCGCTCCTGCAGCAGGGGACGGATTTCGGAATCAAAATCAACCGCACCGGCAGCACTTAGCGTTAGGCATAGCAATTGCGGCAAAAGAATTCCGGCCAGATTTTTCGCCGGAAGCTTATCCAAGGAAAGAGGAGGACGTTTCGTTTTCATGAAGCGATTTCACTGATGGCTCCGCTGCTGCTGCCGAACTTGTCCGTCCCGGCGCCGAGTTGCTGGAGCATGGAGACGAAGAGATTGCTCAGCGGGGTGTTGCGGATGCGGTCAAAGGCAAGGTGCCGGCCATGCTTGAAGCCGCCGCCGGCCAGCAGGATGGGCAGGTTGGTGTTGTTGTGGACATTGGCGTCGCCGAGATTGCTGCCATAGAGCACCATGGTGTGGTCAAGCAGGCGCGAGCTGTCAGCAGCCGGAGTGGCGGCAAGGGCGGCGAGGAGATCACGCAGATGGCGCATCTGCTGGAGGTCGATCTTTTCCAGTTCAGCGAGCTTGGCCTTCGATTGTCCATGGTGGCTGAGATTGTGATAGCCATCCAGGGAACGCTGGTTCTCAACGATCTCGAACACGGGTGTGGCGAAGCCATCCACCATGAGGGTGAT
>CAJCCF010000229.1 GCA_903960845.1 uncultured Verrucomicrobiota bacterium | reverse complement strand
TTCGATCTGAATGCGTGGATTCCTGGATGGGAGGCTGGTGGCAGTGAGCGTCAGATTCCGGGGAGGAATTGAGCGGCAATCCTTGCCCTCGGTGCGTTCCCCGCTCTAATGTTGCTTAGCCATAAGAATCTCCCTGAATGCCCGCTGCCCTTCAAAGCAACTTCACCCACCTCAAGGAGCACGATGAACAGCTTCTGAGACTTGGGATGCTGGCGGAGCGCTACTTTGCGGAAGATCCGAACACCTGCCTGCTGAAGCTCCGCCAACTCGCGGAAACACTGGCACAGGTTGTGGCCAGCCATGTCGGACTGCTCGATAAACCGGAGGAAGGACAGTATGAGTTGCTCGGGCGCTTGCGGGATCAGGGCATCCTGCCTCGCGAAATCCACCAGCTTTTTGGCGAAGTTCGCCGCTCAGGGAATGCGGCCAATCATGCGCTCTCAGGCGATCACAAGGCCGCCCTCACCACGCTGAAGCTCGCCTGGCAGATCGGCGTTTGGTTTCACCGTACCTTCAAAGACCCGAAGTTCAAATCCGGGCCGTTCATTCCACCTCAGCCGCCGCAGGATGAATCGGACGAGCTACGCACGGAACTGGCATCTCTCACCAATGCCCTCGCTGACTACCAAGCCGCACATCAGGAAAAGACGCAGCTTCTTGAAGCCACAGAGGCCCAATTAAAAGCCGCGAAGAGCGAGCAAGCTTTCTGGGAGCAAATGGCCGCCGAGGTCGAGACGGAAAAGAATGCGCTTAAAGATCGACTCGCTGCCCAGCAGGCGGAGACCATCGCTCAACCGCCCGCCAAGGTCGATGTCTTCGTCAAAGCCTCCAACGAAGCCGCGAAGAATGTCGTCCTCGACGAAGCCGCGACGCGCAAGCTCATCGACAGCCAGTTGCGTCAGGCGGGCTGGACCGTGGATTCGGAAAACCTGCGTTACTCGAAAGGCACGCGCCCGCAGAAAGGCAAAAACATGGCCATCGCCGAATGGCCCACCGACACCGGCCCTGCCGACTACATGCTGTTTGTTGGGCTCACGCCGATGGCCCCCGTCGAAGCCAAGCGCAAGAACGTGAATGTCTCCGCCTCATTGCAGCAGGCAAAGCGATACGCCCGTGGCTTTCAGCCTTGCGAGGACACCGAGATGCATTCCACAAACTGGGGAGCAAAGAGTGAGTTCCGCCTGCCGTTCATCTTTGCTGCCAATGGCCGCCCCTTTCTCCGGCAGTTGGAGACGCACAGCGGCATCTGGTTCTGCGACCTGCGCCGCCCTGATAATCTCGGCCATGTGCTTGATGGCTGGTATGCACCGGAAGGTCTCACCGAGTTGTTAAAGCGGGACGAAGCCAGCTCACACGCCCAGCTTGCATCGGAGAACTTCGATTACGGCTTCGACGTCCGTGATTACCAGCAGCTCGCCATCCTCGCTACCGAGGCGGGTATTCAAAGAGGCCTGCGTGCCCTGCTGCTCGCGATGGCCACCGGCACGGGCAAGACGAAGACCTGCATTGCCCTCATCTACCGTCTGCTAAAGACGAAGCGCTTCCGCCGCATCCTCTTCCTCGTGGACCGTTCCGCATTAGGAGAGCAGGCGGCCAATGCGTTCAAAGACACGCGCATGGAAAGCCTGCAATCCTTTGCCGATACCTTTGGCATCAAGGAACTCGATGAAGTCACTCCCGACACGGCGACTGCCGTGCACATCGCCACTATTCAGGGCATGGTCGCTCGGGTGCTCAATCCTTCCGAAGGCGTGATGCCGCCCACCGTCGATCAATACGACTGCATCATCGTCGATGAATGCCACCGGGGTTACTTGCTGGACCGCGAGTTGTCGGACACCGAGATGAGCTTCCGTAGCTACGACGATTACATCTCCAAATACCGCCGCGTGCTCGATTACTTCGACGCCGTGAAGATCGGCCTCACGGCCACGCCTGCGCTGCACACCACAGAGATCTTTGGCCCGCCCATCTACACTTACAGTTATCGCGAGGCCGTCATCGACGGCCATCTCATCGACCACGAGCCACCCGTCACCATCAAGACGGAGCTTTCTGAAAACGGCATCGTCTGGAAGAAGGGCGAGGACGTGCAGGTCTATAAGAACAAAGAGGGCGAGGTTGAACTCTTCAAAGCTCCCGATGAGATCAAGATCGAGGTTGATAACTTCAACAAGAAGGTCATCACCCAGTCCTTTAATGAAGTCGTCTGCGATTACCTGGCCGGAGAGCTCGATCCCGCCTCGCGCAAGAAGACGCTCATCTTCTGCGCCACCGATGCCCATGCCGATCTTGTGGTCGATCTCTTGAAAAAGGCCTTCGTCAAAGTCTGGGGCACGGTGGATGACGACGCCGTCATCAAGATCACCGGAGCCGCTGACAAGCCGCTCAAGCTTCTGCGTCGCTACAAGAACGAGCGGAATCCGAATGTCGCCGTCACGGTCGATCTGCTCACTACCGGCATTGATGTACCGGAGATTTGCAATCTTGTTTTCCTGCGCCGGGTGAACAGCCGCATCCTGTTTGATCAGATGCTCGGACGTGCCACGCGGCAGTGTGACGACATCGGCAAGGACACTTTCCGCATCTATGATGCCGTGCGCCTCTATGAGGCCCTGCAGAAAATGACCGACATGAAGCCCGTCGTGGTCGATCCCACCATCAGCTTCACCCAGCTTGCCAGGGAACTCACCACCGTCAGCACCGAGGAGGCGCGCAAGCTGGTGCGTGACCAGTTCATCTCAAAGTTCCAGCGCAAGAAACGCCACCTGTCCGAGCGTGCCGCCAGTGACTTCGAGGCCCAGGCAGGAATGTCACCTGACGTCTTCGTGAAGCATCTGCAAAAGCTGCCCCTGGAGCAATTAGCTGCTTGGTTTCTCGGCCATCAGGATCTGGGCGAGATTCTCGACCGCAAATCCGACGGGCCTTCCAATCCCGTCTTCATCTCCGGCCATGAAGACAAATTCATCGCCGCTGAGCGTGGGTATGGCGCAGGCAAAAAGCCCGAAGACTTCCTCAATGAATTCCGTGAGTTCATCCGCGCGCAGGGGAACAAACTGCCCGCCCTCATCACCGTCGTCACGCGTCCGCGTGAGCTCACCCGCGCCCAGCTTCGTGAGATTCAGTATGCGCTCGATAAAGCAGGCATCTCCGAAACCAGTCTTGCCACGGCTTGGAAGGAAATGACCAATCAAGACATCGCCGCCCGCATCATTGG
>CAJCCF010000228.1 GCA_903960845.1 uncultured Verrucomicrobiota bacterium | reverse complement strand
TCGAATCGCGCCAACCTCGACTACATCCTCGCCCAGATCATCAATCCCAGCGAGGTCATGCAGGAAAGCTATCAACTCGTCATCGTCACCACTCGCGATGGCCGCACCCTCTCCGGCACGGTCGCCGCCGAAGACAATCAGCAGCTCACGCTCCGCCTCGTCGGTCAGGACAGCATCGTCAACAAATCCGAGATCCTCTCCCGCGAGAAATCTCCCATCTCCATGATGCCCGAGGGCCTGCTCAAAACCCTCAAAGCCGACGAAGTCCGCGACCTCATCGCGTAGTTTCCGAACCTCGGGTGACATGGCAGGATGATGACAACTTTTGGCAGACCTAGGCCATGGATTCCCGAATGGTGGGGCGTTTTACTTTCACCATGAAATGCCGCCGTTTGTTCTGCTTCCTCTCTTTGCTACTCGCGCCGCTCGGCGTTCAGACTTCATCACTCGCTGCGGAGCAACGCCCCAACGTCATCTTCATCGTCGTTGACGACCTCGGTTACGGCGAACTCGGTTGCTATGGTGGGAAAGACATCCCGACACCGCAGATCGATGCACTCGCGGCGAGTGGGGCGCGATTCACGAGCGGGTATGTCACCGCACCGTTTTGCGCGGCCTCGCGTGCGGCGCTGATGACCGGGCGCTACCAGACGCGATTCGGTTTTGAGTTCAATCCCATCGGCGCGAAGAACGCTGCGCCGGGCATTGGCCTGCCAGTCGCGGAGAAGACCGTGGCGGATCGTTTGCGTGACTCGGGCTATGCGACGGGATTGGTGGGCAAGTGGCATCTCGGAGGCACCGCTCCGTTTCATCCGCAGCGCCGTGGCTTTGATGAGTTCTTCGGTTTTCTGCACGAGGGGCATTTCTATGTGCAGCCGCCTTGGCAGGGCGTGACGACCTGGCTGCGACGCAAGACCCTGCCGGATGGCGGACAGGGTCGGTGGACCTCACCCGATGGCCGCATCGTGTGGAGCACGCATCTCGGCTCGAACGAACCCGAATACGACACAGACAATCCCTTGCTGCGCAGCAGTCAGCCCGTGGATGAACAGGCGAACCTCACCGATGCCTTCACGCGTGAAGCCTGCGATTTCATCGCCCGGCATTCCGCGCAGCCGTTCTTCCTCTATCTCGCCTACAACGCCGTCCACAGCCCCATGCAGGCCACGGACGATTACCTGAAGAAGTTCGCGCACATCGAAGACATCCAGCGCCGCATCTTCGCCGCCATGCTCGCGCATCTCGATGACAGCGTGGGCAAGGTGCTCGCTCAACTCCGTGACAACAGCATCGAAGAGAACACGCTCGTCGTTTTCCTCAGCGACAACGGCGGCCCCACCCAAGAACTCACCTCCAGCAATGCTCCGTTGCGCGGTGGCAAAGGCGAACTCTCGGATGGCGGCATTCGCGTGCCCTTCATTGCGTCGTGGAAAAATCACATCAACGCCGGTCAGGTGGTGGATGCACCTGTGGCGTCCATCGACGCCACCGCGACCGCGCTGACAGTGACTAGTGCTTTACTTCCAGAGCATTCAACCAAAGCCGAAGCCACCTTGGACGGCATCAACCTCATGCCCTTGCTCACGGGCAAGACCACGCAACGGCCCGAGCGCCCCTTGTTCTGGCGCGTTGGCAAAAAGAACGCCCTGCGTCTCGGCGCCTGGAAACTCATTCGCGATGGCAAGGAATGGCAACTCTACGATCTCACGCATGACATCAGCGAGACCCGGAACCTCGCCACCCAAGAACCCGCCCGCGTGCAGCAAATGTCAGCGCTCTGGGACAAGTGGAACGCCGAACAAATCGAACCGCTGTGGAGATAAGGAACCCCAAAGCACGGCCCCTCATCACTCCGCCGCAGGGGGTAGTCCTTCTGTAATGACCAAAAAGCCACGATGAAACACACCCTCACCCTCCTCACCACCCTGCTGCTCGCGCCGCTGGCAGCGGTCCACGCCGCATGAGTTTCCATGCCCACCGCGCCGGACAACCACGACACCTACGACTACGCCGAGCGCATCCGCGAGCGGCTGCCGAGACGGCTTCAGGAACTGCGGGAACGCTGTGGGCTGAGCAAATACGGCCTCGCTCGTGAGAGTGGCTTCAGCCGGGAATACCTCGGGAAGATCGAGCGTGGCAAAGCCAATCCAACGTTGCCTGTCAGTGCGCAACTCAGCTATGGGCTGGGCATGACACTCGAACAGTTCACGCATCAGCTTGAGGACGACGACGATGGCGAGTGAACCCGGTCACCTATGATTGACTAACGGCAGGGCCGGGGGCTGTGCTCCAATGGCGAGCGTCACACCCGACGCACGCCATGAACCTCCCAAACCTCAGAATCGCGCTGTTTTGCCCCTCGGCGCGCGTTTTCGGCCTCCAAACGGCCTACCCGGCTGCTTCGGGATCCAACCCGGACGCTGCGGGCTCCGTGGTCCGCCGCAGGGGCTCGAACCCGCGCCCAGCGGGCTCGCCCCTCCGCCGAAGGGTAGCCAACCCGGCAGCGGCGGGTGCCATCCCGGACGAAATGGGATGGCTCCCCGAGCGAAATGGTATGCGACCCACGCCGCGCGGTATGGCACCCCGGAGCGGCGGTATTCATCCCACGCCGCAGACATGCCAGCCCGCCGCGTGCGGTATGAAGCCCGCAGGGCGCGGTATCGAGCCCGAAGAAGGGAGTGCGGACACTCTTGTCCGCATCAACCACCTAGCGGACATGAGTGTCCGCGCTCCTCTCTGCTTTGCCCTACCAGGAACCGAGAACCGCGAACCTAGAACTGAACCCGCATGAACTGGGACCAATCCACCTGGGACAGCGGCACTTGGGACCAGCCGTCCGACTATTATTCACCCCAAACCAAATCGAACAACCGCACCAAAAATAAGAAGACAAACCTACTACCCCAGCCGCATCGGCGACCAAGTGAACTGGCTCGACAACTACGCCGTGAAACTGCCTATCCACGGAGCCGCCCTCGGCGTCATCGCGGGCGACATCACCGCCAGCGTGAACGACGCGAAATACGCCAACTACGTCC
>CAJCCF010000227.1 GCA_903960845.1 uncultured Verrucomicrobiota bacterium | reverse complement strand
CGTTTTGGGATGGGCATGTGGAGGCCTTCGAGTTCTTTGGCGGGGTGTCTCGGCGCATCGTCTATGACAACTCGCGTGCAGCCGTCAGCCAGATCATTGGCCGCGCCTTCCTCGAACTCGCAGGCTGCGCAAACAATCTCGCCGAGCGTTTGAGCGGAAAGTAGGAGTCAGTTTCTGCTTGCATCCGGTCACCCGACATCATCGTATGTAGGGCGAACTAATTCAGTCTCAACATCCAAACTACCACTCACGATGCTCTCCGACTTTCTACAAAACCAAGCCGCGCTCTATGTCTCCGGTGCCATGACGGAGCAGGAGCGGGCTGAATTTGAACTCGTAATCGAGTTCCATGATGAGGTGCGGGAATGCGTGTGCCGCCTGGCAGACGTCGGAGTGGCCGTCACACTTGCCACTCAAAGCCCCGTCGCTTCCGCACTCCCGCTAGAACTTCGGAATCGCATCGTCACGCTGGCCGCGAGCCGTCCTCAGCATCTCAAACCGGATGGAATGGTGATGTCCGGCCCGGATGGACTTGTGCAGTGGATCAATCCCGCATTCAGTGCGATGTGCGGATATTCGCTCGATGAACTGCGCGGAAAAAAACTCGGCCCCATTCTGCAAGGTGAGAAGACTGATCGCGCGACCGTGGAACGAATAGGGCAGGAGGTGCGCCAGTGCCGCCCGTGTCGCGAGACGATCCTCAACTATCATAAGAACGGTACGCCGTATTGGGTTGATATCTCCATCACGCCGATTCTTGACGACGCAGGCCAACCGCTTTGGTTCGTCGCACGCGAGAGCGAACTGACTGACCATGCTGTGGCATAGGCGTTACGCGACAGCAGCGGGAGCCGTCAAACGTCTGAGTCGAGCATGTTTTGCAGTTTCGTCATGCCGCGCCGTATGCGTGCCTTGATGGTGCCGAGAGGCGTGTTCAGGCGCTCGGCGATTTCCGACTGCTTGAGCGAACCGAAGAACGCGAGTTCGATCGCCTCACGCATGTCAGCCGGGAGTTTGTTGACTGCATCCCTGACCCGTTGGCTCGTCTCGGCAGAAGAGATCGCATCAAGGGAGCTCCTGCCGTCAAACTGCTCGAAGGTCTCCGATTCGGCCTGAAGATCATCCTGCATCCGGCTGCGCCTCTGCGTGGAGCGCAGGCGATCAATGGACCTGTTGCGAGTCAGCGTGACTGCCCAGGTAAGCGGTTTGCCCTTGGCTGGATCGTACTGCGGCGCCTTCTGCCAGATCTGGATGAACGTATCTTGAACCACGTCCTCGGCTGCCGCTTGATTGTTCAACACTCGATAAGCGGTGGCGAACAAGATGCCCGAAAAGAGATCATAGAGCGTCTCGAAAGCCCGTTGGTCTCCCTGCGCGATCCGCAGCATTAGCGCGATCTCGGCTTTGAATTCTTTTTCGGGATCAGGTTCCATTCGCAATGGATCATGGGCGAGACGCGCGGCATCCACAATAAATAAACTCGTTTGGAGCGTCCGATTCATCGGAGCGCGCGAATAGCAGGGACAACCGGCTGGCCGTCAAACACTGGCTCATCCATGAGCAGGCTCGGTTTCCCGCTTGGGGTTGAGAAAAGTTACCAAACTTTTTTCATCCTTTCGAACCGCTTCGATCGTTATGGGGAGAAGGCTGCCTGAACATCCGGCCCAGACAGCGCGGACCGATACTGCAAATGCCGAGTGATTAAAATGAACGATTCAACTACAACCACACGCGTCTGGCTCATCACAGGCTGCTCCAGCGGCTTCGGTCGGGCGCTTGCCACGGCGGCTCTCTCTCGTGGGGAGCGTGTCGTCGCCACGGCGCGTCGTGTGGCGGCACTCCACTCACTCGCAGCACGTTTTCCGGAGACATGCCGTGTGCTTGCGCTTGATGTCACGAACTGCGCGCAAGTGAGAACGGTGGTTTCGCAGGCTGCGAGCCTATTTGGAAGGCTCGATATCGTGGTGAACAACGCCGGCTACGGCGCGGTCGGGGCGTTTGAAGAACTGAGCGAGGAACAAATCGCCCGCAATTTCGACACGAACTTCTTTGGAGCATTGGAGGTCATCCGCGCTGCGCTGCCGATTCTGCGGGCGCAAGGCAGCGGGCACCTCGTGAACATCTCCGCCGCCGCCGCAATCTCCAATTACGCAGGCTTCTCGATCTATGGCGCAACGAAGTGGGCACTCGAAGGCGTATCGGAATCTCTCGCTGCGGAGTTAAAGCCGCACGGCATTAAAGTCACCATCGTACAGCCGGGTCCGTTTCGCACCGACTTCATCGGACGCTCGCTCGAACACGCGAAGAGCCATATCGCCGACTACGACCGCACAAGCGGCAAGTTCCTGAGCTTTCTCAAAACGATGGACGGCAAACAACCCGGCGACCCGGACAAAGCGGCGGAGGCCATCATCGCAGCCATCGAGTCAGAAACGCCACCGCTGCGCCTCGTGCTCGGCAAATACGCCAATGACAAACTGCGCCGCAAACTCGCTGACGCGGAGCGAGAACGCGCTGCATGGGAGCACGTCGGGCTGGCCACAGAATTCACCTCTGCGTCATGAAATTTTCAAGAATTGCATCACTGATCGCCTCGATTTTTGTCGTCATGCTTTTGTCGTGCGCTACATCGCGATCCAGGCCGCCACTCAGAACGGTGCCCAAGCTCGAACTGTCGCGCTTCATGGGAGACTGGTATGTTTTTGCCCACATCCCCTACTCGCTCGAGAAGGGCAAGGTTGGCACGCTTGACCGTTACGCGATGGCGCCTGACGGGCGTATTCAGAATTCGTTCCTGTTCCGGCGGGCCTCGCTTGATGCGCCACTGGAGGAATGGAAGGGCATCGCGTGGGTGCATGACAAGGCGAGCAATGCCGAGTGGCGCGTGCAGTTTGTGTGGCCATTTCGTCTGCTGTTTCTCGTGATCGATCTCGACCCCGACTACCAATGGGCCGTGATCGGATATCCGTCGCGCAAGCTGGGCTGGGTGTTGAGCCGGAAGACCGCGCTCAATGATGACACGTACCGCAGCATCCTGAAACGCATGGAGCAACAGGGTTACGATGCCAGTCTGCTCGTCAAAGTGCCGCAGCGCCCCGAATGAATCACAACCCTACCCTTATGAAGAAAAAACGAATGCCCCTCCTCGTGCTGATTTCCGTCTTCATCGCAACGTTTTGACTCGTCAAAAAATCCCGCGCTGCCACCAAGACTCCCTGAGTGTCTTCTCTCGATACCTTGACAATACCTGACAAATCATCACCTGTTTAAGTGCCGTTACTCGGCGCTAGAGCCTCCCTCTGAAATACGTGTCACATCAGGTTAACCCAGCTCAGTGGCACCCAAATAGGGGGCATGCAGGTTAGACGATTTCCTCGGAGAAAACACCGGACTAGTTGTTGCGGAGATCGAACTCGACAAGCCTGAGGCTGAGGTGTCTTTGCCCTCGTGGACGGGAATGGAGGTCACGCATGATCCGCGCTATTTCAACTCCAGCCTGACCTTGATTCCCTTCACAACCTGGAAATGAAGTGCCGGATAATTGACTCCGGACGCAGGCCATGCCCCGCCTTCGCTACAGTGTCTCGAACTCTCCCTCCAGCGTAGAGGCGCTCTTCCTGATGCTCTAGAAGCACGTCAAAGGAGCGGACTTGCAGAGGAAATATCGATTCCATCACGAGCGGCGTTTGAGGTCTGATTTTGCGCATGTAGGGACTCGTGTGCTGATCGCGATCGAGGGCGGCATTTGGGTGAATGCCCGCCACAACAGGGCGGCCGGTTTCAACGCCGATCTGGAGAAATACCTCGCCGCAGGCCTCGCTGGCTGACGCGTGTTCCGATTCGGAACGGATCAAATCACGCTGGAGAATGTCGAGCGCATGGCCGAGCAGGTGCGTGACGAAATCAGGCGATTTTCCACCGAATCCACTTTGGCTAAAAAACCTCAAATCGTTGATTATGTGTCACTAGGCGACAATTCTGCGGTGAAAAAAATGGAAAGCTGAAATTTGCGTTCTCATGAAATTTGGTTGGTGGTGCCCGAAGCCAGGGTCACAGACGAGCACGGGAAAAGATTTCCTTGCTCGGTGCGGTAGCGGGATGCAAGGGCTGAGCGGGGCTGCAAGCACTGTGCTCAGCCAGCTGTCTTGCGCCATGTATTTGCTCCACGTCCAAATCTAGCCCGACCCGGCTCCCTGAAAAGCAATACACTAGCTGCTAATGTTTTGGGAAAGTGTCGACAGTTTTGGCCGTAGCTGTGACAATAGATACTTCAACGCTGCTGCACCATGACAAAAAATCGCTCCGAGCCCCGACGCAATCTCGCCCATGACATTGCCTCGCAGATGCGTCGTGACATCATTTCCGGAGTGCTTAAGCCGGGGGAGGCGCTCGCGGAGCCGGTGTTGGCAGAAAGGTTCGGGGTCAGCCGCGCGCCGGTGCGTGAAGCGATGATCGAGTTGGAACGTGGGGGGCTGGTTCAGTTTGAGACGACAGGCAGGACTCGCGTCAGGACGCTTGAGGAAAAGGATGTGGTTGAAATCGTCGAGGCCCGGATCGCTCTGGAGTCCATGGGGGCGCGGCTGGCGGCAGTCCGTTGGACCGATGAAGACACCCGGTGGATCGAGCGAAACATCACCGCCCAGGAGAAAGCGGTCACAGGCGTGAAGTTCAGCGCCTTGGACATCGCCATGCATGAATACATCATGAATCGCGGTGGCAATGAGAGACTGACAACGCTTTGGCAATGCGTCCGCTGGCAGTTCGAGATGGCGCTGACCCACATTCACAGACTCCAGCAAAAGCAGGCTCCCGATCTCCGCCGATTCAGCGTGACGGGGCACGAGAAAGTGCTCAAAACTTTGGCTGACCGCCAGCCGGAGACATCTGCCAAAGTGATGGCTCAGCACATCAAAGACTCCATTGAATGGTATGCCCCGCAAAACTCGGGGACCATGCCGACAGCAGCCTCCCGCGCCAGGAATAGGCGTCCCAGCAAGCCTGGTGAGCACGCTATGCCGGTGAGCTTTTTCAAACCATCTTCAAAGTGAACCCGGCCCGTTTGATCCTTCTGCTTCTCTACATCGCAGCGACGACCTCCGGGGCGGCGGATGATGATGCGTGGCGTGGGGCGGTGAGTTTCTTTGAGAAGGAAGTGCGGCCTGTGCTGGTGAAGCGGTGCTATGAGTGCCACAGCGACACGAAGCAGAAGGGCGGGCTGCGGGTGGATCACATCGGCTACCTGAAATCGGGTGGGGACACCGGACCTGCCCTGATGCCGGGGAAGCCGGATGAGTCGGCGCTGATCGAGGCGGTGCGGTATGGGAACGAGGACTTCCAGATGCCGCCAAAACAGAAGCTGCCGGCGGCGGAGATCGCGATCCTTGAGAAGTGGATCAAAATGGGTGCTCCGTGGCCGGAGGGTGCGGCGAAGAAGGTCGTGGTGACGGAGGGCGGCTTCACGGAGCAGCAGCGGAAGTTTTGGTGCTTCCAGCCGGTGAAGAAGGTGTCACCACCGGATGCGGGAGGCGAGTGGGTGCGCAATGACGTGGATCGCTTCATTGCGGAGAAGCATGCGGAACAGAAGCTCAATCCCGCGCCGGAGGCAGATCGGCAGGAGTTGGTCCGCCGGCTGTATTTTGACCTGCACGGCCTGCCGCCGACGAAGGATCAGATGGACGCCTTTGTGAATGACAAGGACACGCGTGCCTATGAGAAGCTGATTGATGAACTGCTGGCGAGCCCGCGCTATGGCGAGCGCTGGGCTCAGCATTGGCTGGACCTCGTCCGCTATGCGGAGAGCGATGGTTACAACCAGGACGCCTATCGCCCCCATGCCTGGCCGTATCGCGACTACGTCATCAAATCGTTCAACGTCGACAAGCCCTACGATCAGTTCGTGCGTGAGCAACTCGCGGGCGACGAAATCGCGCCGGATGATCCCAATGTGCTCATCGCCACCGCCTTCATGCGTCATCCGGTGTATGAATACAATCTGCGTGATATTCGTGGCCAGTGGGACCTCATTGTCACCGACATGACTGACACTGCGGGCGAGCTTTTCCTCGGTCTGAGCATGGGCTGCGCCCGCTGCCATAACCACAAGTTCGATCCCATTCTCCAAAAGGACTACTACCGCCTGCGTGCCTTCTTCACGCCCGTGCATTGGCGCGATGATTTGAAGCTAACCACCTCGGCTGAGAAGAAGGCTTTTGATGAACAGGAGGCCAAGTGGTTGGCTGCCACGGCTGAAGTGCGTGCCAAAATGGACGCGCTTACGAGACCTGAAATTGATTCGCGGGTGAAGACCTGGCTTGTCAGTTTCCCCGAGGACTTGCAGGCGATGACGCTCAAGCCAGCCAACCAGCGTGACTCACTGGAGAAGCAACTCGCCGGGCTATGCGAGCGTCAGTTGGATTTCGCACGAGGGTCGTTTGATTCGATGAAGGACATCAAGGATGAAAAAGCCAAAGCGGAATACAGGGCGCTCCGGGAAGAGCTGAACAAGTTCGATCACCTAAAACCAAAGCCACTGCCTGAAGCCTTCGTCGTCACGGATGCAGGGCCGAAAGCGCCTGCCAACAAACTGCAAACCCGCAAGGGCGATCTGGAGATCGAGCCCGGCTTTCCTGCCATCGTGGATTCGGCTCGGCCAAAGATCACGCCGACGCAAACCTCCACAGGACGCCGCACAGCGCTCGCCGAATGGATCACGCGGGCGGACAATCCGCTCTCCACACGCGTCATCGTGAATCGTGTGTGGCAGTATCATTTCGGGCGCGGCATCGTCGGATCCGCCAGTGAGTTTGGCACGTTGGGCGAGCTGCCGACGCACCCCGCGCTACTCGACTATCTCACGGCGAAGTTTGTGACGGGCGGCTGGCATTTCAAAGCGCTGCATCGCGAGATCATGCTCTCCGCGACTTATCGACAGACAGCACGCCGCGAGCCTGATGAGACGGTGGCGAAGATTGATCCGGCAAACCGCTATCTGTGGCGCTTCCATCCGCGTCGGCTGGATGCGGAGCAGGTTCGTGATGCCATGCTGGCAGTCAGTGGCGAACTCGATCTCACCGCCGGAGGCCCTGCCAGCGATGCCAATGGCACGCGCCGATCGATTTACACGCGTAAAAAGCGCAACAGCCCGAATGATCTGCTGCTCGCTCTCGACATGCCCGCTGGTTTCACGAGCATCGCCGAACGGCAGAGCACGACGACACCGACCCAAGCGCTGCAATTGCTCAATGGCGACTGGTTGCGAGCCCGCGCACGTCATCTCGCTTCACGCATCAAGGGCATTGATGACGCCTGGCAGGCTGTGCTGGGTCGTCGGCCCACGAAGCAGGAGCGGGCGACGGCGAATGCTTTTCTCAAGATGCAGATGTGCCGTATCAAAAAAGCCGCACCCGCGAATGAAGTCGCTGACAATGCCGACACGCATCAAGGATTCAAAGTCAACAGCCCGCATGAACGCCTGCTCGTGCGTGTTAATGACAAGGAGGGCGACGAGTTCACCGTCGAGTCCATCGTGAAGCTCGATAGCGTGGATATGAACGCTGAGCTGCGCACGCTGATCTCGCATTGGGATGGTGGAAAGGCCAGCTTGGAGTCCTTTGGCTGGAGCATTGATGTCACGGGTCAAAAGTCGCGCTACAAACCGCGCAACATCCTCATGCAACTCGTGGGCGAGGATGAAAACGCGAACATCGGCTATCAAGTCGTGGCATCCGACATCCACATCGAGGTGGGCCGTCGCTATCACCTCGTGGTGCAGGTTTCCAGCGCCCGACACAGCGTCACCTTCACCGTGCGTGATCTCGATACGCCCGGTGCCGCTGCGCAATCCGCCGTGGTGTCGATGGACCGCCTCTCGAAGCTTAGCCAAGGTGCTTCACCGATCTGCCTCGGTGGTCTGGGCAAACGCAATCCAACGCGGCAATGGGACGGCCAGATCGAGGCCCTGCGCATCGTGTCAGGCCAATCCGCTGACAACATGCTCAACACTGATCCCGAAAAGTGGAACTCTGGTCTCTTCATCTGGCGCGCCGCTGATCCTCTGCACTCGCAGTTCACCTGGAGTGGGCCGGACTCCCAAACCGCACCGGAGGATGATCCCTTGCTCAGGGCCATGACCAGTCTCTGCCAGGTGCTGTTGACCATGAACCAGTTTTTCTATCTTCATTAATCATGCACTGCCATCGCTACGATCTCCCCACCTCGCGCCGAGACTTCCTGCAAGCGGCTGGTTGTGGCTTTGGTGCTATCGCGCTTGCCGCACTGATGGGCGACCAGGCTCAGGCCGCGCCGCTGCAACTGCCGCAGCGCATAGCGAGGGCGAAGAACGTCATCTTCCTCTTCATGGAAGGCGGCCCCAGTCACCTGGACACCTTTGACCGCAAGCCGCTGCTCAACGAGTTGGCCGGACAATCCCTGCCTGCGAGTTTCAAGACTCCGCTCACGGCGGCGGGCGAGGGAAAGTCGCCTCTGCTCGAATGCAAACGCACCTGGAAGCAGCACGGTCAGGGCGGCTTGTGGATCTCCGATTGGTTCACCCATGTCGCGCGTCATGCCGATGACCTCGCCGTGATCCATTCCTGTGCCTCCAGCGGCATCAATCACGCGGGCGGTGTGTGCTCGATGAATACCGGCTCGCTCTTTGGCGGTCGCCCATCACTCGGCGCTTGGGCCTCTTACGGACTCGGCACGGAGAACAAGAATCTGCCTGCGTTTGTCGTCATCAAAGACAGCGAGTCCTCGGTGGTGAACGGCGTGCGCAACTGGGGCGCTGGCTTCATGCCCGCCGTGTATCAGGGAGTCGAGTTTCACTCTGACGGCACGCCGATCAAATACCTGGACAACCCGAAAGGCGTGGATCGCCGCGAGCAACGCGAGAAGCTCGATCTGCTCGGCAAGCTGGATCACGATTTCAACGCCAGCCGCGCCAGCAACACCGAGCTGGAGGCTCGCATCCGGGGCTTCGAACTCGCCTACCAAATGCAGGCCGAGGCACCCGGCGCGGTGGATTTAAGCAAGGAAACAACCACCACGAAAAAGCTGTATGGCATGGACGACGCAGCCACCGCCACCTTTGGTCGCAATTGCCTGCTGGCCCGCCGACTCGTCGAGAATGGTGTGCGCTTCGTTCAGCTTTACAGCGGCGCTGGCAGCAAGTGGGACAGCCACGCCGGGATCGAGGCCAAGCACTCGCAGCTCTGCCATTCCGTGGACAAACCCATCGCCGGATTGCTGGCCGATCTCAAATCACGCGGCCTACTCGACGAGACGCTCGTCATCTGGGGCGGCGAGTTTGGCCGCACGCCCATGAGTGAAAAAGGCGATGGCCGCGATCACAACCCCACCGGCTTCACCATGTGGATGGCTGGCGGCGGCGTGCAAGGCGGCCGCACCCATGGCGCTACTGACGAACTCGGCCTCTACGCCGTGCAAGACCGCCTCCACGTCCACGATCTCCACGCCACGATCCTGCATCTGCTAGGCATTGATCACACCCGGCTGATCTATCCACACATGGGCCGCCCAGAGCGCATCGACCAAAACGAAGGGCGGCCTTACACCAAACTTGCCTGATGATAGGCAGTAGAATGGGGACAGTAGAATTATCTGACCCCTGATTTTATCTCCTCCTCTGTATTCTGTTTTTAAATTCTACTACCACCATTCTACGGCCTCTTTCATGTCCTCCATTCCTCCCAACTCCACTCTCCGACTTGGCTCTTGGCTCCAGACCGGCTCTCCCGTCATCGCCGAGCTCGCCGATGCCAGCGGCTTTGACTGGCTGCTGATCGATCTTGAGCATGGCTGCGGCACGGAGTCGGCGGTGCTGCCGCAGATTCAGGTCATTCGCCATGCGGCGGCCATCGTGCGTGTCGGTGCGCCGCATCCAGAGCAGATCGCCCGTTCACTCGATTGGGGCGCTGCTGGCATCATGGTGCCGATGGTTTCCACCGCTGAGAAAGCCGAGGCTTGCGTGCGTGCCATGCGCTATCCGCCGCGTGGTGATCGTGGTCTGGCGGGGATGGTGCGGGGTTTTCAATACGGGCTGCACCGCGACATGCCGACTCCTGTCTTCTACGCGCAGATCGAGACTATCGAAGGCGTGCAGAACGCCCGTGCCATCGCTGCGGTGGAGGGGGTGGATGTGCTTTTTGTTGGGCAGATGGATTTGAAACTCCAGCTTCAATCCTACCCCGAACGCTCGAATCTCGACTTTGCCGCTTGCCTGAAGGAGGTCGCAGCGGCTGCCAAACAGTTCGGCAAAGCTTGCGGGATGTTTTGTCGCCAAACGGATGACTTCGCCGAACTGCAAGCGCTCGGTTTCACTCACCTCGCCATCGAGACGGACATCACGCTCCTGCGCGAGAGCTATCGCAATGTCGTCCAACCTCTCCGCGCTCAATCCGTATGACTTTGAGAACCACACTCGCGCTGATCGCCCTCTTCCATGGCCTGGGTCTTGGACTTTATGCGGATGATTCCAAGCCGGTGCTGCAACTGGAGTTTGGTCAGGAGGAGTCTGCTCCATTGATTACGGTTGGCAACGTGGTGCGAGATCAGGCGGGGCCGAGGCCGCCGGAGTTTCCGGACTTTGAGACGAACAACACGGCGATTCAGTTGAAGGGCAAAGGCTCGCGATATGAGATCAAGGACTCTGGAGTGCAGAGTCCGTTCGATTTCACGAATGGCGATGCCATCACGCTGGAGGCGTGGGTGAAGGTGGACAAGATCGGTCCTGGGCAGCCGGTGTATTTGATCGGCAAGGGCCGCACGAACTCGCCGCACTTTGCCCGCAACAATCAGAACTGGTCGCTGCGGGTCATCGGTGGCAGCGAAGGGCTGGCGCATCTGAGTTTTCTCTTTGCCAGTGCTCCAGCGCCCGGTGGAGGCAACACCTGGCATCTGTGGAATTCAAAAGCCTCGTTTGAGGTCAAAACGGGTTGGCGTCATGTGGCCGTGGCCTACGAGTTTGGTAAGCCGGAAACGATGCGCGGATGGATCGATGGAGTGGTTACTGATGGAAACTGGAGTGTGGACGGAGCCACCACGAATGCTCCCGTGGTGGATGATGACGATGTCTGGATCGGCTCGTCGCTGGGCGGCAGTGCTGGCAACAGCCTGACAGGATTTCTGGACGGCGTGGCGATTCATCGTCGTGCGCTGAGCGATGCGGAGATCGCGAAACATTGTCGCCGAAAGGACGGTCCGCAGGTGGTCTTGCCAGAGGTGGCAAAGATGCCGGAGATGGGGAAAATCGACGAGGGCAAGGTGCTGGTGCAGTTCAATGAAGGCCACAGCGTCTCCAATCGCTGGCCGAACTCGCTGGAGTTGCCCAAGGAGATGCTGCGCTGGTCGGGCGACACCTTTTTGCTGCCTCGTTTGCCGCTGCGATACGATAACTGGGGCATCCGCTCAGCGTGGGCGGCCCCTGTGCTGATGCGAATGGCGGGTGATGTGAAAATGCCGTCGGGATATCACCGCCTGCTGCTGCGGACTCGTGGACTCGCTCGCTTGTGGGTGGATGGCAAATTGATCGCTGAAACCAAACCCGCCGTCGGCAATGGCGAAAATGGTTTTGACCCGCTCACGCCGCTGGCCGAGCCACCGCATCCCGGTGTGCGGGTGAAGGGCTACAAGCAACAAGAGGTCTTTGGCATGGTGGCGACACCTCCACAAAAGTCCTCTTCGCGAGTGGTGCTGGAGTTGATCGTCGGAGGGAAAAACATGCGCACGGACACGGGCGAAGTTTGTGTCGCCATCGAATCGGCAGGGCGCGATGCGTTCTCCATCCTGCGTGCATCAAGTAAACCGGAGCTTCCTTTGACCGATGCGAAGATCGAGCCCGCGCTCGCTGAAATCGAAGCCTTGCTGGCCCGCCTGGATGATGCCAATCGACGTGAAGCCGCGAAGTCCCGCGACTCGTTCTGGAAGAAGCGACATGCCATTGCCAAGGCATGGGTGAAGCAGCACCCAGCGACTCCACCGCCGCGCCAAGGCCATCCGGTGGATGCCTTCATCAACGCGAAGATCGAGAAGGCACTCGCGACGAGCGCGACCACCTCGGCAGCAGCCAAAACCTTCCACGGCGAAGTTCTGCCGATCCTGCGCGAGCAATGCTTCCGCTGCCACGGCGAGAAGGACAAGGGCGGGCTGAAATTGAATGCACGCGAGGCTGCTCTGCGGGCAGGGGACTCGGAGCTTCCCGCTATCGTTCCTCATGATCCGGCCGCGAGTGAGCTGCTGAAGCGCGTTCGCTCCGATGACGAAGACCAAGTCATGCCGCCCACGGGCGATCGTTTGACTCAAGAGCAGGTCGCGAGGCTGGAAGCGTGGATTCGCGACGGTGCTCAATGGCCTTCACCGCCCGTGAATGCATCCAAACTCGCCAAAACGCCCGTCACCTCTGATGTGGCCTTTCTCCGTCGCCTTTATCTCGACATCATCGGCCTGCCGCCTGCCGCTGAGGAGGTCACCGCCTTTCTCGCAGACTCGTCTCCTGACAAACGCACGAAGCTGATTGATCGTTTGCTGGCCGACGAACGCTGCGCGGATCATGCGATGAGCGAATGGCTGGATGCGCTGGCGGAGAACCCCACGCTGATCAATGCCTCGCTCAACAGCACCGGCCCGTTTCGCTGGTTTCTGCTCGACTCTCTGCGCGACCACAAGCCGCTCGACCGCATGGTCACGGAGCTCCTGATGATGCGTGGCGACGCCGCTCACGGAGGCAGCGCCGGGTTTGCGCAGGCGGCGGAAAACGATGCGCCTTTCGCGACGAAGGGACACATCATCGCCTCCGCGTTTCTAGGCGTGGAGTTGCAGTGCGCACGCTGTCATGACTCGCCTTATCACAGCACGAAGCAGCGCGATCTCTATTCCCTGGCCGCGATGCTGGAGCGCAAGACCGTGACGGTGCCGAAGACCAGCCGGGTGCCTGCGGCGTTCTTTGAAAAGAAGGCCCGCGAATCTCTGATCCGCGTGACGCTGAAACCCAACGAACCCGTGATGCCAGTCTGGCCCTTTGCCGCAGTGACTGGCGCGGCGGAAAATGGGGGTCTCGATGCGCTGCTCGAAGATCCGAAGGATACTCGAGAGCGCATCGCCGCCCTGATCACTTCGCCGGAGAATCGTCGCTTTCACCGCGTCATCGTGAACCGTATCTGGAAGCGGCTCATGGGCGCGGGTTTCGTGGAGCCGGTGCAGGATTGGGAAGGCCATGATGCGAGCCACCCGGAGCTGCTGAACTGGCTTGCCAACGAGTTGCTGGCCGCGAACTATGAAGTCCGGCACATCATCCGGCTCATCGTCACCTCGCAGGCCTATCAACGTGAGGCAGGTATCGAGAATTTGGCCTCCGCTGGCCCTGAAGAGCGCTTTTTCCACGCGCCAGGGCGGCGACGCCTCACTGCCGAGCAGATCGTGGACTCGCTGCACGCTGCCGCCGGAGTTGCCATTGATTCCGAGCCCATGACGTTTGTTCACGACGGCTTGAAGACTCTGCAAAACCGGCAGGATCTCGGTTCTCCGCATCGGGCCTGGATGTTCGCCAGCCTCAACAACGAACGCGACCGCCCCAGCCTCGCCCTGCCGCGTGCGCAGGCCGTGGTGAACGTGCTGGAGGCCTTCGGCTGGAACGGTGCCCGCCAAAAACCCGTCTTTGTCCGCGAAAGCGAATCTAACGTCTTGCAGCCCGGCATCCTGGAAAACGGCACGCTGACCCAATCCCTGTCCCGAGCCTCCTGGAAGTCGAAATTGGCCGATCTGGCCGTGGAGGCAAAATCACCCGAGGCATTGCTGGAACAGCTCTTCCTCCGCTTCCTCAACCGCGAGCCGCTGTCCACTGAGCGGGACTCGTTCCTGCCGGACTTGCGCTCAGGGTTTGAAAACCGATTAACGCCCAAAGATCAAATCGTAGAGCCCACTGCACCCAAACCGCTGCGTCTCGTCACCTGGCTCAATCACGTCATTCCCGACGCCAACACCATCCAGCAAGAGATCGAAAACCGGGTGCAAAAAGGCCCCGCGCCCGATCCGCGACTGCGATCCGAATGGCGGGAAGTTTACGAGGACATCGTCTGGAGCCTCATCACCCATCG
>CAJCCF010000226.1 GCA_903960845.1 uncultured Verrucomicrobiota bacterium | reverse complement strand
TTTTGATCAAAAAGCGTGAGGGGTTCACGCGCAGGCGGAGTTGCACCCCATGAACGCCACTCAAAGCGTCCTCAACCCAACCCAAGCAAACCCAACCATGAAAACGAAACTCGCCCTCCTCGCCGTCACGATCCTCGTCGGCTTCAGTTCCACCAGTGCCAGCGCCAATCCCTGGAAAGGCCTGCCTCCTGGATTCAACACCCCCGCCCGATCCTCGTCGGCCCCTGCCTTCAAGTCCTGCTGTGACAGCAAGACCCGTTACACCACAAACGGCATCAAAAACGGCATCGTGGTGAACAAGAGCATCGTGTGCAACACCGGCTGCGCCGTCCCACATGCTGGCAAAAGCTGCTCCGCCGCCGAGCGCAAGCAGTGCGCGAACTAACCCGCCTGCACACCAGCAACCCGCCAGGAACGGATGACCTGGCGGGTTGATCTTCCACCCATCATCCGACATCTTTCCGCGTCATGAACGATCACGAACTCGACTCCCTCATCCGCCAGTCTCATCCCAAAATTGAACTGCCTGCCTCCTTCAACCGCGAGGTCTGGGAACGTGTCTCCGTGGCTTCCCCGGCGTCCGCTCTTGGCGGATGGCGTGAGATTGCGGATGCGTTGTTCCTCTGGATTTCCAGGCCCGCGCCTGCTGTCGCCGTCATCGCGGTGATGCTCGTTTTTGGCGCGGGTCTTGGCGGTCTTACCGTGAGAGAGAGCAGCGCATCCGCCCAGCGCACGGCTTACTTCGCCTCCATCAATCCACTGCATCCAGCGCATCTCGCCACCCAGCAATGAAACGCGGACTTATCATTCTCCTTCTTGCCGTTACAGCCTCCACGGCGGCCTTTTTCATCACGCGCAATCAATGCCAGTGCGGCACCCGACTGGACGCCGCCTCCCATGATGGCGAGACGATGCTGCCCGAGCTGGAATGGCTGCACCAGGAACTCAAGCTCGACGACACTCAGTTTGCGAAGGTCAAAGCCCAGCACCTCGCCTACAAGCCCACCTGCGAGGCCTTGTGCATGAAAGTGATGACAGCCAGGAAGAAGCTCAGCCAGCTCGCTGCTCAAGGAAACCTGTCCTCGCCGGAGCTTGATGCCGCCTTGCAGGAGCAGGCCGCCGTTCACGTCGAATGTCAGAAGGCACTCCTGCGGCACCTGCATCAAACAGCAGGACTCATGTCCGAGTCCCAGGCACGCCAGTATCTCGATGCCATGCTGCCGCAGGTCATCGGCGCGGCGGCGGAACCCGTCAGCCACGGGCATTAAACCACGCGTGCCGCTCATGAGCTATCAAGACGAGGAAGACATCCCGCTCATGCAGAAGCTCGCCGCTGGCGAGGATCTGGCATTGAACGAGCTGATGCACCGCTGGCGGGATCGAGTGGCCTCCTTCCTCCTCCGCATGGTCGGAGATCATGCCACGGCCACCGATCTCGCGCAGGAAACCTTCGTGCGCCTCTACACCAGCCGGAAAAGCTACAAGCCCGCCGCCGCTTTCTCGACTTACCTCTTTCACATCGCCTCAAATCTCGCCCGCAGTCATGCCCGCTGGAAAGGCAGGCATCCCACCGTGCCGATGGAGGATGAAGACGGTAATCTCACGCATGATCCGGTCGATGCACAACTCACGCCGGACGATGCCGCCACGCTCAACGAAAAGGCGGCGCTGGTGAACAAGGCCATCGAGCGGCTGCCCGCTGAACTGCGGGAGGCATTGCTGCTGTTCGCCGTCGAGCAGATGAGCCAGGCCGAGATCGCCACGGCGTTGCGTTGTTCCGTCAAGGCGGTGGAAGTGCGGGTTTATCGGGCACGGCAGATGCTTCGTCAGATGCTCGACGGCAGCCTGTGACGCGCTGATCTTGCGCTCCATGAGGCGCGGATTGTGAAGGTGGAGGGGTTCTCGCGGAGATGGAGTTGCAGACGATGAGGGCGGGTCAGTCGCTCGCTCCGAAAACCAAACACAAACCAAACGCATCCATACCATGAAAACCAAACTCATCCGCACCGCGCTTCTCGGACTCGCCGCCATCGGCACGCTGCTCCTCGCATCCTGCCAGGCTCCGTCCTCCACACCCACAGCCGCCGTGAGCTGTGACAAGTGCGGCACCATCCACTTCAAGGCACCGTCCACAGGTTACGGGCCGGGGAACAAAGGCATCGTCACCCTGCGTGACGCCAGCCGCATGTCCTGCCCGGATTGTGAGAACCAGGTCATCGCCATGATGAAGACCGGCAGCCTCACCAAGCATGTGTGCAAATCCTGCGGCGGCGCACTGCGCCACTGCACGCAGCACTAAACACGCTGGAAGCCCCCGGAGCCGCCTGTGATTCACCTCGCAGGCGGCTTTTCGTTTCAATCATCAACACCGGACTGCCCACCAGCCGCAAGATGCCAAGCTCTATGCAATCACACGCCGCAGTTTCATCCCATAGTGCCAGGGAGGCAGGTCAAAAGCATCGACATCCAGCTTGAGAGAACCCGTCTGCTCTGCCCAGCCGATGATTTGCTCAGGCAGCGGGCGGATGTCGAGTGCCGGGCCGCGTGGAGTGGCTGGGTCGTGCCGCCAGTGGATCACCAGCACGCTGCCGCCGGGCCGCACGGCTCGCGCCGCTTCGGAGAGCAGTGTCACGGGTTGCTCGCAGTGCAAAATGTTGAAAAGCAGCGCCGTATCCTGCGATCCATCGAGAACTCCAAATCCCACCTTCATCACGTCGCGAAGGTGGCAATGGATGTTGGTCACACCTTCGGCTGCGGCCCGATCGCAGGTGCGGCGCACCATCTCGGGTTCAATGTCCACCGTCGTCAGAGTGCCAGTGATGCGCCGCGCCAGAGGCAATGAAAACGTGCCATAGCCGCAACCCAGCTCGACCACATCCCGCAGGGAACCATCCACGCCGAGCCGGTCGAGAATGAGGGGCGCATCCAGTAAAGTTTCCCAATAAGCCTCCTCGGGCATTCCGCTGTCGCGCATCTTCATATTGCATGGCTTCTGCCACAAATCGTGGATTGGCGCAATCCGCTTCAATCCTGCCCATGCTAGAAGCATGGGGCGCTATTTCTGGTTCCGGGGATCGTCAGCGGGATTGAAGTATTGAATCGACCACGGCCCCATGCCGTGAAACTGCACAACAGTCTCACCTTTCACCCAGACAAAGTGCTTCATGTCGGATTCCCAGAATCCATAGGTGCCTGCGGGCATGGCTTGTGTGGCACTCTGATCAAAGGTTTCGCCCATGCCAATATTAAACGTCCCGGCGATGACCGTTACCCGCTCTGTCTTAGGATGAGTGTGCGGAGGGATGCGATAGCCGTCTGGAACCTTCACACGAAACACAAACGGCCCCTCCTTGGTCGGATCGCCCTCCAGCACGGCGATCTGTGCGCCTTTCGGCAGCGAGGGAGGCCCAGCCCTCCACTCGATTTTGCTCATCGGGTGAAGTTGGATGCCCATCATGCCATGCTCGTTTGCGCTGAGCGTGAGAGCGGCAAACGCTGCCACAACGATGAATAGAGACGGCTGCTGCGGTAGTCGGCTGCATTCGCACGACCGCCCGCGCGACGGCCCTACGGTCGCTGGGCTCTTTGCCCGAAACGTCGACCATCCGCGCTTCGCCATCCT
>CAJCCF010000225.1 GCA_903960845.1 uncultured Verrucomicrobiota bacterium | reverse complement strand
GGCGGCGAAGCAGAAGGTCTTTGAAGCCGGCAAGCCTGCCTTTGCACCCGACCTGCAGGCACCGGCCTTCGATGCGGCAAAGGTGACGCCAGCGCATCTGGACACGAGCATGTTCAAAGTGCCCGAAGGCCTGGAAATCACGGTCTGGGCCACCTCACCCATGCTTTTCAATCCGTCCAACATGGATGTGGATGCCGCAGGCCGCATCTGGGTGGCTGAAGGCATCAACTACCGCCGCCACAGCGGACGCAGTCGCGAGGGAGATGCCATCCGCGTGCTGCAGGACACGGATGGCGATGGCAGGGCTGACTCGTCACATGTGTTTGTTCGTGAGAAGGAGCTGGAATGTCCGATGGGCGTGGCGGTCTTTGACAACGTGGTGGTCGTCTCCGATGCGCCTGACATCATCATGTACACCGATGTGAATCGTGACCTGAAGTTTGATCCCGCCATCGACAAACGCGAGGTGCTGCTCACCGGTTTCGAGCAACCGCAGCACGATCACAGCCTGCACTCGATCTATGCCGGTCCTGATGGCCGCTGGTATTTCAGCAACGGCAATTGTGGAGCCAAATTCAGTGACAAGAGCGGCAACACCTTCCGCATCGGCGGCGCTTACCTGAACAATCCCTATGCGGGTGAAAAGAGCGATGACGGCCATGTCTATGTCGGCGGCTTCACCGCAAGCATGGAGCCCAGCGGCCACGGCGTGCGCATCCTCGGCTACAATTACCGCAACAGCTATGAAGGCGTCCGCAACTCCTTTGGTGACATGTTCCTGAATGACAATGACGATCCGCCGGCCTGCCGCGTGAGTCACCTGATCGAAGGCGGCAGCTTTGGTTTCTTTTCCAGCGATGGCAAACGTCAATGGCGCGCGGACAAGCGTCCGGGCCAGACAATCCCGCTGGCGGAATGGCGTCAGAATGATCCGGGCAGCATCCCGGCAGGTGATGTCTATGGCGGCGGCGCCCCGACCGGCATGTGCTTCTATGAAAATGGAGCCCTGGGTGAAAAATGGAACGGCCTGCTCCTGAGCTGCGAAACCGGACGCAATATTGT
This sequence comes from uncultured Verrucomicrobiota bacterium, assembly GCA_903960845.1. GTDB lineage: Bacteria > Verrucomicrobiota > Verrucomicrobiia > Verrucomicrobiales > Verrucomicrobiaceae > Prosthecobacter. The sequence goes on along the minus strand of CAJCCF010000225.1, from coordinate 15,867 downwards.
TTTTGGTTATCTGCCGAAACCCGACGGCGCAGGCATGAAGCTGGAGCGCTTTGATTTTTGCACCACGAACACGACAGGCATCTTCAAGGGCAGCGATTTCGTCGGCGGCACCAACAACATGTCTGATGAACGACACACTCTCTTCCGTCCCAGCGACGTGTGCGTCGGCACGGATGGCGCGATCTACATCAGCGACTGGTTCGACAAACGCACAGGCGGCCACCAGGACACGGATGAGACATGCAGCGGCACCATCTACCGCGTGGCCCCAAAAGGTTTCAAACCCAAGGTTCCAAGCCTCAAGCTGGATACCGTGGCGGGACAGATCGCCGCACTGAAATCGCCCGCGACCAATGTGCGTCATGCGGCCTTCACCAAGCTCAAAGACAAGGGCGCGGCAGCCATCAAACCGGTGTCTTCGCTGCTCGAAGATAACAACCCCCACATCGCCGCGCGGGCCATCTGGCTGCTGGCTCAACTCGGTGAGTCTGGCACGCAGCGCGTGCGCATCTGGCTGGAGTCGGATGATGCCGGCAAGCGCCTCGTGGCTCTGCGCGCCCTGCGTGCCGCTCATTCAGATTTGATTGATCTCCTCAGCACGATGGCGCATGACGAATCACCCGCCGTGCGCCGTGAAGTGGCCGTGGCCATGCGTGATGTGCCACTGGCGCAAAGCAGCAACATCCTCGTCGAACTAGCGAAACGCTACGACGGTACCGACCGGTCCTACCTTGAAGCCTGGGGCATCGGCTGCTCGGGCAAAGAGGCTGAGCTGTGGGCGGTGCTGAAAAAGATCATGGATGGTGATGCGCTCGCGTGGTCGGACAAGTTTGCCAATCTCACCTGGAGACTGCATCCCGCCGCCGCTGTGCCTGATCTGCAATTGCGTGCATCCAGCGCGAAACTCTCCACAGCTGAGCGTAAACTCGCGCTCGACACCCTGGCCTTCACGGAAGATGCCAGCGCTGCGCACGCCGTGCTCGCTGCCGCCAAAGACAAGGAGAGCCCCATCCATGAGGACGCCATGTGGTGGTTGATCCATCGCAGCACCAATGACTGGGCCGCCCATGGCATCGCCTCTGAGATGAAGAAGCAGGGCATCTTTGATGCAGATGCCGCGAAGCTCGTCACCATCGAAACTCCGGCCGCTGTTCCGAGCACGATCAAACTGGATGAAGTGCTCAAACTGAAGGGCGACCCCAAGAAGGGCACCTCGCTCGTCGTCCGCTGCGTCATGTGCCATCAACTCAACCATCAGGGTGTTGAATTTGGTCCAAGCCTCCAAGGCTGGGGTCTCAGCCAGCCGACCGACATCATTGCCCAATCCATCCTGGAGCCGAGCAAGGACATCGCGCACGGTTTTGAAGGAACCGAGATCATCACCAAGGATGGTATCAAAATTCACGGCATGGTGCTGACGGAAGGAGACATCCTGATCGTCCGCAGCATGGGTGGCCTGACGCAGTTCGTGTCCAAAGATCGAATCGCCAGCCGCAGGAAGATGGACCGCTCCCTCATGATGAGTGCCACGATGCTCGGCATGACCGCACAGGACGTCGCCGACCTGGCCGCCTATCTCCGGCAGGCTGAGTAGCTCATGATTTCCGGGCGTAGAGGTGGGCAGATCGCCACGTAGGTAGTTCATGCGCAGTCTTGCCCTTCTCCTCTGTCTCTGCTCCACGGCCCCGGCCCTCACATTGGAAGAAGCCGCCAGGCTCGCGCCCATTCCGGAACTGGCCAAACAGGGCGGCGCTATTTTTGCCGATCTCAATGGTGACGGTCATGAGGATCTTGTGGTGTCCCATCCGCAGGGCTACGCGGTGTACCTCTTCAACCCGGTCGAGAAAAAAAACGTCCAATGGGCGCGCGGTTGGTCGAATGTGCTGCGTGAAGGACGCGCGGGCGATGCCAACAGCCTGCCCTTGATCGCTGATGCCGCAGGCAAACCCACCGGAGCGGCCTTCAAAGACAACGTGCTTATCTCAGCCGATGGCTCCAGGCGCATCCCAGCCTCCGAACTGCTGCGCGTGCCGGGCCCGGCGCCGATGTCGCCGCAGGATTCACTCAAGGCCATTCAAGTGAAGCCTGGCTACAAGATCGAACTCGTGGCGCATGAACCCCTGGTGCAGGATCCCGTGTATGTGGACTGGGATGCACGCGGCAGAATGTGGGTGGTGGAGATGGGCGACTACCCCTTCGCGCCCGGTGAAAAAACCAACGATGGCAAAACCGGTCAGGGCAAAGTCTCCGACCTGCAGTACGGCCGCATCAAGATCCTTGAGGATACCAATGGCGACTCCATTTATGACAAGGCCACGCTCTTTCTCGATGGCCTCAAGCACCCGACCGGGCTCGCCTTCTGGAAAGGCGGAATCTTTGTCTCCAGCATTCCTGATATTTTTTATGCCGAAGACACGGATGGCGATGGCAAGTGCGATCAACGTGAAGCATGGTTCACCGGTTTCACCGCCGGCAATCCGCAGCATCTCGTCAATGGTTTCTGCTGGGGACTCGACGGCTGGCTCTACGGTGCCAACGGCGACAGCGGCGGCGACATCGTGGTGCAGAAAACAGGAAAAAAGATCAAGCTCGCCACCAATGACTTCCGCTTTCATCCCGTGACCGGTGAGTTTGAGATCGAGGCCGGACGCAGCCAGTATGGCAAGTGGCGGGATGATTATGGCAACTGGTTCGGCAACAACAACAGCATCATCGGCTGGCACTATTACCTGCCGATGCGCTATCTGGAAAAACATCCGGAGCGCGTGGTGCAAACCATGCGCGCCACCATCAATGACGAGAAGGCCGTGTATCCCGTCAGTCCGCCGCTGCGCCGTTTCAACTGGGCCAGCGCGACCAACACCCTGACCTCCGGCTGCTCGCCGATCCCATGGCATGACGGGCATGAAGAACTCCTGCTCGTTTGTGAACCTGCGAACAATCTCGTGCATCGTGAGGTGCTCGATCACACCAGGCTGCCGATCACCAGCCACCGCCATCCTGAGGACACGGGCAGCGAGTTCATCGCCAGTGCCGACAACTGGTTCCGCCCAAGCATGGCGCGCACCGGACCCGATGGCGCGCTGTACGTTGTGGACATGTATCGCCTCGTCCTGGAGCATCCGGAGTGGATTCCTGCCGACATCGCCAAGGGCCTGAATCTGCGCGCCGGTGAAAAGATGGGGCGCATTTACCGCATCGTTCGTTCGGCTGAAAAAACCAAACCCGCAGTCAGCGGAATTCAATCACCGAACCGCTGGCAACGCGACACCGCCCAACGGCTGCTGCTGGAGAAAGCTGACAAATCCGCAGTCCAGGACCTGCAAAAGCTGGCAGGCACCGAAAACCAGCCGCTGAATGTGCGACTGCAGGCGGCCTGGACAGCGCATCTCCTGGCCGGCGACAAGGCTGAGTCATTGATCGCCCTGATGAAAGCTGGTTATCCCAAGGTGCGCGGCGCGGCCCTGGTGGCTGCCGGCAGCGAAGACATCCATCCCGATGAACTGGCCACATGGTTTCCCAAGAAAAACGGGGCCAAAATCGTGGCGCAGGTGCCGGTGATCACGAACTCCAATCCAGACCGCCAGAAAGTCGTGCAACGCTACATCGCCGCGGTCGCTGGTCTGCGCGGCGATGCGAAACGTGGTGAGGTGGCGTTTCAAAAGAACTGCATCGCCTGCCACAAACTCGGCAAACTCGGTGTCGAAGTCGGACCCGATCTGGCCACGGTCGCGGCCAAACCCGTGGAGCAAATTCTGGAGGCCATCTTTGATCCGAACCGCGCGGTCGAACTCCGCAATGCGGCCACCCAGATCACCGGCAAGGATGGCAGTGTGATCGCCGGCCTCATCGCGACGGAGACGCCGGGCGCGATCACTTTGAGACTGCCCGGCGGCGTTGAAATGCCTTTCCCAAGAGCCGGGATTCAATCCATGAAAACCCTGCCAACTTCGCTGATGCCCGAAGGCATGGAGAGTGTCGTCTCACCTCAGGATGCCGCCGACTTGCTGGCGCGGATTCAGGGGAGATAACCCATGTTGCGGTCATTCAAGACGCGGCCAACCCGATCCAAGAGTTTGTTCACGGTTTGAATGGCAAAGGCTTGTTGATCGTTTGCAGAGCCTCTGAAGGCAGACCCGCCTGGGGGATTGGAGCAGTGCCGGAAACGGGCGTGGGAGCGCTTGGAATCAAGCCTGGAGGAGCCGTGATCGTGGCAGCCATTGGGGGCGCGTCTGGCTTGCCTGGTGCCGGGTCCGACTGTTCAGGCTTCGGCTTGCGCTGGATCTGAATGACCTGATCAAGCACGCTCTTCAATTGTGTGACAAAAGCAGGGCTGATATCGCCGACTTTCACGGTTCCGGCGAGGCATTCTTCGAGAAGAGGCCGCGCTTCATCCATCTTGCCCTGCTGCCCGTAGCAGAGCCCCAAAAGATAGAGTGTCTGGAGAAGCTCGGGATCGGCGGACTGAAGAAGAATTCTCTGATTGCGCAAAACCTGGCGGTACATCTTTTCCGCTTCCGGCCACTTCTTCTGATTGAGCTCGCAGTTGCCGATTTCACGAAGGATCAGCAGACTCTGCGGGGTCTCCTCTTTCAGCGAACGTGTGAGGCTGGCATGGACCTGAAAAAACTCCCTCTCTGCCTCCTGATGCTTCCCCTGATTGATGAAGGCACCGGCAAGGCTGAGCTGGATGTTGAGCGTTCGAGAGTCTTCGCGTCCGAAGTCATTGATGGCCTTGGCCAGTTGCGCCCTGGCATTGCTGATCATGAGCGCTTTCGCTTCAGGCAGGTTCAGCAGGTCGGTGACTCGTTGCGTGGCGATCACTGTCCGGGGATGCTGCGGTCCGAGCATTCGGGTCAGCACCTTCATCACGGCACGAAACTCAAGCTCGGCTTCCACGATCTGACCTGTGCCTTGATATGCAATCCCCAGCTGGCTGCGGGTGTCGAGCGTGTCCCGATGATCAGTCGGCAGCAATCGAATCCGGGCATCCAGCACAGGTTTCAATTCCTTCACCGCATCGGCATACTCATGCCGGGCATTCAGACAGATGCCGAGATCATGAGCGGTGCCAAGCGTCTCTGGATCGTCGACCCCGAGCAACTTGACTTCATCTTCAAGCAGTGACCGCAACAACTTCTCAGCTTCGGCAAGCTGCCCCTGCTCGCGCTGGCATTGGGCGAGCTTCAAACGGCAGGACAGCGAGATCAAATCATCCGCGCCAAGCACGCGCCGGCTGACTTCCAGCAGGCTCTGCGACTCGCTCTCACACTCGGTGAACTGACGCTGTTCAAACAAGTTCCGCACCAACTGCTCCCGGCTGCGCAGCGTCACAGGGCTGTCACCGCCAATCGTCCGCTTCTGGGATTCGATGACGCTGCGGCGGACCGATTCGGCGGCATCAAAATGGTCCTGACTTTCGAGAATGCGTGCCAGATTTTTGCGCACCGACACCGTCTTTGCATCATCCGGCCCATGGTTCATTTCCGTGATCCGCAGAATCTCCCGCAACTCTTTTTCAGCAGCAGCATCCTGATGGTCATCATAGAGCGCTGCGGCCAGTTCATTGTGATAAAACAGCGTGTAGGGATGGGTGATTCCCTCCGCATTCAAATACTCGCTCAGGATGAGGCGTAAAACCTTGATCTGCTCTGCGGGCCGGCCACTGCGCCAGTGAATATGCGCGAGACTGCTGTGCACCTGAGCCCATGTTTGCAGGTCTTTTTTGGGATCCGTCTCGCCTTGCGCCACCTGAATGTATTTCAGAGCCGGATCATTCTGCTCCTGCTCCAGTGCGGCCAATGCAGCAAGTTGCAGGCACACGCTGATATCGGCAGAGCGGCGGGGTTTGGCACGATGGGCGGCATCGCCAGCCTGGAGTGCGCGTTTCTCGGCCTGCTGATACTGCCTGCATACAAAGTCCGCACGGGCCCGATCCAGGAGAGGTGCTTTTTCATCCAGACTGAGTTTCTCCGCCAGCTCCGGGATGGTTTTCAAGGTCAGCTCCGGCGGCAGTTTCAGGCGTTTCGCCAAATCCTCAACGACACGGGCAAAACGCCGCTCATCATTTTTGGTGCCGGATGATGGACCCAGAAGCGTGTAGGCGGCGGGAAAGTCGCGCAGGAAATCGCCGAACGCATTCACCTCAGCCCGGGCACAGGTGATGCTGGCCGCACTGAGGATGAGCACGCAGAATGATTGGAGCAGCTTTTGACGGCAGATGAACATGAATGGCAGAGAATGTACGGCCCTGTGGATGGGTCAAGGCCGCGGAACAACACCAGTGCATCATACGCAAAATCATTTTCCCGTGATCGAACGGTGCACGGAGGCCGTCACGGACCATCAATACGCGCTCAGTTCATCCGGCGGATCAGGGTCTGCATGACACCTTGAATGACAAGTTCCTGCACCGGGACCAGATCAGGGAAATCGGGATTCTCGGCCCTGAGGAAAGGCTGACCATTCTCGATGACATAACGCTTCAGAGTTGTTTCTCCATCGATCAGGGCAGCGACGATGTCACGGGGCCGCGGTTCGCGCACTTCGAGCACCACGATGTCACCCGGGCAAATATTGGCACCGATCATGGACTCGCCGCGCACTTTGAGAGCAAAGGCCCGGGAATTGCGACTGAGACCGAGCGTGGCGGCATCCACCGTGATGGAGCTGTCTGCATGCTGCTGCTGCATCTCGGCATAACCGGCGGCAATGCTGCCATAGACCGGGATGTCGACAATCTCGCCGCGCTCCAGATCTTCGGGGAAAACAACGGCGCGGGCCTTGTGCGGATGGCGCTGAATAACGCCTTTTTTCTCGAGCGCACGCAAGTGGCTCATGGCCGCCGTCTGGCTGGAAAAACCGAAATGCCGCTGAATGTCACGCGTGCTCGGCATGACGCCTTGCTCACGCTGGTGCTGGCGCAGGTATTCCAGAAGTTCACGCTGACGGTCGGTGAGTTTGATTGGGGTTCCAGTCATGTGAACTCTGTTCGCTCGAACATGCGGCTTTGCAAATGCTTTTCTGAGACCACTTGGTTAGACTCTCCGCCTGATCACCGGACTTGGCGAAAGCCCGTCTTTGGTCGACAATCGGAACCGTGACCCGCCTCATCCTTCTCTTCGCTCTCACCCTGCCGTTGACTCTGCAGGCCCAGGACTTCACGGCTCCCTTGCAGCGCGTGCCGATCGGCCCGGGTGGCACGCTGCCGCCGGACACGATGATCCTTTCCAAAAAAGCGGCGGAAGCATTCGGCAAAAAGGACTGGGCCACCGCCCGCGCAGCCTACAAGGAGATGCTGACTCTGGACCCGGAAAACGCGCTGGCATGGGCCAATCTGGGCGCGGTGGAGCAGCAGTCCAAGCATGTGAAGGAAGCCATCGAATGCTTTGAAAAATCAGTTCTCTACCATCCCTCTCTTGTGCAGTCATGGAATGCGCTGGGCCTGCTGCACTCGGCCAAGGGTGACACTTATCTGGCGATGTCGATGTTCACGCGTGCGATCCACGAAGATCCGCTGGATGCCCATGCGCACAATTATCTGGCGATCACCTCGCGCAATCTTGGCTGGAACGCCACGGCTGAATTTGAGCTGGAGCGCGCCATTGAATTGAACCCGAAATATGGAATCGCCCACTTCAACCTGGCGCTGCTGTATGTGGATCAAAAACCGCCGAGCATCGCCTTAGCCAAGCTCCACTACCAGAAGGCGCTGGCTCTCGGCGTGGAAAAAGATGAGATCGTGGAGCGGAGGCTGAAGGAATGAGCTGGGATCTCCAGTCTCAAGCCGCTCAACTGAAGGCAGATCACCTCTGGCGTGAACTGCGCACGCTCGATTCCGCCCAGGGACCGCTGGTGCAGGTCGGCGGCCGCGAGTTGGTGAATTTCTCCTCAAATGACTACCTTGGCCTGGCTGACTCAGCGGAACTGAGTGAGGCAATGCAGGAAGGTGTGGAGTTGTATGGCGCAGGATCAGGATCCTCGCGTCTGGTATGCGGAACCATGAAGCCGCACGCTGAACTGGAAGCCGCGCTGGCGGCCTTTAAGCGCACGGAGGCGGCACTGACCTTCAGCAGTGGATACGCAGTGGCTCTCGGTACGATCCCGGCGCTCGTGGGCAGCGGCGACACCATCATTCTGGACAAGCTCAGCCACGCCTGCCTCGTCGATGCCGCACGGCTCAGTGGTGCGACGATCCGTGTCTTCCCGCACAATCATCTCGAAAAACTGCGCAAGCTGCTGGAGACCGCCAAGGGCCGCGTGCTGGTGGTCACTGAGGCGGTTTTCAGCATGGATGGTGACGCCTGCCCTCTGGCCGAAATCGTGGAACTGAAGGAACACCATGGTGCCTGGCTGCTGCTGGATGAGGCTCACGCGGTGGGCGTGATCGGACCGCAGGGCCGCGGGTTGACGGCGGCGCTTGGACTTGAGAATCGGGTTGAGCTTCAAATGGGCACCTTGAGCAAAGCTCTGGGTCTCAGCGGTGGCTATCTGGCGGCATCGCGACAGGTCATCGATCTCCTCATCAATCGCGCACGCAGCCTGATCTACTCGACGGCGCCCCCACCCTGCCTGGCACATGCCGCACGGGCTGCCTTAGATATCGTCACCAGCGGCGAGGGAGATCGACGCCGTGAGACCCTGCATGGTCACATCCGCCGATTAAGTCCCGGCGCGCCAGGCATCAGCGCCATCGTGCCCCGCATCATGGGTGATGAAACCCGCGCCATGGAAGCCAGTGCCAGGCTCCTCGAATCAGGCTTCTTAATTCCGGCCATCCGCTATCCCACCGTCGCCCGTGGCAGCGCCCGGTTGCGCATCACGGCCTCCGCTGCGCACCAGCCGGAACAGATCCAAAGCCTGCTGCAATGCCTGGCCCAGTTGGGTTTGTCCGACTAGCCATCAATCACTGGCGTCGGAATCTTATTTTTCACAAGCCGGCAGCGACTTTTCGACATTAATTCACAGGTTATTCACATTGCCCTAAGAAACTCCAAAGGCCCTTTGGAGCAGAGCCTGAAACGGCCCTGGAAGCCAGGCTGCTCCTTGCGGAACATCGGCGGCTGATTCCGTGGAACGCCCATTTGTTGAGGCGAGGAACGAAACAGGAACGTCACATTCGTTCTCCGTCAGCAGAATACTTCAGTAAGCCAAATTGTATTCGATCCATTCCAACTTCCACGTTGTAGTTCGTTGCTTATAAACGTTTTATGAACCATAAAAGAAGAGGTGCCAATTGACGCCCTCAAGCCGTTTTTGCGCTGAATCCAGCAGCAAAAATCAACCAGCCAGGTCGCTGACAAAAACTGCATTGTGAAGAACCTGCCAGCCTGGGCATCCAACTGAAACTGCCTCCATCTGAGATTTGGATGGCGTGTCATGAGCGAACACCGGCACACCTGGGACGGACAATTTTCCTGTTTGTCCAGCTTCTTCTTCACAATGCCAAACCAATGGTGCGTCAAGCCTGAAACAGGGAGCCTTGGATTAACAAAAAGGGCAGCTCCGGATCTCTCCGAGAGCTGCCCAAATGGGGAACCGATGTGCAGATCAGGCAAACACACCCGTGAGCGGCTGCCCCTTGTCCGCAATGGTGAAGGGACGCTTGCTGGGGCTGTAGATGACCTGGTCGAGCGGCAGGCCCAGCGCAAAGGCGATGGAGGCATTCATGTCCTGAATCTTGACCTTGTCCTCGATGACCTCACGACCTTCGCTGTCCGTTTTGCCATAGGTGAAGCCACCTTTGACACCACCACCGAACATGACGGCGGAGAAGGCTTTCGGGTAGTGGTCACGGCCAACGTTCTGATTGATGTCAGGCGTGCGGCCAAATTCGGAAGTCAGAACAATCAGCGTGTCCTGAAGCAGACCGCGATTGTGCAGATCGGCGACCAGAGTGGCCAGTCCCTTGTCCAGTGTCTCACAAAGCTCCGGCACGCGGACAAAGTTGGCATTGTGAGTGTCCCAGCCGCCGAGAGAAACCTCGACGAAACGCACGCCGCGCTCCACCAGACGGCGGGCGAGCAGGCAGCCTTGGCCGAAGGCTTCGCGACCATAGGCACTGCGCAGATCAGCAGGTTCCTCGGTCAGGTCAAAAGCCTTGAGGTCTTCGGACTTCATCATCGCGATCGCGTCGTCATACATCTCGGCATAGGCCTTCACATTGCGGTGGGGGAAGGTGCCGCGGAAGTCCTGGTCCAGTTCATCAGCCAGCTTCATGCGTGCCTGGAATTTGTCTTCCGTGAGGCCGGGCTGGAGCTTGACGTTCTTGAGACCGTTCTCCGGGTTGTTCACGTAGAGCGGGCTGTTGGCAGCCGGGAAGAAACCGGCGCCTGGATGGCGGCTGTCATTGCCGATGAAGACAAAATTCGGCAGCGTACTGTTGCCGCCGCCCTGAAACACATTGAGCCAGGCCCCCATCGCCGGATGGCGAATAGTGCCGCGCAACTCGTAGCTGGTGTGCATCATGTAGTTTCCCTGCTCATGAGCGCCCTGAGTCGAGGTGAGCGAGTTGATCACCGTGCCGTGATGCATCTGCTTCGCGGTGAGCGGCAGGTTTTCAGCAAGGCGGACTCCGTCAGCGCTGGTCTTGATGGCCTTGGTCGGTCCGCCGGTCGCCGTGCCCGGCTTTGGATCCCAAGTGTCCAGATGAGTCTGGCCACCGCTCATGTAGAGGTAAATGACGTTCTTGGCCGTGGCGACCTGCTTGAGCTTTGATGAGCCCTCAAACGCGGCAAAGGACTTGCTGGTCAGGGAGCTCCCAAGCATTCCCACGCCAAGCAGCGAGGAAGCGGTTTTGGCAGCAAAATCACGGCGGCTGATTTCACCGGTGCGGAGGAGTTTGGTGGCGAGGTCTTGTTTCATGACGGTGTTGGCTTGTTGTTGGCTTGGTTATTGAATGAAAATGAACTGCTGGGTGTTGAGCAGGGCGAAGATGAGATCCTCGGTGCTGCTCAGGCCGCTGTCCTGGGCCTTGAGCCAGGTGGCTTTCTCTTTCGCTGTGGGCTTGCGCGAAAGAAGGGTGGTGTAGGCGGCATCGACCTTGTCATCAGGATACGGGGCCTTGCTCAGGGTCATCATGAGCTGGCTGTATTTGCTGAGGATCTGCGGCAGAAGCTGCCCGTTCATCATGGCGAGAGCCTGCGGCACGCTGGCTTCGTTGTTGGCGTTCTCGATCGTTTCACGATCACTCTGGCCGAACTCGCGCAGGTAATGTCCGCGCGGTGCCGGGCTTTCCACCTCAGCGGAACGCAGCCAGTTGCGGGACTGCTCGGCACGGGCACGGAAGTAGTCCTTCATTTGCTTCTCGGGGATGCCGAAATAAACAGCCTCTTCCCTGTAGGCGGCCTCGCGCTTTTCGGCCTCGGCTTTCTTTTCTTCAGGGGTCTGCTCTTTCCGGTCATAGCCGGGAATGGTCACCTTCTCAGCCTTGATGCCATAAGCCATCATGGTCGTGTTATCACCGCTCATCATTGACGGGGCTGCGCCATCGGCACCGCCTCCCCTGGTGTTCATGGACACGGTCTGGAATGGTTTGCCGGTGACTTTTTGATAGAGCTTCTTCTGGCCCGGAACGATGATCTCCGCTGTGGAGACGCGGCGGCCTTCATTCTGGATCGTGTTCACTTCGCTGCGGATGGCATCCACCTTTTTCCGGAGTTCGGCAAGCTTGGCCTCACCCGCCTTGCGCTCGTCTCCTTTCATGGCTTCAACCTTTTCCTGCATCGCCTTCGCCACCGTGCGGGCTTCCAGGTAGAGCTTCTGCTTGGCATCCGTGCGCTCGCGATTTTTGTCATAGATGGCGGCGGCCATCTTGATGCCGCGCAGCATCTCCTCAGGTTCGAGCGCATCCACGCCATCGGCCACCTTCTTGGCCTGAAGCACGCGCTGATCCATCTGCTCGCGGGCTGCGGCATTGATCATGTCGGGATTCGGATTGATCAGCGTGACAAAGGAGTCCCACATCTGCTCAGCCGACATGCGGCGCAGCAGCGGCCCGGTGAAGTGATAAACCACGCCCGGCGCGATGTCTTCACGGGTGACCTGACGCTGGTAGGTGCTGGTATTGAAGAGCACGCGCATGAAGGCCTTCATGTCGTACTTCACATCAACCATCAGCTTCTCCAAATACTGCTGCATCTCGGGATTCGCCGGCACGGTGGCGTCCATCAGTTCGTCAAGCGGCTCAATCAGGGCCAGGCCGAAGGCTCTCTTCCAGAGGCGGTTGACGATCACGGTGGTGAAGCGCGGATTATCCCTGCCCGTCATCCAGCGTGCATAGGCCTGCAGCGGTGTCTCGCCCGGCTGGGTGATGCACTCGTGTCCCATCATCGCGCCCGGCTCCACCGCTGACTTGGGTTTCGCGTCAGTGTACTGGTAGTCATGCGGCAGGGTTGGTTTGCGCTCGCGCAGGCTCACCGAGGTGTAGCGCATGGTGTCGGTAATGTCCCTGATCGGCTCGCGGAAGTTGCGCTGCTCGTTACGCAGTTTCAGGCGGAGCTCTTCACGCTTTTTCTGCACCTCTTTGGACTCGGCACGGTACTTTTCTTCAAGCTTGGCATATTCGTCTTTGGCCATGCCTTTGACGTACTTCGGACGCTGAGGCTCTTTAATGGAATCGCGGACGGCTTTTTCCTGTTCCTGAAGAAGTTCACGCACCTCCCCCATCGTGCCTCCGTTGTAATCCTGTGTCTCGACGCCATACGTGAAGGCCGCCATTTTGTAGAACTGCATCTGCGACCATTTGTCGAAGGGGTGATTGTGGCACTGGGCGCACTCGATGCGGGTGCCGAGAAACACGCGGACCGTGCTGGCCATGTTATCCAGCGGCATGCCGCGATCGCGCATGTAATAGCCGATGGCTCCATTGTCCCAGGCCTTTCCCTGTGCGGCGATCATCTCGCGGACAAACTGGTCGTACGGTTTGTTATCGCGCAGGCTCTGCTTGATGAAATTCGTGTAGGCAGCCCCAGTGATTTGGCCGGTTTGATTGCCATTCGACTGCGCGCGCAGCACATCCGCCCAGTAGTTGAAGAAGTGCTGCACGTAGCCTTCAGAGGCCAGCAGCTTGTCGATCAATTTCGACCGCTTGTCGCTGGCTTTGGAGGCGATGAACTCGTCGGTCTCGCGTGTTGTCGGGATGCGGCCGATGGTGTCGAGGTAGATGCGCCGGACAAACGTGTTGTCATCCGTGGCAGGGTTTCCGTGCAGGTTGTTTTTCTTCCAGTCAGTCTCAAGGATGGCGTCGATCTGGCGGGAGGGGGCCTTGGTGTCATTGGCAGCCTGAGCGGCACCAACCGAAAGGAGTGCATAGATCAAAGTGAGTGGGCGCATGGGAATCATGCGTATCTAACGCCAATTTCCGCCCAGCATTTCACAATCCAAACATTAGGCGAATATTTAATCGCCGCAGGCGCCCGACCTAGCCATGCCTCATCTCCTAGCCATGCCTCATCTGTTAGACCCCAAGCACCCGCTTCACCTCGTCAGCCAGAATTTCCAGACCTTCCTGCACGATGTGCTGCGGCTGGGAATAGGTTAGGCGGAGGCATTCATCCGCATGCTTCCATGGCTGATCGAGGCCGAAGGAGAAATAATGACCCGGGATGACCAGCACTTTGCGCGCCTTGAGACGCCGGTAGAGTTCGGCGGCGGGAATGGGCAGGTTTTTCAGCCAGAGCCAGAGAAAGAAGGCCCCCTCCTGGGCATGAAGCGCCCATGGGACCTGATCTCCGAGGGCTGAGCTGAGCACATCTTTGGCAAAGTCGGAGCGCTGCTTGTAGAACGGGCGGATGACATCGCTGCCTATTTTCAACAATTGGTTATTCGCCAGCAGCGGCAGGAGCAGGGCCTGTCCGATGTTGCCATTGGCCAGGCTGACGATGGCGTTCATGTTCGACAGCGCCTTCACGATGGCCGGATCTGCGACGACGACAGCGGTGCGCACGCCGGGAAGACCGAGCTTGGACAGGCTGATGCTGAAGATCATTCCAGGCTCCCATGCCGGGCGGAAGCCGCCATGAATGACGCCCGGAAACGGATGCCCGTAGGCGTTGTCGAGCATGAACGGGATGTGATGACTGCGGGCGAGATCACGCAGCCGGCTGAACTCGTCCGGCGTGAGGACGTTGCCCGTCGGATTCGTGGGACAGGAGACGCACATGGCGGCGATGTCCGGTGTGATGCGGAGCCGGTCGAAGTCGACCCGGTACTTGATTTCATGCTCGCCGCGCTCCTCGATGCGCGGCAGGACGGCGGTGAATTGCCCGGCGCAGAGAGCCTGGTTGGCGTAGCCGATGTATTCCGGCAGCAGGGGAAAAAGGATGCGCCGTTTCCCCGTGGCGCTGTCACCCGCGAGGAGATTGAAAAGCAGGAAGCAGGCGCTCTGGCTGCTGGGCATGACGGCGATGTTTTCGCGGGTGACATCCCAGCCGCATTCGCGCTTCAAAAAGCCCGCCATGGCCTCGCGAAACAGCGGATTGCCGCCGGGCGGATCGTAGTTGAGCAGGGCCTTGTCCAGCGCGGTGCCGTCGGCAAGCAGGTCGCTCATGCGCTGCCTCCAGATGGCCTGCACTTCAGGGATGGCGGCAGGCTGGCCACCGCCGAGCATCCGCATGTCGGGGTGAACCGACAGTGCTTCGCCGAGATCGTCCATCAACTCCTGAATGCCACTGGGCCCGGCGAGTCGGTTGCCGATATCGGAAAAACGTGGGTCAGAGGTGCTCATGCGAATTGCGGGGCGCAGGCACCTCCGGCAGCAGTGCCTGCGGCGGAGATTCCCGTGTAGGTTCAGGCATTGAAGGTGCAGCCGCGAGCACCGCCGTGGCGCTGCCTTTGATGATGGCAGTGAGAGCAGAAATGCTCGACGCAGGCTGATGAGCGGAATCCTCCGGCTCGCCGAGAAGGAAGCCAAACGGTTCGTCATCTTCCATGCCTTCATCGGCGGCAGGCGCGCTGTCCATGAACATCCCGGCCGGCACGGGGGCTTCGTTTTTCAGCTTGGCCATTGTCGGAGATTTCCGTGCCGGCGGCCTGCCCCGGCTGGCTGGAGCGGCCTCAGCCACCACGGGCAGCGGACGTTTGGCCGCAGCCACCGCATGACTCTCCCCGGGAGGCGTGGGCAGAGCGGCTAGCGCCGGATACTCAAACGGATCTCCGTTGATGAAATCGCTCGCGACAGGTGCAGGCTCCCTGACGAGATGAGGCATCTCAGGCAGCGGCTTGATCGCGGGGCGCAGGGTCTGCTCGGCCAGCTTGCGCTTCAGGGAGGCGATCTCCTGGCGTTGAGCCTCATTGTCTCGTTTCAGGGCTTTTGACCGCCGCTTGTAAAGGCCCCAGGTGCAGGCTCCGAAAAAGAGGCCGAGAAGGAAAAACAGCGTGCCCATGACGAGCACAAAAGTGCCGCCATGGATCAAAAAGTAGATCAGTGATTCGGAGTGGATGACGGGAAACTCGATCTTCATGGACAAGGTTTACTGAATGAGAATCTCGACACAGCGAGGCTGTGGCGGCGCATGTTTATCACCGGCAGGCACGGGATCAAACGCCATGGCGCGAATGTCCGATGCAGGAGTTCCCTGCCCGACGAGAAACGACACGACCCGGTCCGCGCGCTGCCGGGCCAGCTGGGCCTCCAGCTTCATGTTGCCACCCGGTTCGGGATAACCACCGACGACCAGCCGCAGGGCCGGTCCGGCAGCGATGAGTGCCGGGATGATTCCCGTCAAACGCGCCTCCTCCTCAGCGGACAGCGTCGTACTGCCGGCACCAAATTGGATGAACTCGCCACTGATCAGATCGCGCACACTCTGGAGCACGTATTCAGGCAGCTCCGTCTCGATCCGGCGGCCGGGGAAATGGTAGATGGAT
>CAJCCF010000224.1 GCA_903960845.1 uncultured Verrucomicrobiota bacterium | reverse complement strand
GTCAGTGGCTCGCGTATTGGGTGTGCGCCGAGCGTCGTCGCCAAATTCAAATAAGCCGTTAGGCTCCTCAATGCCGCAAGAAAAAATACCACGGGGTCTGTGCAACTTGAAGCTGCGGGCCACATGCACCGAACCGCTTGCCAACAGCGCTGAGGCTAGCGAATCGCCAGAGTAGCCTTGGAGAGTTCGTCCGTCAAAGTTGAAGTTCAACTTTTGCGAACGGTCAATCCAAGCGCCAGCCAGGCCGGGCAAGCGATAAGCGCTCATGGTTCACTCCTCGGTGCCGGCTCGGTGATGCCATAGACCGCATCCACTTCGTGGCTCACGGTGTTGCGACGAACATTGAACCATTGGCCGCAACCGAAGGTGTGCCGCCATCGCTCGGCATGGGCACCCTTGGGATTCTCGCGAAAGAAAAGATAGCGACCCCAAGTGGCATCGTCACAGTCAAGTTGGGGGCGCAAAATAGCGGTGGTGCCACCACAGTGGAACTCATTGGCAGCACGCGGGCCACACCAGGGACATTGAATTTGCATCATGGATAAATTTTCCTGAGCCTCAGTGAGCAATACCTGCAGCAGCAGCTTCATCAATCAGCCTGCCGGAGTGAAAGCGATCTAATTGGAAAGGCTCGGCCAGTGCGTGATGCCGTCCAGTGGCCAACCAATGCGCGAGAGTCCAGCCGCCCACTGGAATGGCCTTGAAACCTCCTGTGCCCCAGCCGCAATTGATTGCCAGTCCAGGAACCGACGTCGGGCCGATGATAGGGCTAGAGTCGGCCACGACGTCGACAATGCCCGCCCATTGCCGCAACAGGCGAAGCCTTCCTAAGCTTGGAAACATCTCGGCTGTGGCCGCCACGACTTGCTGCATCACATCGAAGCTGCCACGCTGTGCATACGATGGGAAGTGGTCGAGCCCACCCCCAATCACCACCTCGCCTTTGTCACTCTGACTCCAGTATGCCGCCAGTGATGGCGACATCGTCACCGTGTTGAGCACCGGCTTCACTGGCTCACTCACCATCGCCTGTAGCGCATAACTTGTGACTGGCAGTTCAGCGCCCGCCATACCCGCTAGACCCGATGAATGCCCCGCCACAGCCAGCGCCACTTGCTCTGCGCGGATTGGACCTCGGGGCGTCTGAACGCCCACCACTCTATCGCCCTGTTTGAGAAAACCCGACACTGGACAGTTTTGCACGATATCAACGCCCAGCGCAGAGGCGGCGCGCGCATAACCCCAAGCAACGGCATCGTGGCGTGCCGATCCGCCACGGCGCTGGATGAAGCCACCCAAGATGGGGAAGCGCGCACTGGCGCTGAAATTCAGCCGCGGCTCCAGCGACTGCACCTCGTGAACATCCAGCAAGTCCGCGTCAATTCCGTTGCAGCGCATTGCGTTGGCCCAGCGGCTTTGTGCGTCAAGATCGTGCCGCGAATGTGCAAGCGTCAGCACACCGCGCTGACTCAGCATGATGTTGTAGTTGAGCTCTTGCGACAAGCCCTCATAGAGTTTCAGAGAGAAGTCGTACAGCCGCGCACTTTCGGGGTAAAGGTAGTTGGACCGCACAATGGTGGTGTTGCGTCCGGTATTGCCACCGCCTATCCAACCGGCCTCTAGAACCGCTACGTTTGTGATGCCGTGATTCTTTGCCAGATAGTAGGCCGTAGCAAGACCATGACCACCGCCTCCCACAATCAACACGTCGTAAGCCGGCTTAGGCTCAGCCTCGATCCACGCGGGTGCCCAGTCAGCATGCCCGCGGCGTGCAGCATTTAACAGGTTCCAAAGTGAGTAACTTGTGCGCAGTTTCATGCTCTGTACATTAAGGCTTGTTCGTCAATTTGTCTTCGGCTGGTCGCACACAAACTTAGGAGCGACGCACTTCATGAGTCATCTGCAAGCCTCAATTAACTTGCATCGATTTCAGCTTTTCGTGCTGCTTCCACAGTTTGTAGTTATTGTCGCTGCAGCGGCAAGAGAAGCAGCGTTGAAACAATCATTGCAAGGCAGCTGACGCAAACCACCGCAATCATCAGTCCGTTCGCCTGGTCTTTAAGCTGATCAGAAACCGCGCCAACCACAACGGGCCCGAGAGAGCCCAGCACAATATTGAAAGTGACCGATATGGACACCATTCGGCCTCTGATCGGCGCAGGTGTCAGGTCTTGGAGTGCTAACGGAAAAAGCATTGTTCCGGCCATCACAATCGTCAGAAAGCAGCCAACGCCGAAGAACAGTTGCAT
>CAJCCF010000223.1 GCA_903960845.1 uncultured Verrucomicrobiota bacterium | reverse complement strand
GACCTGCACCACCACCGTCAAGAATGCGATGATCAAAACTAAGCGTCAGCTCCGCCTCAGTCACCGGGATGAACTGGTTCACCTCATCACTCCAATGAGGCACCTTGCTGCCAGCGCCCAGACCCAACACGAGATTTTGCTCAGGCAGCGGGATCGGAGTGGCCCAGACAATGCCAAAGGTGCCAAAATTCGTGACCGTGGCAATGCCGGGGCGCTTTGAATCATGCGGCAGACGCCGGGTCCTGGCCTGCTCAACGAGCTTGTTGTACATGGGCACCATTTTCAGGAGCGGCGTCTTGTCCACCTCTCGCAACACAGGCACAATCACTCCGTCGTCCACTTCCACAGCAAAGCCAATGTCGATGGCGAGAGGATGAACAATGCGGTTGCCAATCAACCGTCCAGCAACCGCTGTGTTCTCAGCCAAGGCGAGGGCCAGCGCACGGATAATGTAAAGTGCCGGGCCGGGTTTTGGATCGGTGCGACGCCGATGTGCCAACAGCGCATCCAGCATCACCGGACTGCCAACGGTAGCCAGCGGCCGACTCCAACTGCGCCTCATCGAATCCGCCACGGCAATGCGCATCGGCGAAGCTGGGGTCATGCGATGTTGCTCCAGACTGCGCAGGAAGTTTTCAAAGTCCTCCACCGTCACGCGCCCCCCGGCACCCGTGCCGGCAATGCCGGCGAGGTCAGAAGCATTCAATCCTAATTCAGTCATCCGGGCGCGCATGCGGGGCGAGATGTAGCTTGCCCCCGTAGCACCAGCAGGCACCGGCAGGCCACCGACCACGGGCTCCACCTTGGGTTGATAAGAGGTGATATGGTCATCCTCACTGAATTGGAAATGCAAAGAGTCGGCAGTGGACTTCTTTTTTGAAGATGCAGGAACGGGCGCAGGCTCATGATACCCAAGTTGCAAAGCATCCTCGTCGGTAATCTCAAAGCTGGCCAGATTTGACCCCACGGCGTAACTGGTCTGCACTTTGCCAACGACCTGGACCACACGGCCGGAGCAGGGAGAACTCACCGTCATGGTCGCCTTGTTCGTCTCCACTTCAAAAAGGTCCGCCCCAGCCTCCAGCTGAGTGCCGGGTTCAACCAAAATACGCACGAGAGTCGCCTCTGCGATGGACTCGCCAAGCTGGGGCATGAGGATCGGAATGATTGGCATGATAAAACGAAGGACTGATGAGTGACGGTTGCGAAGGGACTAGTCAAGCCGCGCTAGCATTCAGCCCCCAGTTCCTTCCAGAGGCAGATCAAAAATTCACTTTTTACGACCGGCCCTGGGCTCGCTCCCATCAAGGAGGCGTTGGATGTTCGCGCGATGGCGAACGATCACCAGCAGCATGATTAGCACTCCAAAGCCGAGCATGACGACGTCCCAGTAGCCTGAGCGGCTCATTTGGATAATCATCGCCACCACCACACCAACACCTGCGAGCATGGAAGCCAGAGAAACGTAGCGAGTCGTGAAAAAACAGATCAGCCAGACGACCAGACCTCCCAGCATCGCCACTGGAGCGATCCCCAGAAGTGCCCCCGTCGTCGTAGCCACACCTTTGCCGCCTTTAAACCCCAACCAGAAGGTGAACATGTGACCAAGCACCGCCGCCAGTCCGGTCACCACGGCACCTGTCGAAATCAACATTTCGCCGCCAGGCATGCTCAACAGCCAGATTTTTACCAGCCAAACAGGCAGCCAACCCTTCAGTAAATCAAGGGCGAAAACAGGAATGCCAGTGCCCTTCCCAAGCACTCGAATGACATTGGTCGCACCGATGTTGCCACTACCATGCTGGCGGATGTCGATGCCCTTGTACTTCCCGGCCAGATAACCAAACGGGATCGCTCCGCTGACATACCCGCCAAACGCACAAAGAAGAATCGCCAAAACTGGATTCATGAGCACGAACTAGCCAAGAGATAGCAACGCCGGGGTTTCGAACATATTTTGATAAGCCAAGTTTAGACGACTTCAGCAGAGCCCTTGTGGCCTAGTTGTTTAACAGCCTGATTCAATTGGTCGTATTCCAAAGGTTTTTGGATCACCGTCACTGGGCCATGAGACAGGATTCGGCTAAGCACTTTGCTATCCGGATAGCCGGTAATGATCACGATTGGGAGGTCAGGATGCAGCGCCTTGAGTTGAGAATAAACTTCGTCACCTGGCACATCAGGAAGCTTCAGATCCAGAAAGACGAGATCAAATTTTTGCTTCTTAGCCAAGTTGATGGCCTCGGTGCCGGTGCCAACCACCAGACGTCCAAATCCAGCTTTTTTGAGAAATTGCTTAAACAAGGCCTGCAGCGCCGGGTCATCGTCAACCACCATCACAGTCGGCTGACCAGCCTGTTCCTCTTTGTGTAAAACATCACGATCAAGCAGGCTGCGCTTAATGCGCCAGCGCCCACCAATCTGCACCGCTGGGAGCTGCCCGCGCTGAACGAGGTAATACACTGTCGGCAGGGGGATACGAAGGTATTCCGAGGTCTCTTTGACCGTCATGAGCTCAGGAAGCGTTTGGTCGGGAAGCGGTTGGTCGGTCATACGAATGAAATAAGAGTGAAAGTTATACTGACTAAAAAAACCAAGGGTAAATATCAGAACTGCGTCGAGGTTGATATATAATTACCATGACGGCAAGGCTTTTTGCGATAACCGCACTCTTAATTCCTATCAGAATAGATAAATCACACAAAATGAGTCGCAAAAGGAAGTGAATTCTAGACGCGTATTCACACCAACTTTCCCCTTCAGGGCGTAACTGTGGCGTTATGAGTTTTGCGCCAACCACTTTGTCCATTTCGTGACAAATCTTAGGCGCAAATGCCGAACCGTGTGAGTTGGAAAACGGCCGAAGGTTCTCACCAATCCTGACAGAAAGGAAGCAATGCTAGTTTGCTCAGCGGCAGCGTGAGATGCACAACATGGCAAGGTTTCCCTTTCACGTCAGGCAAAAGCCCGTATCATCCGCGCCCCTTTTCTTATTATGATCAAAGTCGGCCTCGTCTCCCTCGGTTGTGCCAAAAACCTCATCGACTCCGAAATCATGATCGGCCACCTGCAGCAGGCTGGCATGACCATGACGCCGGAGGCTGATCTGGCCGATGTGTTAATCATCAACACCTGTTCCTTCATCGACATGGCAAAGAAAGAGAGTGTCGGAGCCGTGCATGAGGCCGTCGATGCGCGTGGCGAGTCGAAGAAACGTAAAAAGCAAAAAATCATCGTTGCTGGCTGCCTATCCCAGCGGTTCGCCCAGGAGTTGCCGGGCCTCATGCCAGAGGTGGATGCATTCATCGGGCTTGACCAAATCACACAGATTGCTCCGATCATTCAGGGAATCATGGACAAGGATGCAAGTGAGCAGGAAAACCTTGTCACCCGCCAGCCACAATACATTCCCGACTACAATACGCCGCGCTTCCGCCTCACTCCCAAGCACTTCGCGTACATCAAAATCGCCGAGGGCTGCAATCACCCCTGCTCTTTTTGTATCATCCCGCGCATTCGCGGCCGCCATCGGAGCCGCACTCAGGAGAGCATCGTTAAAGAGGCCCGGCAACTCATCGAAAGCGGCGTCAAGGAGATCAACCTCATATCCCAGGACACAACTTACTTTGGAATGGACAAATGGACGGACGAACGCCCGAAACCGCGCAGCGGGGTCGATTCAACGAAAGGTGAATCTCTTTCCACGCTCATCCGCGAACTCAACGCCATTCCGGGAGACTTCTGGATTCGCCTCCTCTACACACATCCCGCGCATTGGAGTGATGATTTGATTCAAGCCATCGCAGAGAGCCCGAAAGTCGCGCGCTACATTGATATTCCGCTGCAGCACATCAGTGACAACATGCTCACTTTGATGAAGCGCGAAACCAATGGCGCGTATATCCGCGACTTGCTCAAGCGCATTCGCAAAGGCATCCCGGGCATCGCCATTCGCACCACTTTCATCGTTGGGTTCCCCGGTGAAACCGAGGCTGACTTTAATGAACTCGTCCAATTCATCGAAGACGAAAAATTCGAGCGCGCGGGCGTCTTCAACTACTCCCGTGAAGAGGATACCCGGGCAGCCAAGATGGAAGGTCAGATTCACCACATGACACGCAAAGCACGATGGAACGAGGCCATGCGCTCCATCCAGCGCGGAGTCGAGCACGTCAATCGACAGCAGGTTGGCAAAAAGATGCGCGTACTCGTCGAAGAACCCGGCGTTGCCCGCAGTGAAATGGACGCCCCGGATATCGACACCACGGTCTTCGTGAATAAAAAGCTCCCCGTCGGAAGCTTTGCCGACATCACCATCAAAGAATGGCGTGGCTATGATCTGGTGGCTGGGTAACTGGCACGCTTGCTCCGCAACTCCAGTTTGAGATGCTTCCAGTCACTGCTTAACTGGAGTTGTACATGTCAGGTATTTCCCTCCAAGACCTCAGTTTCAGCTATCCCGGCAGTTCCTTCCGGCTCCACGTGAATGGATTGGAAGTGGCTCCAGGGGCCGGATTCGGACTATTGGGGCCGAGTGGTGCGGGCAAGACGACATTGCTGCGTCTCATGACAGGCCTGCTCCAACCGCAATCCGGACTGGTGCAACTGGGGAGCACGGCGCTGCAAACGCTCAGTGAAGCAGAACGCCGCGCTTTCCGACTGAGTGAAGTCGGCCTGGTGTTTCAGGATTTTGCCTTGCTCGACTACTTGACCGTGGAAGAAAATATTCTGCTTCCTCAGCGTTTCCGCAGCCACCCTTCCGACTCTGCTTCGGATCGTGCACGCGATCTCGCCGAGCGGCTGGAAATCGGTCAGCATTGGCAGAAACTCGCAGGTCAACTTTCACAGGGCGAGCGGCAGCGCATCGCCATCGCCAGGGCACTGGCTCACCAACCACAATTTGTGTTTGCTGACGAACCCACCGCATCGCTCGACTCCCGGCGGCGCAGCCGGGTGATTGACCTGCTCATGGAATATACCAATGAGCAGCAGGCATGCCTTGTCATGGTCACCCATGACACCGAGTTGATGCCGCTTTTCCCCAATCATGCCCGTGTGGAGGACTTTACTTCATGATGTCAGCCGCCCTCCATCTGGCCTGGCGCTACGTTGTGCGGCATCGTTTGCAAACCCTGCTCCTCGCGGGTGCACTAGCTCTGGTGATCACTCTGCCACTTTGCCTGCGGGTGCTGGTGCAAGCCATCGAGGCTACCATGCGTGAGCGTGCCGTTTCCACACCTCAGCTTGTAGGCGCCAGGGGCAGCGCTCTCGACCTCATGCTCACAGCACTCTATTTTAAACAGCAACCCCTGCCGCCCGTTGCCATGAAACACCTGCAAGAATTGCGTGAGGCAAATTTGGGGACGGCTATTCCGCTTGATGTCCGCTTCCACGCGCAGGAGTCCCCCATAGTCGGCACCGAGATCGAATACTTCGACCTTCGCCACCTGCGCATTGCAAATGGGAATATGATGACACGTCTTGGAGATTGTGTTCTGGGCGCGCGGACAGCTCTTCGGCGTGGTCTTAAACCTGGCGATGCCATCTTTTCCTCACAAGAGCAGGTCTTCGACATGGCTGGCATCTATCCGCTAAAGATGCGCATCACCGGTGTTCTCAGCCCGAACGGAACACCCGATGACGATGCCGTTTTTGTGGATCTGAAAACCGCCTGGCTCATTCAAGGTTTAGCT
>CAJCCF010000222.1 GCA_903960845.1 uncultured Verrucomicrobiota bacterium | reverse complement strand
CGGCTCACCACGCCGGGCATCTCGTAGACTTCAGGGCTGCGCTCATGGTAGTCGATCGCGGCGGCCACGCGCTTGTCTCCGGCAATCAAAAGGACGCTGTAGTGCGAGGTGATGTCGGTGACCATGAGGCAGGCGAAGTGCAGGTTGTGCGCGGCGCAGAGCGAGACGAGCGCGGCGTGCAGGTCCGCCTGCTTTTTCCAGAACTCATCCAGGCCCATTTCCTCAATCTGACTGATGCTGATGCGCCAGCCGTTTTCCTCGAAGACTTTGCGGTCACCCTCAATCGCGCGTGCCGGCGTGGCCTCACGCAGCAGTGATCCGGCGGCGAAGAAGTCCCTGACAAATTGCGCCGCATCAATGTCCGCCACCCCGGCGAGCCATTTCAGGATCTCCCGATCCGTGTTGGTCGAGGTCGGGCTGGTGAGGTTCAGCGTGTCTGAAATGAGGCCGGCGCACAGGCAGATGGCCGTGGCTTTGTCGGGTGTCAGGCCTCTCATGCGGTACATGACGCCGACGATGGTGCTGGTACTGCCGACGGGTTCATTGATGAAACGCACCGGTTCTTTTGTCCGCAGGTTGCCGCTGAGGCGATGGTGGTCGATCACCTCGACGATCTCCGCCTCATCGGCGCCGGCCACGGCCTGTGAGAACTCATTGTGATCCACGAGCACGAGCTTGGTGCGTGGTACTTCGACAAGGTCTGATTTGGAAAACACGCCCTCCAGCCTGCCGGTTTCTTCATCGATCACCGGAAACAGCGGCTGATGGGAATTCTGCACCACATGGATGATTTCCCGCAGCGGAGTACGTGTGGTGAAGCTCTGGAAATCATGGACCAGTGCTTCTGCGATCGGCCGCGAGAATCGGATGAGCTGCGAGGCGCTGGCCGTGTCCTGCGGCGCGGAGATGACGCTCACGCCCTTCTCCTTGCCCTGCTGCAAAAGGCTGTCCCAGGGAATGAATCCGCCGGTGACGACGAGGCAGCGCACTCCAAGCTCCATCGCCAGCGCATGGATCTCCGGCCGGTCGCCCGTGACCAACACCACCTGACGGGGCGGGAATTGACGGGCGCGGTCCCTTGAAGTTTCGACGCTCGATGCCGCCACCACGAGCACCAGATCCTCCACGGCATCGACATGGCTGGTGTCACCGATCAGGTTGCCTCCCAGCGCGGCGACCATGTTGTGGACGCTGGTGCGCACCTCGCGGTTTGCGGCCTTGTGAGTGGAGTCACTTGGCAGGAAAAGCTGCGCCATCTCCTGAATTGTCGGCATGCCGAGCAGCCGGTGCTCGGCATTCACCACGGGGATGGAGCGGAAGCTGTGCTCCATCATTTTTCGATAGACTGACAGAAAGGTCTCATTCGGTGCCGCTGTCAGCACCTCGCGCCGGCAGACGATGGCTGCGGTGGGGCGCACATCCAGCAGCAGTTTCGGCGGCTCCAATCCGGCGAGTCTCAGCACCCAGCTTGTCCGCGCATTGATCTCCCCGCAGCATGCCGCGATGACCTCATCACTGCGAACCTGGCGAAGAAAGGCGGCATAGCCAATGGCGGCACAGATGGCGTCCGTGTCCGGATTGCGGTGGCCGATGACGTAGATGGGATCTGGCATGGGAGAAGGGAATGGCAAAGGCCGGAAAACTAGGCAGTGATTCGGGATTGTCAGGCGGCAGAATTGAGATTCGGCGCGGATCACCTGGCGGGGCATGGAGTGGTCACGGGCTGATGCTGAAAAAAACACGCTATATGTCCCGCCCCGGGCGCGTTGACTGCGGGCCATGAAACTAGCACTCGCCCTTCTCCTTTTTGCCGGCATCGCCGTTGCTGCCGAAGCGCCTTCCAAGAAGGCAGCCGCTCCTAAAAAAGCCGCGCCAAAGGTCTATCCAAAGAACCCGACACCGACGCAGGCCAATCTGCGCTACGGCGAGTTTGAACGTGATGTGCTGGATTTCTGGCACGCCAAGTCGGACAAGCCGACTCCGCTGCTGTTCTTCATCCATGGCGGCGGCTGGATGGGTGGAGACAAGGCGGGAATCGCAGTGGAACCGTTTTTGAAGGAGGGGATCTCCGTGGTGTCGATCAACTACCGCTACATCTCGCAGGCGCAGGATGTCGTGCCGCCGGTGAAGGCTCCGCTGCATGATGCTGCACGGGCACTGCAGTTCGTTCGCAGCAAGGCGGGCGAGTGGAACATCGACAAGCAGCGCATCGGCGCCAGCGGCGGCTCGGCGGGCGCATGTTCCAGCCTGTGGCTGGCTTTTCATCCTGACATGGCGGATGCCAAGAGCAGTGACCCGGTCGCGCGTGAATCGACCCGGTTATGGACTGCCGCCGTGAATGGTGCCCAGACCACGCTCGACCCCCGGCAGATGCGCGAGTGGACGCCGAACAGCAAGTATGGCGGTCATGCCTTCAGCAAGAGTGGTGAGTTCAAGACTTTTGACGACTTCGTGGCTGCCAGGGAGAGAATCCTGCCATGGATCGCCGAATATTCACCCTACGCGCTCGTCAGTTCGGATGATCCGGCGGTCTACCTTTACTACAGTGCGCCTCCCGCACTCGGCAAGGATCAGAAAGATCCGACGCACACGTCCAACTTCGGCGTGAAACTTCAGGAGCATTGCAAGGCCAACGGTGTGTCGGCGGAGCTCGTTTATCCAGGTGCGCCTGAGGTGAAAAACAAGACGATCAACGATTACCTGATCGCCAAACTGAAGGAAGCGAAGTAGGCGTCAGGGCGGAAAAAAGGGCGGACTTGCGTCCGCCCTTTGAATGGTCTGTGACAGATCAATCACACAAGGTCTTCACCCACGGCGTAGCGCACGAAGCGGCGCACGACGAGGTTTTCACCGAGCTCAGAGATCTTGCTCTTCACGTAGTCACCGATGGTCTGGTCAGGATTCTTGATGAAGGCCTGCTCCAGAAGGCACTGCTCGGAGAAGATCTTGTCGATCTTACCCTGAACGATCTTCTCGGCGATGGCTTCCGGCTTGCCCTTGACCTGATCGAGCGCGATGTCGCGCTCCTTGGCGATGAGGCTTTCAGGGATCTCTTCGCGTCCGAGGAATTTCGGATTGGCGGCGGCGATGTGGAGGGAGAGATCCTTCACGAATGCCTGGAAGATATCGTTGCGGGCCACGAAGTCGGTTTCGCAGTTCACTTCGATGAGCACGCCGATGCGGCCTGCCATGTGAATGTAGGAGGAGATGATGCCTTCCTTGGTCTGGCGGTCAGCTTTCTTCTCGGCCTTGATGCTGCCTTTTTTGCGAAGAATGATTTCAGCCTTTTCCAGGTCGCCATCGGCTTCCTTGAGAGCGGACTTGCACTCCATCATGGCTGCGTTGGTCTTTTCACGCAGGGCCATGACGGTTTTAGCGGTAATTTCTGCCATAAATCGGTGAATGGGAAGGGGGTGGAATTACTTCTTCAGCTCAGAAGCAGCGACGATCACGGGATCGATCAACTTCTGGAGGATGATGCGGATGGAGCGGATGGCGTCGTCGTTTGCGGCGATCGGGTAGTCGATGATGTTCGGGTCGGCATTGGTGTCGACCAGGGCAACGATCGGGATGCTGAGGCGGCGGGCTTCATGCACGGCGATGTGTTCACGGGCGGAATCCACGATGATGACGGCGTCAGGGAACTTGTCCATGCCGCGCACGCCACGCAGGTTGCGCTCAAGCTTGATGCGCTCGCGGTTGAGGCTGGCGAGCTCCTTCTTGGACATGAGTTTGAACTCAGGCTTCTTTTCGATCTCTTCAAGGTAGCAAAGGCGTGCGACGCTCTTGCGGATGGTTTCGAGATTGGTGAGCGTGCCACCGAGCCAGCGGTGATTGACGTAAAACTGACCGCAGGCGTCAGCGGCCTCACGGATGGCTTCCTGAGCCTGGCGTTTGCAGCCCACGAAGAGCATGCGCTTGCCGCGGCGGGCGAGGTCTGCCAGGAATTCGGCAGCGGTGTCGATCTGCTTGACGGTTTCCTCGATGTTGAGGATGTGGATCTGGTTGCGGGAGTCGAGGATGAAGGGCTTCATCTTCGGGTTCCAACGCTTGGTTTGATGACCGAAGTGGACTCCGGCTTCGACGAGTTCGGCGAGGATCTGGGACATGTAGTGTTTGAGGGGTGCTGGTCTTCCGCACGCATCGTTCAGGGAACGGGGCGCTCAAGGCAGTGAGCCTTGATCCGGGAAACTGGCGGGGTGTTGGTTTCTGAGAAGTCTCCCAGCCAGCGTGGTGCCGGGCAGGAGGGCGCGCATGGTAAAGGCGAAGTCCCGCCCGGCAAGCAGTTTTTCGAGTGGAAAACCAGGCCCGCCTCAGATCCTTCACGCTCAACCTTTGCACCCGGGGCACCATTACTCCGGCATCTTCTGTTACCGCGAAGGCATGGCAAGCCAACAAATCAAAAGACTGAGAACCGGGGAAATCAAACTACCCAAGGAAGCAAAGCAATGGACGTCAAGAATCGTCTCCCGACCCTTTCCTGCTATGGGCCTTCGTCCGCATCGTGGGGCCCATTTTTTGAGCACTGCAAAATGAATGAAGAAGCCCCGTCACGCGGGGCCAGTTCCAGACTACGGGTCGTTTTGTTAAACATGACTCCCTCTCAACGAACTCCATTCCCACGTTTGCAACGTCTGCGCTATTTGCGAAGACACTGCCTAAGGTGCAGCAATGGTGTCGCTGGTCTCGACATTGCGAGCTGGGGAGTAGGTGGAGCCGGAGATCGTGATGCCGGTGACCGTGAAGGTGAAGGTGCCAGTGCTCTTGGTGCGGGCGGATGTGAGGGCGGCGGTGCCGGTGCGACTGGTACTCTTGGAGACGGTGCTGCTGGTGAGACCGCTCCACTGGCCGGTGACGGTGGCACCAGAGACGAGAGTACCGCTTTGATTACGCACGGCAACAGTGGCGGTGGCCTGAGTGCCTTGCTTGCTGGTGCTCAGACTCATGGCGATGTTTGCCACATAGACGTAATTGTTGCTTTGCACGGTGATGGTTACGGTATCGGCAACGGAGGAGAGTCCACTGTTGTCCACGACGACGAGGGAGGCGGTATAGGTGCCGGGTGTGGTGTAGGTATAGACGGGGTTTGCAGCAGTGGAGGTGACTCCATTGCCAAAGTCCCAACTGTAGCTGGCGATGCTGCCATCAGAATCATAGCTGCCAATGCTGGAGAAGGTGACATTAAGCGGGGCTGTGCCGGTGGTGGGTGCGCTGTTATCGGCCACAGCGATGGGGACAGCACCGGTGGAGGGAATGATGCTGCCAGTGAGGCTGAACTGGCCGAGGCTGCTGTAATCATTGTAAGCGGTGGTGGGATCGCCAGTTCCGATGCCATCGACAGCAAGGTAATAGGTGCCTTGGGCGAGGGTGGTGCTGAGCGTTGATCCCATCCCCGTGGGGTCGGCAAAGGTGATGAGAGTGCCTAGGCCGTCGTAGAGGGCGAGCTGGATGTCGAGGTTTGGCGAAGGAACGGCGGGTGTGGCGGTGAAGCTGACGGGTCCAGCTCCAGCGGTGAAAGAGAAGAGGTCGGCATCCGTGCGACGCTCGATGATGCCACTGGCAGTGGGAGTGGAACCGCTGAGAGGGGTTGCTGTGGTGATGGCGTCGCCATGGGCATCGGTGCGGTAGCCGCAGACTCCGGAGATGATGGCGGTGTCGTCCTGAAGATTGTTGGCCAGGCTATACTCGCCTTTGCTCCACTGGACCACATCCACATAATAACCAACGCCCATGATGGGAGCCCAATTAGCATGGCCCTGATAATAAGAGGTGCCATTGGTCT
>CAJCCF010000221.1 GCA_903960845.1 uncultured Verrucomicrobiota bacterium | reverse complement strand
CTGCAAACCGCCGTGCGCAACCGGTCGCTGGTGAAGTATCTCATCACCCAGGGCCTGCAAACCAAGGAGAGCCGCATGGAGGCCGTGCGCGAGTTCTACCCCAATGCCCGCTCGGAGAACTGGAGGCTCGTGCAGGCGGGCATCCGTGTTCAGGCCATCAAGAAAGCCGACCGCGGCGCGGTGCATTTCGGCACCGAAGTGTTCTCCTCCGCAGACCGTTCGATCGCTGCTCTGCTGGGCGCCTCGCCGGGCGCCTCGGTCTCGGTAAACATCGCTCTCGAAGTTGTCCAGACCTGCCTGCCGCAGTTGCTTTTCAATGCCGAAGGCCGGGAGCGCCTGAGGCAGATGATCCCGACCTTTGACCACGACCTGAAGCAGCCAGGCAACGCGGCCTTGTTCGAGAAAACCACGCGCGAGACCGCAGAACGGCTTCAACTCACTCCCCAACCATGATCACCCTCACTGACAAAATCGCCCTCGTCACCGGAGCCGGTTCCGGCATCGGAGCCGCCATCGCGGAATGCTTCGCGGAGGCCGGAGCGCTGGTGTATGCCACCGATCGCGACGAAGCGGCCGCGCAACAAACAGCGTTGCGAATTCGCGAGGCAGGCCATCATGCGGAATCCCTCGCACTGGATGTCAGCGATGAGGCGTCATGTCTTGCCGCCGTGCGCTCGGTGACGGAGAAATGCGGGCGCATTGATGTGCTCGTCAACAACGCGGGTGTCGGGCATGTCGGCACCATTTTGTCCACCAGGCCTGACGATTTGGAAAGGCTGTGGAAGATCAATGTGCTCGGCATGTATCACCTCTCCCGCGCGGTGCTGCCGGGTATGATCGAG
The DNA here is from genome assembly GCA_903960845.1 of uncultured Verrucomicrobiota bacterium. Taxonomy (GTDB): domain Bacteria; phylum Verrucomicrobiota; class Verrucomicrobiia; order Verrucomicrobiales; family Verrucomicrobiaceae; genus Prosthecobacter. The sequence continues at coordinate 2,097 of CAJCCF010000221.1, read as the reverse complement.
CGCGGCATTGGCTCCATCGTCAACATCGCCTCGATCGCCGGACTGATGGGCATGGAGGCACGCTTCGCTTACACGACCACCAAGCACGCCGTCGTCGGCATGACCCGCGCGATGGCCATGGACCATGGCACCACGGGCGTGCGCATCAATTGCATCTGTCCGGGGCGCGTGCGCACACCGTTTGTGGATGCCATGCTCCGCCAGTATGAGAACCCCGATGACTACCTCCGCCAGATGGAGGCGCCCCACGCTATGAAACGCATGGCCGCACCTTCCGAGATCGCCTCCGCCGCGCTCTATCTCGCCAGCGATGCGGCCTCCTTTGTCACCGGCAGCGCCATGACCGTGGATGGCGGCTACACCACCGGAAAATAGAAAACACCATTCAACCCGCCACCCTCTCAACCCCATGCGCATCATCCGCCACCAAGCCACCGACGGTTCCATCCAACACGCAGCCCTTCAGCCCGACGGCACCGCCCGCCGGATCGAGGGCGATCTTTTTGGCAGCTTCCGCGTCACTGATGAAATCGTCACACCGGGCAAGCTGCTGGCACCGCTGCAGCCCGCCGCCATCTTTTGCATCGGCCTGAACTACCGCAAGCATGCCGAGGAGAGCAACGCCGCCATCCCGCAGTATCCGGTGCTCTTCATGAAATCGCCGGGCGCGGTGCAGAACCCCGGCGATGACATCGTGCTGCCGCGTCATTTGCAGAGCGATGAAGTGGACTACGAATGCGAGCTCGCCGTTGTGATTGGCAAGGCCTGCAAAAACGTCTCGAAAGCGAACGCGCTCGACTACGTGCTCGGCTACACCTGCGCCAATGACGTGAGCGCCCGCGACTGGCAGATCAAGCGTGGCGGCAGCCAATGGTGCCGTGGCAAGACCTTCGACACCTTTGCTCCGCTTGGTCCGTGCCTCGTACTGAAGGACGAGATCCCCGATCCCAACACGCTGCGCATCCAGACCATCCTCAACGGCAAAACCATGCAGGACTGGAACACCAATGACATGATCTTCGACGTGCCCACGCTCATCGAGTTCCTCAGCGGCAGCACCACGCTGCTGCCCGGAACCGTGATTCTCACCGGCACCCCGCAGGGTGTCGGAGCGGCCATGAAACCGCCTGTCTTCCTCCAACCCGGCGACAGCGTGACCATCGAGATCGAAAAGATCGGCACGCTCACCAATCCCGTGATCGCGGAAGAATAACAAGAAGTTCCAACAAATGCAGGGATTCCCCAACAGCACTCCAAGACTCCACCACTTCAATCCAATCTGCTGGCCTCCCTGAATCTGCTGGAAAACCAAGACCCCACCACTCCATGATTTCATCCGCCATCGATCCCGTCGCACTTCGCCGCAAGGTCGCGTGGCGTGTGCTGCCACTGGTCATCCTGCTTTACATCATCTCCTACCTTGACCGCGCGAACGTGGCCTTTGCCAAGCTGCGCATGGGCGAGGCATTGGGGTTTTCGGAGGACGTGTTCGGCTTCGGCATTGGCGTGTTCTTCATCGGCTACCTGTTCCTGGAGATTCCTGGTGCGCTGCTGGTGGAGCGATGGAGTGCGCGGAAGTGGTTCGCGCGCATTCTCATCACCTGGGGCTTCATCTCGGCGGCGATGGCCTTCGTGCACACGCCGTCGCAGTTCTACTGGGCGCGGTTTTTTCTTGGCGTGGCGGAGGCGGGATTCTTTCCTGGCATCATCGTCTATTTCACACACTGGTTTGCGCAGAATGATCGCTCGCGGGCACTGTCAGGCTTGCTCGTGGCCGTTCCGTTCAGTCTGGCGCTCGGTGCGCCGGTGTCGTCGATGCTGCTGGATGTGAAATGGTTCGGACTCGATGGCTGGCAGTGGCTTTTCATCGTGGAGGGATTGCCTGCGGTGGTGTTGGGTTTTGTCGTTCTCGCCTTTCTCACGGATCGACCTCGAAATGCATCGTGGCTCACTCAAGCCGAGCGCGATCATTTGGAAGGCGTGCTCGCCGCTGAGGCGGTGGCCAAGGAGGCTCGGGGTAAAATATCGGTCTTGCAGGCCCTGCGTTTGCCGGCGGTGTGGTTGCTGGTGATCGGCGTGCTGGTGGGCAACAGCGGT
>CAJCCF010000220.1 GCA_903960845.1 uncultured Verrucomicrobiota bacterium | reverse complement strand
GGCGGGCTTCCACCCGATGCCGGAACCCTGTTGAGTGGATGAATCCGCATCATCCCCCCGTCACAAACATCCCCTTGATCACCCGAGCAGCCACTCGGCAGGGCATCCATGCCCGCTGACTTCCATTCCCGTTTTTAGGATAAAACACGCGCAGTGACTTTTGATCGTGAGGGCAATGTTTTTCTGGCCGGAGAATCAACCGGTGACGGCATGTTTGGTGACCAGAAGCGCACAGGGCTTGGCGGGATGGATTTCTTTCTGGCAAAGGTTTCCAGGGAGGGGCGTTTCCTTTGGGTGCGCAGCCTCGGCGGCAGTCTGGTGGATCGCGGTTATGGCGTGGCCACCGATTCCCAGGGTAATGCCTATGTCACCGGCCACCATCAAAGCACCGACGCCCAGGTGAATGGCCAAACCCTGCCGAACGCGGGTGATTACGACATCTTTGTCGCCAAGTATGATCCCGCAGGCACTCTGCAATGGCTGCGAACCGCCGGTGGTAAAGGCTACGACTACGGCCACGGCATCATCGTTGATGGCAAAGGTGACATCGTCGTCACCGGTGCCATCGCGGGAGAGGCAAAATTTGGGGATGCCATCGTGAATGCAGCCAGCACCACGCGCCCCATTTTCTGCGCCAAATACGATGCGTCAGGAACCCTCAAGTGGGTGAAAACGACGGGTGGTAAATTTTCAGGTAGCGGCCATGGCGTGGCTATTGATGGTCAGGATCAAATCTACATCGCTGGCAGCGGCGGCGGCGTGGGCAGCCTGGGTTCCGTGACTCTTGATGCCAGCAAAGGGCAGGCGGGAGTCGTTTTAAAACTCAGTTCCGAGGGCGAAGGCGTCTGGTTCGCTCAACTCTCCGGCGCGCCGGGGGCCGGCTTCCACGAGATCGCCGTTGATGCCATGGGGCGTGTCTGGTGTGCAGGCATGTTTAAAGGCAGTGTGACGCTTCCTTCCGGCACCGTGCAGACCACGGGTGAAAAGGACAACGATGGTTTGCTCGCTCACTTCAGTCCTGCGGGCAAACTTCAGTGGGCACATGCCCTGCAAGGTCCCGCCACCGATTACTGTCTCGGAGTCGCCACAGACGGAACAGGGCGCTGCTTCGTGAATGGCGAATTCTCTGTCACCGCCACCTTTGCCGGACAATCCCACATATCTCAGGGCGCCACCGACATTTTCACCGCAGCACTTGATGAAAAGGGCCGGATCGAATGGTTCCTCCCGAGCGGTGGCATCAAAGGTGATAACGCTTATACCATGGCCTGGCATCCATCCGGCAGAATCGTCATCGCCGGTGCCTGTGCCGCTCCGGCAGCATTTGGCAATCAGCCAATGATCTCACCCGGCGGTGCCGAGGCCTACGGGGCGGTGATGAAAGTGAAGTGAGCCCTTTTCACCCGCAGCCACAGCAGGGCAAGGATCAGGCCGATCAATCCGCCGAGGTAGCTGGCGTTGTGGATGTAGCCGACCTGAACAAAAGCAACGGAGTCAATGACATCGCTGTGCATTAGGAGTGGTTGCCAGTGTGCCATGCGTGGATCTTCGGCAATGCTTGGTGCGATGATGCGGGCGATACCGGCAAAGGTCGCGGAGGTAATGAGCATGATGAGCACGCCGGTGAAACTCTTTCTCACGGCAATCTCGAGGGGAACATGGGGGATCGTGAGGCGGCCCATGAACCAACCGGCAAAGAAACCGACCCACCAGGTTGCCAGGAAACCAATTTCGGCCACGACGATTCGCTCCGGGTGGCTTTTGTCCAGATAGTGGAACTGGTGAAACTTGAATTCGGTGAAGTATTCGTAGCCGAGCGTGAAGGTTACCTGGTCATGAATGATTCCGTAGATTCCGGCGATCAATGAGCCAACCAATCCGAAGACCATCATCCATCCGAACTGACGCAGTGTGAAGGTTGGATAAAGCAGTGACATGTGATCGTGAAAAGAGGGCACCTTTCAAAGAGGCGCTGCCGCCATGATCACTCCACGTCGCCAAAGCCGGAATTGACCAATTCTTCGAGATCAGCCATCGCGGCTTCGGCGTCCACGCCTTCGGTGATGAGCTTGATCGTTTCACCGCGACCGGCAGCGAGCATCATGAGGCCCATGATGCTTTTGCCATTCACGGGTTCGTCATCCTTTTCCACCCAGATGTCGCACTTGTACTTGCTGGCACGTTTGACGAACTGCGCGGCCGGACGGGCATGCATGCCCATCTTGTTGCGGATCGTGAGTTCTTTGTTGAGCATCATGCGGGTGGGTGGTGGGGCGCCGGGTTAACCTAATTGATCGTCTGCCATCTTTTTCAACAACCTTTGATCAAACTCCACGGCACTGTTGTAACCGAAAGCGCGCAGTTTGTAGTTTAGCGCGGCGAGTTCGATCAGTCCGGCGACATCGCGTCCGGGGGCCACAGGGATCTCCACCTTGGGAATGGACAACCCCATGATCTCATGGGTGAGTTGGGTGGTGCCGACACGCTCCAGATCTTCCGATTCCTTCACATGGACGAGATTGACGAGCAGATCGAGCCGCTTGCTGAGCCGCACCGAACCGACACCAAAAATGGCGGCGACATTGAGAATGCCAAGTCCGCGGATTTCGATCATGTCACGCGTCATTTCGGGCGCGGTGCCGACGATTTCGCGGTCTTCAATGAGGCGGAGGCGCACGGCATCATCCGCGACGAGACTGGCTCCGCGCTGCAGCAGGCCGATCACACTTTCGCTCTTTCCGCTGCCACTGCTGCCCTGAATCAGGACACCAATACCCTGCACGTCCACCAGGCAGCCATGCACCAGCATGGTGGGGGCAAAGGCCGTCTCCAGCTTGATGGTGGCGGCGTTCAGAAACTTCATGGTGATCATGCTCGTCTGAAACACCGAAATGCCCGTTTCATTGGCAATCTGCACCAGTTCATCCTGAAGGCGATGGCCGCGCGCGACGATGAGCGTGGGGATTTCCCAACTGCAAAGCTGGCTGAAGCGCGCCTCTCTCAGCTTGGGCTCCATGCCCTCCAGGCAGGAGAGTTCGGAATTGCCGATGATTTGGATGCGCTTATAAGCGAAGTAGGTGAAGAAGCCTGAAAGCGCCAAACCGGGGCGATTCACCGAGGGTTCCCAAATTTTCCGCGAGAAGCCCACGTCGGAGCCGACCAGACGCAGTTTGAGAGCCTTTTCATTCTGGCTGAAAAAGTCCCCCACGCTAATGGATGACGGACGCTTGACCTTGGTCGGCTGACTCATGCTTTGACCCTAGCGAAAAAGTTTCCAATTCCCAAGAGGTAATTGCACAAGGTTTTACGCGGCTGCCCGCACGGCTGCTTCATCGACACCTCTCAGGGCGAACACTCGCAACAAGGTATCCTCGATCAAATTGTTCGGGCAGGAGGCGCCCGCAGTGATACCGATGGTCACGGGATCGCGGCTTGCCAGTTTTTCAGAGTAGCTGGTCTTCTCGGCCTTAAGATGAAGGTCAAAGTGGACGATCTGCTCCAGGGAAGTCAGGCAATCCGCGGTGCGGATGAAGAAGGTGGGAAGTTGCTGTTCTCCGATTTCGACGAGATGCGTTGTGTTTGAACTGTTGTAGCCGCCCACGACGAGCAGGATGTCCAGAGGCTGACGCAGCAGATTGAAGAGTGAATCCTGACGCTCCTGAGTGGCTCCGCAGATGGTGTCAAAGACCTGGAAATTCGGGCTGCCGACGCTGTCGCGATCTTCCACGGCCTTCTGCAGGCGGCGTTGGATTTCTTCGGTTTCTGATTTCAACATCGTGGTTTGATTGGCCACTCCGATGCGCACCAAATGCTGGTCAGGATCAAAGCCGGGCGAGTAGGCGTCGGCGCCTTTGAAGCGCTCATAAAAGGCCTGCTTGTCGCCGCCGTGGCGAATGTAATCGCAGACGTAATCCACGTCTGCGAGCGTCAGGATCACGAGGTAATGCCCGTCTCCATTGTCGCCGAGCGCGCGAGATGAAGTGGCGCGGGTCTCCTCATGGCTGGCCTTGCCGTGGATGATGGAAGTGAAGCTGGTTTTGGCGTAATTGCGCACGCGTTTCCAGACACTCATCACATCTCCGCAGGTCGTGTCCACCACCATGCAGCCACGCGAGTTGATCAGCTTCATGAGTTTTGTCTCCGCGCCGAAGGCGGGCACGATGACCACATCCTCGTTGGTCAGCTTGGCGACCTCTTCCTCCTGCTGGCTGATCGGGATGCTGATGATTCCCATCTCTGTGAGCTGGCGGTTGACCTCGGGATTATGAATGATCTCGCCGAGCAAAAACACGCGCCGGTCGGCAAAGACGCGGCGGGCGGCATAAGCCAGATCAATGGCGCGCTCCACGCCGTAACAGAAGCCAAAGTCACGCGCCAGACGCACGGTGGTATTGCCGATCTGAATCACGCTGCCTTTCGCGCGCAATCCCTCAACGAGCGTGCTGCGGTAGTGGGTCTCCACCTCAGCCTGAACACGCTCCATCACCTCCGGGGTGCGGACATTGACTCGGCGGGCTTGAACGGCTGCGGCTGGGGTGGACATGGGATGAGAAGCTGGAGCTAAAAGGGTGACAGGGAATGGCTGCGATGGATTGACAGCATGCGCCCGGAAAAGCAAGAGGGTTGAGAGTCAGCTTTCCGGCCGCACTCTCAACCCTCAATTTCAGCACTGACTCCCGGGGGAGCCTCGTTGTTTAGTAATTGTAGATCTTACCTTGGGCGGCGTCGGCGAAGACCTTGCTGCTCAGCATGTAGGAGTCCGGTGGATCGGAAAGGGCGGTGTCATCGAGCACGGGCAGCGTTTTGCCGATCGTGGCATCTTCAGGATGGCTGGCGGCAATGATCAGTGGGGTGCCCGTATTCACCATGCTGAAAATTTTCTGAGCCGACTTGATCGGAAGGCGCACACAGCCATGCGTGCATGGGTGTGGCTTCACCCAGCCCCAATGCATGCCGTAAGCGGACTTGAACTCCATCCAGAAAGTCATCGGGTAACCGGCGCCAGGAGAGCTGACACGACGGCGGTTCGCGACCTTGCTGTAGATGCTGAACGTGCCGTGCGGTGTCGGTGTGCTGGCGGTGCCTACGGAGCAGGGGGTGGCGAGAAGGACTTCATCCCCCTGAACCACGTAGACGCGCTGTGCGCCGGTGCTCAGCTTCACCTTCACGGCGGAAGGGTTTGTCACGGCCTTGGCTGGCGGGTCAAAGCTGGTTGAGTAATTGGGCTTCGATAACTTCTTGGTGACACAACTGCTCATGGCGGCGGCCATGGCGATTAGAGTGAGTGTCTGTAGAAGACGGCGTGAGAACAATGTTTTCATAGGAGAACCAGTGGTAGCACGCCAGATTCATGTCTCCACCGTTTTTCTCATCCTGAAAAGATGGGCATTGACCCCGCGCGGCGTTCTATGGGAGCATCCTTCACCTGCTCCATGAAAAAG
>CAJCCF010000219.1 GCA_903960845.1 uncultured Verrucomicrobiota bacterium | reverse complement strand
GCCTTGTGCAGTATTCACATCGTGCGCGCTTCCAGGATGGTTCGTTGCACGCGCACCTCGGCTTCCTGAAAGTGCGTGATCTCAGCAGCTATCGCAGCTTCATGAGCGGCAACCAACTCACGGGTGACACAGACACACCCGAAGCTGACTCCGATGGCGATGGCGTGAGCAACTTCGATGAATTCGCCTTCGGCACGCATCCAGGTCAGCCAAGTCAGCGACCATCCTTCAAACCAGAGGCAGCCAGCAATGGAGCTGGCGGCAGACATCTCGTGCTGCCTTATCTCCGCCGCACAGGCGGCACGATGAACGGCACCACCTATCAAACTCCAGAGATCATCTATCAGCCTCAAGCCACGCTCGACTTCTCCTCCTGGGATACCCCGATGGAAGTACCACTCACGCTTCCACCAGGCCTGCCTACTCCGCCCTCCGGTTATGAATGGGGAGCCATCCGGCTGAACGTACCCTCGCATCTTCCTCAGCGTGGATTCGTGCGGCTGATCACGGAGACGCCTTGATCCTCGCGTGGCAGGCGGCTATTCCCTCTGCCATGCGCGCCCTCATCCAACGTTCGAAGCAGGCCTCTGTCACCATCGCCGGAGAAATGACGGCGTGCATCACGCACGGGCTGGTGGTGCTGCTCGGCGTGGAGCACGATGATGTCGTGGATGACGCGGAGTGGCTGGCGGGAAAGATCGCCCAGATGCGCATCTTCAGCGATGCCGAGGGAAAGATGAATCTCAGCGTGAAGGACGTGGGCGGCAGCGCGCTGGTGGTGAGCCAGTTCACGCTTCATGCCAGCACGAAAAAAGGCAACCGCCCCGGCTTCACCCGCGCCGCAAGGCCCGAGCACGCGATCCCACTTTATGAGCACTTCATCCAGTTACTGCTGCGTGAGGTGCCGGTGAAGAGCGGCTCCTTCGGTGCAGACATGCAGGTGGCGCTGATCAATGACGGCCCGGTGACCATCTGGATGGACTCGCGGGCTAAGGAGTGATCGCCACAGCACCCGCAAACATGGCCCGAAGGCGAGTGCATTTGCCTCTGCCACCAGATCAGAGGGCCTTTTTTGAGAGCAAGATCCGCCCCGTGCTGGTGAAGCAACGAGCTGCATTACGTCGATTGAATCACGATTTCCACAGCTAGCCCGCCACCCTCGCGATTCCGTGCCGTCACTGTGCCGTCGCAGGCTTCGATGCAGCGCTTGGTGATGGCGAGACCGAGGCCACTGCCACCGGTGTTGCGACCACGAGCGGCTTCGGGGCGGTAGAAGGGTTCGAAGAGACGTGCGAGTGAATCGGCGGGCACACCTGGGCCTCGATCGAGGACTTGGATAATCACTCGATCGTTTTGTAGCTTCCCATGGATCTCGATGTCTTTGGCGTAACGGACGGCATTGCGTAAAACATTGCCCAAAGCGCGATCCAAGGCCGAGCGCAGTGTGTGGATCTTCAGGTCCTCAACTTTAGCGTGGATCTCACATTCCGGCGCTTCGCGAGCGATGACTTGGTCGATGATTTCGCGCAGATCGAAAGTCTCAGCGGTTTCGCGCTCGGGCAGCGTCGCCGCTTTGGAAAAGGCGAGCACCTCCTCCACAAGCCTGGCCATGTGCTGGAGTTCGTTGTCGAGCTTTTTGAGGTAAGTCGCCTGATCAGGTGTGCTGCGCTGCTCCACGACACCGAGGGCCATCTGCATTCGCGCAATAGGTGAGCACAGCTCATGCGCGACATCTGCAGTGATCCGACGTTGTTGCGCGACGTAGTCTCCGAGCTGCGCGGCCATCGTGTTTACGGAGGTGGAAAGCTCTCCGAGCTCATCGTTTCGTCCGCTTGTGATGCGTTCGTCGAACTTGCCGTGGGCGATTCGTCCGGCGGCTTCATTCAGTGAACGAATAAAACCTGTCATGCCACGAACGAAGGGCATCCAGATCAGCGCGGAGATGACGAGCGCTGCG
>CAJCCF010000218.1 GCA_903960845.1 uncultured Verrucomicrobiota bacterium | reverse complement strand
GGCGGGCTTCCACCCGATGCCGGAACCCTGTTGAGTGGATGAATCCGCATCATCCCCCCGTCACAAACATCCCCTTGATCACCCGAGCAGCCACTCGGCAGGGCATCCATGCCCGCTGACTTCCATTCCCGTTTTTAGGATGATAGGTGAGCAAAATATGGGTTTGCGCGCACCTGGGAGTGTAAATGTTCCAGAACTGGGAGGGGTCTGGGGAAATGGCGAGGTTGGGTGGCGCTGGGATTTGGAGGAACCCGGAGCGCTGTTGGTTAGGCGTGCGCGGCTCGAAGGTGCGGATACGCTGATCACTCCAGCGGACAGCCGTGCTGCCCTTGTAGGACGAGTGTGGCGTTGGCCCGCTCGTCTCTCAGCGGCTCGCCGACACCAATCCACCACGATCTTGACCCCAAGCGTCATTTCGCACCCCTTCCCCGCGCTCCACGTTCTTTTCAGAACTCACTGCGCCCTGCCATCGCTCAAAAGCGAATAGGTCATCAACCGCGCAACACCAAGCGCATCAGAGGCCAAGTGGGTAAAGCCGGGGTGATCCTGCTGCGCAGGCTCTGCGGGATGGCTGCGCTTGAGTGATGCCGCTCATCGCGGCAAGGCAGTGTTCAACTAGAGGGGCATTTGCGGGCTCGTTCCTCGCAGCAATGCGCCCTTTAATGTTAGGCTTAGGTTGTGGATGGTGATTCTTCATTTGGCGATCTTGATTTTGGTTTGCGCGGTATAAAGAGACCGACCACAAGGCCGACTATCCCAAAAACCACGACAAGGAAGGGCCAGAACAGCGGTCCGCCCATATCTCCTGATATGGCAGCGAAAATAAAGATCAGAATCGGGAACAAACACCCACCTGCAACCGCTCCCCGGCACCCATAGTTTTTGGCTTCGGGCACTTCAATCTGTAATGGATTTGAATCACGCACCTTGTTGGAATCGGATGAATATAAAGGCGAAAGGTATTTAGCCACAATCCATGTCAGACGAATCAGATCCGCCCACAGGTCGTCGGTTGATTGGCGGGGTTGAGTTGAGGTGAAAGGGTGCCGTTCACGAAAAGAAAGGAGGGTGATGAATGAGTCGATTGCAGCGAAGAAGCGACCAGAGGTCAAGCATGGTTGCGGCGATTCGTCGAGGAGGCTGCCCCCTGCTCACTCACGCACTCAAGGGCTGAATGACGCCAAGATGGCAAGGGGTTGCCATTCTGTGTCTTCCGTGTGTTCCGTAGGCCGCCTCTTTTTTGACAGTCTGGTCTGCGCCAAGAAACCGACACTGCACCCGGAGCCACGCAGACTTCAGGTGTCTGAATTGGCAGAAAGTCGGGGCTTGCTAAAGCGGGCACGGTTTCGCTAAGCTGTGCGCATGACTCAATCTGAACGCGAAGCCCTGTTTGATCTGCTGACTCTGTCCATCTACTCCGACCATCACGTCTCACTGACTGAGGAGGCGCTGCTGGAATCAGCCTTCATCGCTGAGGGATGGGACTCTGAGTACCCGAAGAATCTGTTTCTGGAAAAATCTTTTGCCAGAGCGCGCGCGGCGGCGGAGTCGGATGAGGAGATGGCGGACTACATCAAAGAGCGGGCACGTCAGCTCACCAATGAGCATGCGCGCGTCGAGGCCCTGGGCGTGGTGAAAAACATCCTGGAGCGCGATGGCTACAACGAGGATGAAAGCCGCTTCATGGCGCTGCTTCAGGCGGCGATGCCGGGTAAGAAGTGAGCCCGCGACCATCAAACCGGGGTTGAGGGCTGAGAATCCTGTTTCAAGTTTCAGGTTCAAAGTTTCACGACGTGATAGCCAACGATTGGTGAACACTGCATACCTCACCTTTTGAGTGTGCTGACAGTATCTGGTAACGCCTTGATTCAGAGAACCTGAAACTTGATACCTGGATTTAAGTTGAATCTTTCGGGCTTCATTCACTCAACAAGAAACGCTCAACCCTCAACACGGTATCCAGGGTGAACGTCGGCTTTATCCACCATCGCGATTCCTGGCTGGCAGGAGCGGGAGGAGATCGACGTGCCGGCCGCTGCCCTCAATTTCTGCGGTCATCTGGCTGTAGATCCACTGCCCCTGACGCAGGTTGGCATGAGTCCGGATGCTGACCTCTCCCCGCGGGCCGGAGACCGGCACGGTGACATCGGCAGTGCCGGTGCCATTGAAGGTGCGGACGCTGCCGGTGACGATCCAACCCTTGGTGATCGGCGTGCCCAGTTCCCGGCGCAGAATTTCCGATGATTGGGCGGCCTGAAGCGCGGCATCACAGGGATCCAGGCTGCGAAGGACGAGAAAAACAACGGCAAGGATGCTGAAGATCAGCCCGGCCGCAAGGGCCAGCAGCGCCACACAACCACCACAGCCAGCGGTGCAGCCCGAGCCCAGAGCACCACAACCACTCGGGCGGAAGACGTGGCCGGGATCAATCAATGGCGGCAAAGCACTCATGGCGATGAATCGATATCGGGAGTTGGGGGTTCTAGGTTGAATCTAGAATACTGCTTCAAGTTCAAGGTTCAAAGTTTCACGACATGAAAGCCAACCATGGGTGACCACTGCATCCCTCACCTTTTGAGTGTGCGGGCAGTATCTCGCAACGCCGTGCTTCAGAGAACTTGGAACTTGAAACGTGAAACCTGGAATTACGTTGAGGGATTCAAAATCGAACCCCTTTCAGTTTCAGACGCCCAACAAAAAAAGCTTCATGCCGCGCCTGGAATGATGGGGGCTCAATGACAACCGCAGCCAGTGCCGCAGGAGCCACCGGACGGGGAGGACGACCCACTGGAGCCACCACCCATGACACCGGTGCCGCCGATGGGAACACGGCGAACCGGCTGACCACTGTCGGGATGCTGGGTGAGCGCGTTGTCGTTCATGCTCTGGCGGATCTCAAAGCGCTTTGGCGGATCGCCCTCAAACTGGGGAATGGTTTCGTAAACGTAGGTGGGCATGGGTGG
>CAJCCF010000217.1 GCA_903960845.1 uncultured Verrucomicrobiota bacterium | reverse complement strand
GGCGGGCTTCCACCCGATGCCGGAACCCTGTTGAGTGGATGAATCCGCATCATCCCCCCGTCACAAACATCCCCTTGATCACCCGAGCAGCCACTCGGCAGGGCATCCATGCCCGCTGACTTCCATTCCCGTTTTTAGGCTAAAGTCCCCGCGGCTAATCCGACGAGACAATTCCGCGCCAACTTCGTGGCGGATCTCTGGTCGCAGGTGAAGTCCATCCGTCAGGATCGCGTCCTGTGGCTTGCCGTGCTGGGAAACACCTTCTTCTTCGGCATCGCCGCGCTGATCCAACTCTTGATCGTCACCTATGCGGCCGATGTGCTGCACCTGACGGATGAGACGAAAAGCAGCTATCTTCAGGCAGCCACGGCCATTGGCATCGGCCTCGGCAGCTTCGTCGCAGGCTATCTGTCAGGGGGCAAAATCGAGTATGGCCTCGTCCCGCTCGGGGCACTTGGCCTGACGCTCTTCTCGGCTTTGCTGGGACGCGAAGGCATGACTTTTCAGGGTGCGGCGATTGAGCTGAGTCTGCTCGGCTTCTCCGGAGGCCTCTTCATCGTGCCCATCGCTGCTCTTTTGCAGCATCGTCCAGCACGCGAGCAAATGGGCGGAGTCCTGGCCGCAGCGAATCTGATCTCGTTCATCGGCATCTTTGCCGCCTCGGCACTGTATTACTTGTTCACCGGCATCCTAGAACTCTCGCCACCGACCATCTTCCTGGTGATCGCCGCGATGACGCTCGGCAGCACGATCTATGCGGTGATGCTCGTACCCGACTCACTGATGCGCTTCCTTTTGTGGATGCTCACCCACACGCTGTATCGCGTCCGCGTCGTGGGTAGCGGCCACATCCCGGAGAAGGGCGGCGCGCTCTTTGTCTGCAATCATCTGTCTTTCATGGATGCCTGTTTCCTCATCGCCTCCAGCGACCGGCATATCCGCTTCATCATGTACAAAGGCATCTATGACAAGTGGTGGGTGAAGCCCTTTGCCAAAATGCTGAACACCATCCCGATCACCGCCGAGGCACGTCCACGTGAGATGATCAAATCCCTGCAAACCGCCACGCAGTGGATCAAAGATGGCCACATCGTCTGCATCTTTGCCGAAGGGCAGATCACCCGCATCGGCCAGATGCTGCCCTTCCGACGTGGCATGAGCCGCATCATGAAAGGCGTGGAGGCACCCATCGTGCCCGTGCATCTCGACAACGTCTGGGGCAGCATCTTCAGCTTTGAGAAGGGGCGCTTTTACTCGAAGCTGCCACGCCGGCTGCCCTATCCCGTGACCGTAAGCTTTGGCGAACCCATGCCATCGACCGCAACTCCTGAAGCCGTGAGACAGGTCGTGATGGAACTCGGTGCCAATGCCTGGCCGCTGCGGGGCAAAGAAATCCAGCCACTGGGACGCGCCCTGGTGCGCACCGCACGTCGTCATCCCTTCCGCCTAGCGATGACCGATGCCACCACGCCGGGCATCAGCTTCTTCACCGCGCTGACTAAAAGTGTGTTTCTGGCGCGTCGGCTGTGCCATGTCTGGCAGGGTGAGGAAAAAGTGGGACTGCTGCTGCCGCCCTCGGTGGGCGGAGCGCTGGTCAATCATGCGGCTCTCCTGCTGAACAAGGTGCCGGTGAACTTAAACTACACACTGGCACCCGAAGCCATCGCCTCCTGCATGAGACAGTGCGGCATCCGCAAAGTCGTGACTACCGCAAAGTTTCTGGAGAAGCTGAATCTCGATCTGCCCGTGGAGAAGGTCTTCCTCGAAGATGTGGCTGCAAAGCCGGCGCTGATGGAAAAACTCCAATCACTCCTCCTCTCCGTGATTTGCCCGGCAGCGTGGTTCAGTCGCTGCCTCGGTGGCGACAAGAATCCGCGCCCGGATGATCTGGCGACCATCATTTTCTCCAGTGGCAGCACTGGCGATCCGAAGGGTGTGATGCTCACGCATGCTAACATCATTTCCAATGTGGAGCAGATCAATCAGGCGGTTACCTTCCGGCCTGATGACCGGCTGCTTGGCATCCTGCCATTCTTCCATTCCTTCGGCTTCACCGGCACACTCGCCGCGCCGTCATTGCTTGGATTGGGCGTGGCCTTCCACTTCAACCCGACCGACTCCAAGGTCGTGGGCGAACTGGTCAGCCATCATGCCGTGTCCTTTCTGCTCGCCACACCCACCTTCCTCCAGATCTACATGCGTGGCTGTCAGCCCGAGCAGTTCGGCAGCGTGCGCTTTGCCATGGTGGGCGCGGAAAAGTTGCAGGAACGTCTGGCCACACCCTTCGAGCAGCAGTTCGGCATCCGCCCGCTGGAGGCTTATGGGTGCACCGAATGCTCACCAGCTGTGGCGGTCAACACGATGGACTTCCGTGCCGCAGGTTTCCATCAGGTGGGTTCTAAGCGCGGCTCCATCGGGCATCCTTTGCCAGGGATGGCCGTGCGAATCGTCGATCCTGAAACCGGCGCACTCAGGCAAACGGGTGAATCCGGCCTGATGCTTCTCAAAGGCCCTAACATTATGAAGGGCTATCTCGGGCGGCCTGAGAAGACGGCGGAAGTCCTGCGCGATGGCTGGTACAGCACGGGCGACATCGCCGCCATGGATGAAGACGGCTTCATCTTCATCACCGACCGCTTGAGCCGCTTCAGCAAAATCGGCGGCGAGATGGTGCCGCATATCAAAGTCGAAGAACGCCTGCATGAACTCGCCGGAGTCACCATCCAGACCTTTGCTGTCACCAGCTTGCCCGATGAAAAGAAGGGCGAGCGACTCACCGTCATCCACACCCTCACGGAGGAGGCGCTCGTGCAGGTCATCGAAAAGCTGAGCACCACGGATTTACCGAACCTTTGGAAACCGAAGCGGGATCAATTCCTGCGGGTGAATACCATTCCCGTTCTGGGTACCGGCAAGACCGACCTGCGTCAGGTGAAGACACTGGCTTCGAGCCTGGCGGAGAACACCTGATTCATCCCAGGTTCCGCGCCAGCAACTGCGCTTCATCCAAAAAGGCTTCGAGGAGAGGTGACATCCTGCCCGTCCACAAAGCACCGAAGCTCAACGGCGTGAAGTCAGGCAGATCGAGCACCCTCACCGTGGCCGGATACTCCACACGCGGATGGTGCAGGGCCAGTCCTGCGCCGAAACCTTCGGCAACATAACGAACGACAAGATCGAGGCTGCCGACCTCAAGGCTTGGCAGCCACTCCAGCCCGCGCTGGCGCAGGGTGGTCTGGAACAGACGATACAAAGCATCATTGGAATCAATCGAAACGAGAGGCAGGTCGATACGGTCTTTTTCGAAAATCTGCGACGCCTTCGTAAACGTGCTTTTGACGGGAACGATCAGCACCGGTGGCAGGCGATGCAGCTCACATGACTCGATGTTCACCATGGTCTGATCCATCAAAGTACTGAGACCAACATCGATCTTCTGAGCGACGAGCATCGCCTCGATATCATTCTGACGACCATGAGTCAGGGTGAAATGAAAACCGTTAACGCGCCGCTTCATCCGCAAGAGCAAATCTGGCAGGTAATCACGCTGCACTACTTCCGCAGAAGCAATACGCAGGCGGTTTTCACCCCCGCCACGCAGCCGGTTGGAAATCTCCGAAAGGCTGCCAAAAAAGGGCTCTATGCTCTCATAGAGCACCTGTCCCTCGCGGGTCAGTTGAAAAGGACGCCGCTGATACAGCGCGACTCCGAGAACATCCTCAAGCTGGAGGACCTGAGAGCTGATGGCAGGCTGCTGAATGCCGTAAGGCATGGCCCGTGCAGCCGAGCTAACACCGCCGTACTTGGCCACATAATAGAAGAGTTCTAGGTGATGGACGTTCATGAGCTTGATGAAGAACTATTGGTTTTTTCAATGAGGCCGGCTGGTAATTCAATTTCCATATCCTGCCGATCCTGAGACACTTCGCAGCATTATGGAAGGCCTCATTCTCATTCTTATCATCATCTGCGGTGCCGTGCTGATCATGCCCATCATCGCCATCGTCTCCGCCAACAAGGCCCGAAGCCGGGCGGACGAACTCAGCAACGAAGTCGGCCGCCTGCGTGAGCATGTGGCGAAAGGTATCGAAAGCGATGCGAAGCTGCTCAGACGCATCGAGCAGTTGGAAGCGGAGCGGTCTCAGATACCCATGGTCATGGAAGCCCCGGCGACGACGAGAGCCCCCGTCATCAGCCCGCCCGAAGCAGCCCCCATCCCACACGCGGCACCACCCCCGGCACCTCTCATTCCAAAGGCTGAAGCGCCCGATGCTCCAGACGTGGCGGCACCCAGGCACACACCTCCTGCCAGGCCGGCCATTACAGTGGAGCCAGTCAAACGTCCTGCGCCCGCACCCGCCATCAATCTCGAGCAGTTCATGGGCGCAAAGCTGTTCGCTTGGGTCGGTGGTCTGGCCTTGTTTCTGGGCATTCTCTTCTTTGTGAAAATGAGCATCGAGCGCGGCTGGATCTCACCCGAACTGCGCACAGCCATCGGGTTTGTCATCGGCACAGGACTCGTCGCAGGTGGCACCGTGATGCATCGACGCGAACGCTACGCCACACTGGCTCACACCCTCTGTGCCACGGGTATAGTCATCTTGTATGGCGTCACCTTTGCCGGTCATGCGCTGTGGCGGATCTCGCCGCTGAACCAGCCACTCGTCGCCTTTGGCATGATGACCTTCATCACGGGTGCAGCCTTCCTGCTCGCGGTACGGCTGAATGCCCAGGTCATCGCTGTGC
Source organism: uncultured Verrucomicrobiota bacterium (assembly GCA_903960845.1). Lineage (GTDB taxonomy): Bacteria > Verrucomicrobiota > Verrucomicrobiia > Verrucomicrobiales > Verrucomicrobiaceae > Prosthecobacter. Next base: position 7,860 of record CAJCCF010000217.1, on the reverse strand, counting down.
TCGGCATGTTTGGCGGCTTTCTCACTCCGATCATCTGCTCCACCGGCCACGACAATCCCTTCGGTCTCTTCAGCTACATCGCCCTGCTCGACATCGGCGTGCTGGCCGTGGCCAAAAACAAACGCTGGCTGCATCTCACCGCTCTGGCGGCATGTGGAACGGTGCTCATGCAGGCAGGCTGGATGATCAAATTCTTCCACACTTCAAACTACGCCATGGGTTTGGCAACCTGGGTGCCTGTCGCAGTGTTCTTAGGCTTTGCCATGCTCTTCATGATCGCTGCGTTGTGGTCAGGTCAGCGCGACAATGAAGACATCTTCCCCGCAGGTTCAGCGCTCGCCTTGTGCGGCAGCGCCCTGTTCACTGCATTTATCTTCCTTAGCTATGGAGCCATCACCGAGCGTCCGCTGCTGCTCTACACCTTCGTGCTCGGCATCAACGCCGTCACCATGCTCGTCGTCTGGTCACAGCCGCGCGTCATCATGGCTCACGGCATCGTGGCGGTGGTCACCTTTGCTCATCTCTCGATCTGGACGAGCAGCAAGCTCACCACGGAGTTGCTGCCATCAGCGCTTGGCATCTTCCTCGTCTTTGGTCTGCTGCACACCGCCTTTGCCATCCTCATGGAGCGCCGGTCACCCATGCGCAACTCGCTGACTGGCTGGGTGCCCGTGGTCACGCTCGTGCTGCTGCTCCTGCCCGTGCTGAGTCTCGATGCCATGAGCCTCGCGATCTGGCCGGTGATCCTCATCGTCGATCTGCTCATCATCGCTGTGGCCGTGATGACAAGAATGCTCCTGCCCGTGCTGGCGGCTCTGGTGCTTACTTTGGTGACAGCAGGAGCCTGGCTCTTCCGCTGGCCTCAGGAGGTCGGTGGCTCGCTCACCTCGTTCCTCTTCGTCCTCGGAGGCTTTGCCGTGCTGTTTAGCATCGCCAGCAGCTTCCTCTCGCGCAAACTTCCCAAGGCAGGCTTTGCCTCACTGCTGCCCGTAAGTTCAGCCGTGCTGCCCTTCCTGCTGCTCATTCTCGCCACACTGCGGCTGCAGATCGCCAATCCGTCACCCGTGTTCGGGCTCGCACTGCTGCTTGTGCTGTTCCTGCTCGGTCTCGTGCGCATCAGTGGCATCACGGTGCTCGCGCCTACCGCTCTCGGCTGTGTGCTGGCACTCGAATGGGCCTGGCATCAACAGAGTTTCAAGGTGGAACACGCCGTTCTTCCCCTGATCTGGTATCTCGGCTTCTACGCCATCTTCACCGCATTCCCCTTCGTTTTTCAAAAGCAGCTCGCCGCACGCAAGCTGCCCTGGATCACCACCGCCACAGCGGGCATCGGCACCTTCAGTCTGGTGTATCGTCTCGTCATTCAAAGCTGGCCCAATGAGATGATGGGACTGCTGCCCGTGGCCTTCGCCATCGCTCCCCTGCTCTGCCTGATCTTCGTTTTGAAACATCATGCCGCTGACAATCCCGCACGTCTCACACAACTCGCATGGTTCGGTGGCGTGGCCTTGTTCTTCATCACACTCGTTTTCCCCATCCAGTTCGAGAAGCAGTGGATCACCATCGGCTGGGCACTGGAAGGCGCGGCTCTGTGCTGGTTCTTCCGACGTGTGCCACATCCGGGACTGCGCGGCACAGGTACAGCACTGCTGGTCATCGCCTTTGCACGGCTCGCGCTGAATCCTGCCGTGCTGTCCTACCACACCCGTGGGGAGATACCGATCCTCAACTGGCAGCTCTATGCTTATGGCGTCTCTGCGATGGCGATGTTCTTCGCCGCCTACCGGCTCACACCACCGGATCATTGCTGGAACAAGATCAACCTTCGTGCGCTGTTTTGTTCGCTGGGTGGCATCCTGCTCTTCCTGCTGCTGAACATTGAAATCGCCGATGCCTTCTCGCCAGCAGGCGGACGCTCGATCACCTTCGACTTTGGCGGCAATCTGGCGCGCAACATGACCTACACCATCGCCTGGGCCTTGTTTGCCCTCACCCTGCTCGTTCTCGGCATCTGGAAACGCAACCCGCCCACGCGCTATGCCAGTATCGGCCTGTTTGGGGTCACACTGCTGAAGCTCTTCTTCCACGATCTCTCCAACACCGACAGCGGCTACCGCATCGGCGCACTCATCGCCGTCGCCCTCATCGCCCTCGCCTCCTCTTTCCTTTATCAACGCTTCCTCTCCGACGAAAACCCCTCATGAAAACGCAACGCCTTCTCTTCGCCTTATGCCTGACCTCCGTCGCCAGTGCTGCCGACTTCGCCGCCTGGACGCATCATCAAACCGTCAGCGTCACCCAAACGGGCCTCACTCGTCTCGATCTCACCCCCGCTCTGCTTGATGCCTCACGCACCATGAGCGGCGCGCCGTTTCACGATCTTCGCATCATTAATCCCGAAGGTGTTGAGACCCCCTACATCATTGCTCTGCCACGCACCCTGAGGCCAGGCCGTGTCGGTGCGGCAGCTTTCAAAGCCACTCTGAATCCAACCGCCACCGTGCTCGAATTCCAGTCGTCCACAGGTGACACGATCACCGAGGTCATGCTGCAAACAAACGCGCAAGACTTCATCAAGGCAGCCACCCTGGAAGCCAGTCATGATCGCATCACCTGGCAGACGCTTGGCAGTGGTGAAATCATCTGCCGCCAAAGCAGCACGGAGCGCCTACGCCTGCCCATCACGCCCACGGCCTGGAAGCATTTCCGAGTCACCCTTGATGACACTCGCAGCCCACCCGTTGTCTTTACCGGTGCTCAAGTCCTCCGCGAACTGCCGGAACTGCTCACCGTCCCGCAGACGGTGTCGATCCGCGCACGCCATGAATTGAAGAACGAAACACGTCTCATTCTCGACCTCGGTACGGCCAACGTCATGCTCGGCAGCGTTCGCCTTCACACGCCTGAACCCGTGTTTCAGCGCGAGGCATCGCTGCTTGGGGCTCGCGCCACGCTCTTCCGCATCAAGCATGACGGCTTCACCGGCGAAGAACTCGACATCCCCGTGCATCAGCTCTCCACCACGCGCGAAGTCGAACTGGTGATCCGCCATGGAGACAGTCCGCCACTACTCATCGAGCGAATCGAAGCCACACGCCATGTTGTGCCGATTATCTTTCAAGCCAACACTCCGGGCGAATGGCAGATGTTCATCGGAAACGCCCAGGCTGCTGAGCCGCGATATGACATCACCGCCCTGAGCGACAAGCTGCGCGACGCAAGAGCCAACAGTGCCGCTGTGGGCGAGGTTCAACCAAACTCCGCCTTCCGCAAAACCGCCACAGCTCCTGAGATCGGCGATTCCGCCGCAGTGCTCGATGTCTCCGCATGGTCCTATCGCAGGCCGATTACCTTTCAGGAAGCAGGCGTCATCGAACTCGAACTGGACCCCGCCGTGCTCGCTCGTGCCGAAAGCGATCTGCACGACTTGCGCGTGATCCGCAATGGCCGCCAGATTCCCTACCTCATCCTCAAGCTCGGCACGCAACGCGAAGTGGATGTTACCTTCTCCGAAGTGCCAGATGTCAAAGCTCCCACCTACTCCCACTGGGACATCACCCTGCCCTTCGCCGCGTTCCCTGCCTCAGAACTCATCGTCGAATCCTCTTCAACGCTGTTTGAGCGACACCTCGCCGTCATGGAGTATCACGACACTAACCAAGGTCGCATGGGCCGCTCCAGCGGCTCGGCGATGTGGAGACGCAAGCCTGGCCAGTCAACCGAAACCCTGCGCATTCAACTCCACCATCCACCTCAGACGGACACCCTCAAGCTCTCCACCGACAACGGCGATAACGCAGCGCTCCAGCTCACCTCTATCCGCGTCAGTCATCCTGTCGTGCGTCTGCTGTTTCGCGCCGCCGACACCACTCCCGTACATCTTTGCTACGGTCACCGCAGCGCCACCTATCCGCGCTACGATCTCGACCTTGTCCGTCGCGAATTCGAGACCGCCACCAAGGTCTCTGCCTCACTTGGTGAGGAAAAAACGCTCTCCGGATATAAGTCCATGCCCACTCAAAGCTCCGGCAGCGGCAGCCCATGGCTCTGGGCTGCACTGACGCTTGTGGTCGGCGGGTTGTTGTGGATTGTGGCCAAGATGCTGCCGAAGCAGATCTGATGCTGCTACTTGCCGGGCATGGGTGCGTACGCGCGCAGCCATTCGAGAGCTTCTTCGCGAGTCGTGATCACACCTTCGAGCTGGGCGTCTTGCACTTTCGTGAGGATCTGGCCTAGCTGTGGGCCGGGCTGCCAGCCGATCGCCATGAGATCACGGCCATTGATCAGCGGCTTCGGAATCAGCGGCTCGCTGGAGAACTCTTCAGCCTTGGCCTGCATGAACTCATAGTTATCCAGCAATCCGTTGGATCCCAGGCAGTCGACGCGATGCAGCGCCAGTTCGTCCGGCCAGGTCGGCCGGGCCATCATGCGCTTGAGCGTGCTTTTCTTCATCTTCTGCACATCCTTGAAAGCCATGTGATGCTCCACCGCGACCTGCGCGGGCTCGATGACATCATTCGGAAACTTGAGGCGGCGCAATATGTCGCCCGTCATCTCAGCACCGAGTTTGTCGTGACCGTTGAAGCGGATGCGGCCGGTTTCATCCACGGTGTAGGTCGCGGGTTTGGCGATGTCATGCAGCAGCACGCTAAGCACCAGCGGCAGCGAGACCTGTTCGGGCAGCAGGCTCAGCATGAGCCGCGTGTGGACAAATACATCCCCCTCCGGATGCCATTGCGGAGGCTGCTCCACGCCTTTGAGCACGAGGATCTCCGGCAGCACCTGCGCCATGAGGCCGCTGTCCATCAGCAGGTCAAAACCGCGCACCCGGTTGGGATCGATGAAGATCTTGATCAGCTCATCACGAATGCGCTCGACGCTTACCGACTGGATCGCTGGCGCATGAGCACACACCGCACGCCAGGTTTCCGCTTCGATCTCAAAGCCAAGCGTCGTGGCAAAACGCACAGCGCGCAAAAGCCGCAGCTTGTCCTCGTCAAAACGCCTCGACGGATCGCCAATCGCGCGCAGAAGCTTCTTTCCCAGATCTGCCTGACCGCCGACGTAATCAATGATGCCATCGCCGATGGGATCACGGAACAGGCCGTTCACGGTGAAATCGCGCCGTTGTGCATCCTCCTCTGCGGTGGAAAACGTCACACTCTCAGGGTGGCGGCCATCCTTGTAGGCTCCATCCGTGCGGAAGGTGGCCACCTCGGTCTGCTCGCTGCCTTGACGCACGATCACCACACCAAAGTGTGCGCCGACAGTCAGTGCTCCGGGAAAAAGAGCGATCACCTGCTGTGGTGTCGCGCTCGTGGCCACGTCAAAATCCTTTGGCTCCCGGCCCAACAAATGATCGCGCACACAGCCTCCGGCGAGCAGGGCCTGGTGGCCGGCAGCGCGCAGGGTCTGGATGATATGGATGGCGGCGGCAATCATGGAATGAGCAGAGTCTCCCCCAACGTCTTTTCCGAAAGGTTTTCAACCTCAAAGGCTCGTGATCGACGTGATCAAAGACTCGCGCAGCGCAACTGCGGCCTGGCCATCGCTGGAGTGATTCACCATGAAAGCGAAACAGAATTCCCGTCCGGAACGCGCGGTGATGTAGCCGGTGGTGGAGCGCACGGCGGACATGGCGCCACCTTTCCAGCGCAGGTTGTCCCGGCTAAGCAGGGAGGCTTTGTAAACGCCACCTTGGGGACCGCGACCCGCGAGAAACTGCAGGCGGGCGAGGTCGTGTGGCGTGATGAAATCGGCGCGTGCCAGGCCGCATCCGTCCTCCATGCGCAGCCCGGTGAAGTCGAGTCCGCGAACCTTCCAATGATCGCGGACAACCTCATCAGGCGCTTTGTTGTCCCGCAGGCCGAGCAGGCGGAAAAGGCACTCGGTCTCGTGATTGTCGGAGGTCGCGTGAATGCTGGTGATGATCTCTTTGAGCGGTGGTGAGCGGTGCTTGAAGAGCTCATGCGTGCCAACCTTTTCACTGCCGACAGCTCCGGCCTCGCCAGCGACTTCGATGCCGGCAGCTTCGAGGGCTTTCTTGAAATGGTGGGCGGTGAAGCGCTCAGGATCCGGCACAGCGCCGGTGACTTGAAAAGCCGTCTGTCCCAGCGGCACGGTGCCGCGCAGATGAATGACATTCGTGCGCTCCCCGCCGTGGATCACCACACCATCCCCCGAGTCGGCGGGCCCGGTGATGGTTTCATCAATGCTGCCGACACCGGGCACCTGCGGAAACGTTCCGAGAAACTCGGCAGGGTCTCCAATGGCGGCTCCTGCGCGGAAAGTGGCCGTGAAGCGGTTGTGCTCCAGATTCAGTCCGGCCACCGCGCTGCCATAGCCATTGCCAATGTCTCCCCAGTTCCAAAAATCGTCATAAATGGAGCCGCGAAAAAGCCGCCCGTCCCCCAGCACGCGACCTGTGATGCGTGTCAGTCCACGTTTCTTCAGTTCCTGCGCCCACTGTTTCAGATCAGCCAGTGACAGCATGGGATCGCCGGCACCGATGATCATGAGATCACCATCAATCAGGCCATCCACAAGCGGAGTCGTACTGCACAGGGTGGTTTCGATTTGAAAATCCGGCCCCATGATTTCGAGTGCCGTGGCGGTGGTCACGGTCTTCAAGCTGGAAGCCGGAATGAAGGCCGTCCGCGCGTGGTGATCCACCAGGACGGCGCCGCCGGGATCAATCAGGCAGAAGCCGACAGCCGCGCCGGTCAGACCCGGCCTGGACACGGCTTCATTCAGCAGCGTCTGGATGCCGGATGTTTCGGAATGCTCCGGTTTTTCTATGCTTTTTGTTTGCCACAGCAGCAGTCCAAGAGCGCAGACCAGCAGCACGATGATCACGTTCTTGATCATCGCATCAGCCTCCGGCGGTGATTTGAACGATCTCGATGACATCGCCATCGTTGATCGTGGCGGTCTGGATTTCGCGCGGCAGCAGGGCCACTTGATTGTGCTCCACGACCACCGGTTTGCCTGCCAGTCCCACTGCTTCAAGCAGGCTGTTCATGGTCGCCAGATCGGTGAAATCGCGTTGGGTGCCGTTGAGCGTGATGGTCATGGGAAGATAAAATAATGTGATGAATGGCCGGCAAGTCGGACGGGGAAACGGGCCTCAGTCCTTTCTTTTCCACTCTTCACCCTCGTCGTCATCATTCTCATCATCATCGTCGTCATCGTCTTCCTCATCATCGTCTTCCTTTTCCAGATCGATTCCTGTCAGGGCTTCAAGATCGAGATCATCCGGGTCGATTTCTTCGGGATCTTCATCGGCATCCTCTTCCTCGCCGGCCACAGCGCCACCCTGTTCCAGACCGCGTTTTTCGATTTCAGCCAGAGTCTCGGTCATGTCATCGACCGTGTCCCACACCTGCCGTGCCACAAAGAGCGGCGCCCCCTGCTGAACCGCCATGGCGATGCTGTCACTCGGACGCGTGTCGAGTTCGATCACCTTGCGCGCGTGAAGCTCGTTCTCGGCTGAGATGATCATGCGTGCATGGAAGACGCTGCCATGCACCTCATTGATGATCACCCGGTCCACCTTGGCTCCGAAAGCCAGAAGCACCGTGGCGAGCAGGTCGTGGGTCAGCGGCCGCTCTTTGGTGATGCCGCGCATGAACATGGAGATGGCCGTGCCGACGGATTCATCCACGTAGATGACAAAGGTCTTCTCATCATTGCCCAAAAAAACGGCAAAGCTGCCATCCAAAGGTAGGACTGCCCGCACTTGGGCTTCAATGACTTCGCGATTCATAAGCGATCACTAAAGCGCTGGCACCCTGACTGGCAACAGGCGGCAGGCAAAAACTCAGCCCTTTCCGCGAAGTGTCCCCGACAGGAATCGAACCT
>CAJCCF010000216.1 GCA_903960845.1 uncultured Verrucomicrobiota bacterium | reverse complement strand
TGCCGGCGTTGCGCCGCCACGTCTCCGAGGGCCGCGGCCTGGGAGTGAACCTTCTGCTGGCGGTGCAGGCTACCTCGCAACTGGACACCGTCTACGGCAACAACTATGCCAACGAGCTGCGTGACACGTTCCCGGCGAGTGTGGTGATGTTCGGGGCACCGGAAATGGATCTGCTGCGCCGCGCCGAGGAGTGGACGCTGCTGACCACCCGTCGGCAGGAAACCTTCGATCAGGCGTCCAGCCAGAAGACGCTGTCCTCCCACGAGGGCTCGACCCTGGAGTACCGGCGGCTGCTGCCGGAGAACACCGAGCACGCCCGGTTGTTGATCCGCGGCACGGCGGGGCATCAAACAGAGATCCCAGACTGGAGCGAATTCCTGCGTCGCTATGACCTCGAGCGTGACCGCAGAGCGAAAAAATATGCTCTGAGCAGCGACGATGTGCCGTCGGTGGCGCGACGTCACGAGGGTACAGCCGGGGCGGCGTGATGGTCAAGACCACTGGGTTGACGGGTGTGCAGGAGGAGATGCTGGCGGTGCTGCTCGCCGCGGCGGAGCCCATCACCGCCACCGAACTGCGCGCACGACTCAACGCCGCCCGGCCTGTCGCCCTGGTCACCGAGCAGGTGTATCGGCGCCTGGTGGCGTTGGAGCGCCGCGGTTTGATTCAGCGCGCCGGCCCGATCGCCGCGGGGGCCCGTAACCATCGCTGGCAGCCCACCGGCCCGGCGCGACACCGCGGTGTGGCGCGGTGAGGAAGACGCGCCGCGGGCCGTGGCTCAGCGGGCTGATCATCGCGGTGATCGGCGCGGTGTGGCTGGCCGGGCAGGTGATCGGCGGGGCGATCGGACTCCTCGGGGATCTGATGTTCCCCCCCGATCCGTGGGCGGCCCCCCCGGGATCGGCCGCGCCGGCGGGAGTGGTCCATGCGCCTTGGTGACGCCGCGTTTCGGGCATTGATGGCCCGACACGGGTTCACCGATCCGGCGCACGGCCACCGTTCAGAAAGGACACTATGGCCAGACGGAAATCCGAGGATCCGGAGCAGGGCGATCTGTTCAGCCTCCTCGGCGACGATGAAAGGGCGAGTGACCATGACGGTGCTGCAGGTGCTCACCGAGATCTATCCGGAGTATCTTCCGTTGCCGCTCCCACCGGACCACAGTCCGCAGCAGCGCCAGGAGTGGCTGGTGGCGGAGGCGGACCGGTTGTCGACGGCGATCTTCGACCTCAGTCACGAGATGGCCGAGGCGGCGATCCAGGATTGGATTCGCCGCCACGGGGCACATCCGGACTACATGACGAAAGTCGGGCTGGTCAACGCCGCCCGGCTCTCGGCCCAGGAAGTGGTGCTGCACAACGAGATTTACGAGCAGATCCCGCTGCCCGAGGACGACGACGAGGACTCGCTGGGCGAGGGCCTGCTGGTGAGTGGGATCCTCGACGCGGATCCGCCGGTCCGCCTCGATCCGACCGGGGTGCCGTGGCAGCAGCGGTGGACAGACCCGGATTACCGGACCGAACCGAGCGAGGAGTTGGAGGCGCAAGTGGCCCGGATCTGGCCTCAGCCGCAGTTTTCGACGATGTTCCAGATCCTCGCGGGCTACCTGCTGGCCTCGCGGACCGAGGACGGCGAACCGATCCCGACGTCGGGCCGCGACCCGCTGGCAGCCCAGTTGGCTCCGCTGATCGAGGCGGACCTGGCCAGCCTGCGACCTCGGCGCTAGCCCCCGACACCACAGCACCTCCCGGGGCCGGCGCCGCCGTCCCGTCGGCCGATTTCGTTCCCGGCACCGACACGAACATCCGCATGGATGGCCTGCTGAGTTTCTCACCCGTGGCGATTCGCGGGAATGATGTGTTTCGCGTGAAGCCGGAGAGCGGCCGCGGACTGATCCAGCATCGAATGGACACGAAGGAGTCGAAGATCCTCAGCACCCAGGGTTCCATCTGCCCGCCGGTGCTCACGAAGCATCACGTCATCTTCGGCAGCCTCGATGGCTCGCTGAATTACGTGCCGCTTGGCGGAGGCAAACCGGGCACGCTGCTTCAAGCATCCGCCCTGCGCACTCCTTCAGCCATCACCGCGCCGGTTGCGATTGCTGATGGCCGCATTTTTGCCGCTGCGGAAGATGGTTGTCTCCATGTCTTCGGACCCGGTGGCCGTGCATCCATGTCGCCGGAGAAATCAGCCCTCACGGCCATTCGCAACCCCATCACCGGCAAGCTTTCTGGCGCTCAATACGACTGGTTCACCAACTACGGCGACTTCGCCGGAACGAACGCCAACGACCAGGGGCTCGCCCCGCCCTTGCGCATGCGCTGGGCCCGCCGTCTTGAGGGCACGGTCAAACATTTGCCCGTGTGCGGCGGTGGCCGTCTTTACACGCACACCGCCGAGGGTCAGATCATCGCCGTGGAGCAGGACACCGGACGTCTGCTGTGGCGGCGCTGGTGGCCCGATGTGTATTTGTCCTTCACCTCGCCACTTTACATCAATGGCAAGCTGCTGGTGCCGCAGGCCGGGATCAAACAGTCGCTCATGCGCTGTCTCGATGCCGCAACCGGCAAGCTGCTCTGGGAGGCGCCCTTCACCGGGTCGCCAAGCTGGAGCCGCCAGTTCCCGCCGGTCGTGCATGGCAATGTCGCCATCTACGCCTCCGGCACGGGAGACTACGCCGTGCAGGGATCCGAGAAGCCGTGGACCTTTGGCGGTGACCTGGTGAAACCCGCGGACGGCCGTGAGGTGATGAGCTTCATCTACTCGAACGACAACCCTTATTACCCGAAGAATCATCACCCGCGTCTCTGGGCCTGGGATCTCGACACCGGCAAGGTCGTGTGGGAAAAAGATTTCTTCGACCAGGGCCGGGGCGGCAATGACTGCGGCATCTGCATCCTCGACGGCAAGCTGTACTACAGCGTCTTCTTCGGCTACGACGCCGACACGAAGCGCCGCCGCGGCCTGCCCGTGGAGAACAACGGCCTGACCGCATGCATTGATCCCGCCAGCGGCAGGATCATCTGGCAGACGAACCAATTTTACGTCACCGCCAAATGCACGCTCAGTGCACGCGACGGCCGGCTCTACATCGGTGGCTACAACCGCGCGCAGCAGGGCACCGATGACCGCTTCGTCTGGTGCCTCGATGCGACCACCGGCAAGCTCATCTGGAAATCCGACGCCGTCACCTCGGCGCTGAACGTGGTGACCGTGGGCGAGCGCTTCATCTTCTCAAACGCCCTGCGCGGCAAAGGCAACATCTTCGACCGCGACACCGGCAAGGTCGTTTACAGCATCCAGACCAATTACGCCTGCTGCCGTTTCACCATGTCCGAACCGTATGTTCTCGGTGCGAACATGGACATGATCGATCTCTCAAAAGACGGCAAGCTCGTGTCCACCGGCCCTGCGATTGATTCGAGAGAATGCCTCGGCGCAGTCGTCTCCAACGGCCGCATTTTCTACACCTCGCAGGCGAGCGGCTTTGTCGTTTCACAGACCTATGGCCCGGAGTCAAAGGCGCTGCCGGCGGCTTGGGAAGCGCGCTAGAGCATTCTGGCGGCTACTTCGCCGCCGCCTTGACCAGCTCCTCAACCTTGGTCGTGATCTGCTGCTCCACCGTCTCGGTGTAGGGCGCGCGGTGACCGTATTCAAACATGCCGGTCACGCCTTCATAGCCGCCTTCCTTCAGCACGCGCAGGCTCGGGACATAGCTGAGCAGGTCGTTGTTGTAACCGCAAACCCAGGCGTTGTTCCAGCCATAGGCAGCTTTGAATTTCAGCGAGTAATCCACCACCGTTTCACCGGTGAGGGCGATGAAGGTGAAGTCGGAGCCGAAGCGCCAAACCTGAATCGGATACTTCACCCGGTCCGGAGTCGAGCCGAGCTGTTCATGCTGGCGAATGAAGTGCTCAAACTCACGCTTCGGCATGCCGGTGAGGTTTGGCACACGCTGTTTCAATTCATCCAGCGGAATGCCGGGTTGCAGAAACAATTCCGTTTCGCCCATCGCTGCGCGAACCGGCCCGCTCAGCGGTTTCATCGTGCCCGCGATAACCTGGCGCACCGCTTCGGCCAAAATCCTGCCATACATGCCAGCCAGCTCGGTCGCCTCGACATCCTTGCCGCGAATCCGCGGCAGCGGATTGGCATCACCACCACAATTCTGCACAAACAGCGCCACGGAACCCGGAAAGGACTTTTCGAGTTCGAGCTGCGCAAAGCCCGCGTAGTCGCCATTGATGCTCAAACCACCGAGAGCCGTCGTGTGACAGGAATAACCAAACATGATGGCCTTGATTTCATTTCCCGCCTTCACCGTGATCACCGGCACATCCTGATCCACCTGACCGCCGAAGGCCCGGCTCTCCGGCCCGCGCGAGCGCCGCCGGTTCACCGCCACGCCGGCCAGACCCTGCTCAAAAGCCAGCTCTGCCGGCACCAGCGCCGCGATGGCGTTTCCGATGACCTGCTCATACCTGGCATAAACCATCTGCGTGTAGCGATCCCTGGCCGCCGCTTCTTCCGGCGTGAATTCATAGTACAACCACAGAACATCCTCCGTCACCGGGCATGAGTGATTGTGCGAGGTGTTCAGGATCAGGCGCTCCCTCGGGATGCCGTGTTTCTCAAGCGCGCTCTTCGCGATCACCGCGATCATCCTGTCGCTCAGCCCAACCAAATCCGCCGTCACCAGCACCGAGGTTGCACCCGAATCATCCTTGAGTGCGAGCGCCTTCAGCCAGATCGGATGCTCCACCCGCTGGGACATGCGCGTTTTCCCGCCGTAACCCGCGAGCGGCACCGACTCGGTCGGAGTGATGTCCGCTTTCGCCGCGCCAGCCTGCCAGGCGGCGGAGGCAAAGCTGGACAGACAGAGCAGGAAACTGGTCAGAAGGTATTTCATGGCGCTGAGCTCTTACGCCGGCACGGCCCCTCATCATGCGGTGCCCGTGACTGTAATTTGCAGCCATCAAGCAAGGCGTGGTCCTGAGGTGCGTAATTTGTGATCAGTTCCGTCATCTCATGAAGCCCTCCTCACCGCACCAGCCAAGCGTCAGCAGCGTGTTCAGTCCTGTGCGCGGTGATCTGCTGCGCGTGGGCTCCACCCGGCGCGGTTTCCTTCAGACCGGACTGGCGGGACTTGCAGGCATTTCGACGGCTTCCCTGTTTCAGCAGCAAGCACTCGCGGCTGCCGCCGGGCAGGCGAGAAGCAAGACGAACGTCATTCTCTTCTGGCTCTCCGGCGGTCCGAGCCACATCGACATGTGGGATCCGAAACCCGAGGCGCCGAGTGAGATCCGCGGCCCGTTCGGCCACATCCCGACAAAGGTTCCGGGCGTGCATGTCTGCGAGCATCTGCCACTGACCGCCAGCATCATGGACCGGCTCACGCTCATTCGCTCCGTCGATTGCAGTGCCAGCGATCACACGCCCATCACGATGCAGGCCTGCAACCCGCTGGCCCGCCGCACCAATGACGGGCGCGATGGCGGCGGGCATCCTTCCATGGGGTCCATCGCGGCGAAGTTTCGCGGAGCCAATGCCCCGGGCATCCCGGGCTATGTCGCGCTCGCCGACTCACTGACCGCTGACATCTGGGGCGCCGGGCACATGGGTGGCGACTACAATCCGGTGAGCGGCAAGGATTTGACCGGTCGCCTGAAGCTCTCTGCGGGCCTCACGGTCGAGCGCCTTGGCAGCCGGCGTGCACTGGCCGAGCAGATGGATGACTGGAAACGCCGTGTCGGCAGCAACGAACAGATCGCCTCAACCGACCGCTACACGCAGCAGGCTTATGAAGTGCTCATGACAGGCAACGCGCAGCGCGCCTTCAATCTCGATGAAGAATCAGCCGCCATGCGCGACCGGTATGGCCGTGACAGCCTCGGAGAGAAAGCGCTGCTCGCACGCCGCCTGGTGGAAGCAGGCTCCACCTTTGTGACCGTGAGCGGCGCATGGGGCTACTTCGATCATCATGGTGATGAAGTGAAGTGGGGCGGCATTAAAAAGGGTCTCACTCCGCTGCTGCCAACCGTGGACCGTACCCTGCACGCCATCGTGACGGATCTGCAGGACCGCGGATTGCTCGACAGCACTCTCATCCTCATGATGGGTGAATTTGGCCGCAGCCCGGTCATCAACAAAAATGCCGGTCGTGATCACTGGGCACGCGTGATGTCCATGGTCGTCGCCGGCGGTGGCCTAAGACACGGGCAGGTCATCGGCAGCACCGACAGCAAGGGTTACGACATCGCCAGCCGTCGCGTCAGTCCGCCCGATCTCGCCGCCACCGTGTTTCATCATCTCGGCATCGATCCAAATGCAAACTGGATCGACCCTCAGGGCCGTCCGCGCCCGATCGTGACCGAGGGTGGCAAACTCATCGAAGAGCTGATTTGACGCGCCTTCTCATCGTGGATGCCGATGCAAGCCCGATGCCCTGATTGAGTGGCGGCGGCATATGAATCTTCACTAGACTCCCGCAGCCGCTTTCAGCCGGGCACTCAGCGATTAGCGTAGCTTATCAGTCATTTCCATTTGCCCAAGGGCCTGTACTCCCTTCACTGCGCGCTCGCATGAAGACCACGCTAGCCACCACCGCCGACCTCCGCCGTTCCGTCATCGCAGTCCCGCCACTGTGCCGGAATGCGGACCTGAGTCTGAGCCATGAAGAGAACGGCAAACTCATCCGGCACATGTACGCCGGCGGCATTCGCACCCTGCTTTACGGTGGTAATGCCAACCTCTACAACATGGCCGTGTCCGAATATGCCGAACTGCTGACCATGCTCCGTGAACTGTCACCGGATGACATGTGGATGGTGCCGAGTGTGGGACCGATGTATGGCACGGCCATGGATCAGGCGGCGATCCTGAAAGATCATGAGTTTCCCACCGCGATGCTGCTGCCCACGCTGTTCCCATCAAAGCCTGCCGGCGTCGCCACAGCCATTCGCCATTTCGTCGAGCGCTCAGGATTGAAGGCGGTTCTCTACATCAAGGACGAGTCCTACATCACGCCGGAACTCGCCGCCGAACTGGTCAATGACGGGCTCATCTCGTGGATCAAGTACGCCGTGGTTAAGGCTGACCCCGCGCAGGATGCCTACTTGAGCAAACTGATCACCCTGGTGAACACCGACCTCATCGTCAGCGGCATCGGCGAGCAGCCGGCCATTATTCATCTGCGCGACTTCGGCATCACCGGCTTCACAGCAGGCTGCGTGTGTGTGCAGCCACAGCTCAGCACCGACATGCTTCACGCCATTCAGGCCAAGGATTACGCCAAGGCCGAATCCATCCGCCAGATCTTCCAACCGCTCGAGGATCTGCGCAATGCTCACAGCCCGATCCTGGTCCTGCACCATGCCGTGACACTCTCTGGCGTGGCAAACACCGGTCCGGTGCTGCCACTGCTCGCTGAATTGCCGGCAAACGTGCTGCCAGCCATTGAAAAAGCGGCGAAAGAATTGCTCGCACGATAGTTCCACTCCAAACACTCACTTCATGGACCTCACCTTCGTTTTCCCCTGCCTCAACGAAAGCCGCACCATCGCCCTGTGCATCGACGCCGTGCGCAAGTCGCTCGAAGCGGATCCTGGACTGAAGTACGAGATCGTCATCGGTGACAATGGCAGCACCGACGACTCACGCCAGATCGCTGAAGGTCGCGGAGCCCGTGTCGTGCCCGTCCCCGAGCGCGGCTACGGCGCAGCACTGCGCGGAGGTATCGCGGCCGCAGATGGCAAGTACGTCATGTTTGCCGATGCCGACGGCACCTACTTCTACGAGCACGCGCTGGAGCTTTACCGCACCACGTCCAAAGCGGATGCCGACATGGGCATCGCCTCGCGCATGAGAGGCACCATCGAACCCGGAGCCATGCCGACCCTGCATCGCGTGCTGGGCACGCCGGTGCTCACCGGACTGATCAATCTGCTTTTCAAAGGCAAGCTCAGCGACTGCAACTCCGGCTTCCGCTGCCTGAAAAAGACCGCCTATGAAACCTGGGACATCCGCGCAAGCGGCATGGAGTTCGCCTCCGAACTGCTCATCAAGGCGCTGAAAAAGAATGCCAGCACGGTGGAGATCGTCTCCGGTCTGCGCCCGGCGCCCGTCGAGCGCACACCGCATCTGCGCACCTGGCGCGATGGCATGAGGCACCTGCTTTTCATCCTCTCTGAAAGGCCGCGCATGTTTGAGCTGGCCGGACTGCTGCTCATCATTGGTGCGACCCTGCTGCAGGGCATCGCGGGATTCACCGGTGAGATCAATCTCGGAGGCCTGAATGTTTTCGGGATTCACAGCCAGGTCCTGCTCCTGCTCGGCGCCGTTCTCGGCACCCAGATCTACATGCTGTCCGCCGCCATGTTCCTGCAAAAGAGCGAGCAACCGCGCGCGGTGACACGCAGCCTGATCGAGATGAATGAAGGCTCGCTCTTCTTCCTGCTCGTCGCGCTGCTCGGCGGCCTGGGCCTCGTCATCGGCTGGCTGGTCATCCAATGGGCGCGCTCCAACTTCTTCGGCCTCAACTACGCGAACACACTCATTGTTTGGCTGCATTTCCTCGCCGTGCCCTCCATGATCGCCTTCGGAATGCTCGGCGTCCACATCCTGCGCAAGGGCAAGCTGAGCTAACGGGACCCGTCGGGACCCTCCGTGATGTCGGGCGAGTGAAGGCATGTTTGACAGCGCAGAAGCGTGGCAGCATCTTTGCACATGCAAATCACCCTTGATCTACCAGATGACGCCTTCGCCAAGGCGGATGCCGTGGCCAGGCAGGAATCACGCAGCCTCGGCAGTGTGCTCGCAGATCTCATCCGCAGCATGAAGCCTGCGCCACTTCCAGCCTTCACGCCAAAGCCCGTGCCAGGGTATCGGTTTCCAGTGGTCGCCGGCAGGCCCGTGACCCAGGCGGAACTCGACCGAATTCTCGAGAAGGATGATCTGCCGTGAGCTGGCTTGTGGATGGTAATGGCATCATCGCGCTGGTGATCGAAAGCCATCCGCACCATACACGAGCCAAGGCTTGGTTTGAGGCTTTGACGGACACCTTCCGCACCTGCTCCGTGACCGAGGGAACCTTTGTCCGCCTGCACATGATGCTCGCCACGGACACGACGTCTGCGGCAGCTTGGAAAACTCTGGCGCTCATTCAGTCGGACCCGATGCACCGCTTCATGGATGCTGGGTTCAGCTATGAGAATGTCTCCAACAAGGGCGTTCAAGGTCACAAACAAGTCACGGATGCCTGGCTGGCCCAGCTCGCGCGCCGCCACGGCACCCGACTTGCCACGCTGGATGCCGGACTTGTCGCGACACATGCGGATGTCGGGTTCTTGATCCCGGAGCTGGCTGTGTCAGCCGCTCAGCCGTAGCGCTTGATCAGACGCTGGCGTGTCAGTCTCCGGAGTGCATGAAATTCATGAATCACCCTGCAGATACTCTCATTTGTTGCGGAAGGAATGCCCGGTAAAAGGCGAGAAGCTCTTCAGTGTTATGCATAAAACGTCATCGTTAACAGCAAGCCTTGTTCTTCTTCAGCCTAGATTGGCTTGTTACTGCATAACATCCTGCGCAAGGGCAAGCTGAGCTAGAAAATCTCAGGCTCCGGCACGGCGGGGCCATGCTGGAGGAAATCAAAGTCGGCACCCTCGTTGGCCTGCGTGACGTGATCGACGAAGAGCTTTGCGTAGCCGCGGTGATAGCGCGGAGGCGCGGGCTTCCATGCGGCGCGGCGTTTCGCCAGCTCCTCATCGCTGACGTGCAGATGCAACTTCCGGTTAGGCACATCGAGTTCGATGAGGTCACCATTTTGCACCAATGCCAGAGGTCCGCCGATGGCTGACTCGGGCGCGATGTGGAGAGCGCAGGCTCCGTAACTGGTGCCGCTCATGCGGCAGTCGCTCAGGCGCACCATGTCGCGGATGCCTTGCAGAATGAGCTTCTTCGGAATCGGGAGCTGGCCCCATTCGGGCATGCCTGGAGCACCCACGGGACCGGCATTGCGCAGGATGAGCACGGTGTCTTTGGTCACATCGAGATCCATGTCGTCGATCTTCGCCTTCATCTCCGGGTAGCTGTCGAAGACGATCGCCGGGCCGGTGTGCTGGCAGAGTTCGGGCGTGGCAGCAGCGTGCTTGATCACCGCGCCATCGGGGCAAAGATTGCCGCGCAGGATGGCGGTGCCACCGTCGGGCTGGATGGCGTTGTCAGGCGTGCGGATGACATCGAGATTGTAGGTCTCACAGCCCGCCACGTTTTCAGCCAGGGTCTTGCCGGTGATGGTGAGCGCCTGCATGTCGAGCAGTGCACTCATGCCATTGAGCAGGGCCTTGATGCCGCCGGCCAGATAAAACTCCTCCATCAGATACTTGCCCGCCGGACGCAGGTTCGCCAGCAGCGGCACGCGGCGGCTGATCTCATCAAACTTCTCGAGCGGGAGCTTGATGCCGAGACGTCCAGCCATCGCCACCAGATGCACGATGGCATTCGTGCTGCCACCGAGTGCCATGTCCACCGCGATGGCGTTTTCAAACGAACGCTCCGTGACGATCTGCGAAGGCTTCAAGTCATGCCAGGCATTCTCAACGATCTGCCGGCCCGCGGCCGCCGCGATGCGGGTGTGCGCGGCATCCACCGCAGGAATCGAAGACGCGCCGGGAATGCAAAGGCCCAGCGTCTCCGCCAGCGCGGTCATCGTGGAGGCCGTGCCCATCGTCATGCAATGACCCGGACTGCGGGCGATGCCGTCCTCGATCTCGCACCACTGATCCCAGCTCAAATTGCCCGCGCGTTTTTCATCCCAATACTTCCACACATCACTGCCGCTGCCGAGAGTCTCGCCGCGCCAGTTGCCCTTCATCATCGGGCCGCAGGGCATGTAAATGACGGGGATGTCCATGCTGAACGCGCCCATGAGCAGGCCCGGCGTGGATTTGTCACAACCACCGAGCAGCACCGCGCCATCGAGCGGGTTCGCGCGCAGCACCTCTTCAGTTTCCATCGCGAGAAGGTTGCGGTGAAACATCGCCGTCGGCTTCGTCAGCATCTCGCCAGCCGACAGCACCGGAATTTCCATCGGATGCCCGCCCGCCTGAAGAATGCCACGACGCACCGCATCTGCGGTGAGCTTCAGATGCATGTGGCAGGAGTTTTGTTCCGACCAGGTGTTCAGGATGCCGATGACCGGCTTGCCCACATAATCATCCGCACCCCAGCCCGATTGCTTCGCCCGTGAGCGATGGCCAAAAGAGCGGAGTTCATCACGGCCATACCAGCGCCAGGAGCGGAGTTGTTCAGGGGTTTTGCGAGTCATGCGCGCGCACAGTCACGAAAAGCGGCGGATGCGCCAGAGAAGAAAAGGTCATTCTTCTCTGGCAGTGATGAGATCTTCCAAAGAAAAGTCCAGCTCATGGGTGCCGGTCCGATTGCCTGCTGAAATACGCTGCAATCTCCTCAATGAGGGGCTCAATGTCGCCTGACGCGGTGATCCAAACTTGTTCAAGATCCACGTCACCGTAGTCGTGGGCGATGATGTTCCTCATGCCACGCATCTGACGGAAGGGGATCTGCGGAAAGAGTGCTTTGGTCTCGGAAGAAAGTCGGCTGGCGGCCTCACCGATGATTTCGAAACGCCGAAGAATCGCATCCTGCTTCTCGGTGTTCGCCATAAATCTTTCGCGATTCACGTTTTGAAGATAGCCCCGAATGACAAGTGCTGAATCAAGCATGTCCCGAAGGAGTCCCTGTTGTTTATCATCGAGCATAAACCGTGACGGGGGCGGCAAGAATACTTTCACGTCGATAGGGATTCCGGCTGCGCTCCACCGCAGCACGACTGAGAAGATCCACCTGACAACCCAGAAGTTCCTCAAGCTCCTCCTTGATCCCTCCCATCTCCAGCAGGCCAATGCGCGCGCCGGATTGGAATTCAATGAGCAGATCAACATCACTGCCTGCATGTGCCTTGCCACTGGCCGCAGAACCAAAGACTTGAACACGTTCCACCGGATGTTTGCTGCAAACCAATCGCACGGCGTCACCGATTTCGGTGATGCTGGGCGGCATGGCGGGCATGGCAGTCATGCGCTTATTGTAGAAGCAGCCGCCTGATGTGCAAGGCCGGCTCACGGCCCCCTTTGCGGCCAGCATGGCGCTTTTTTCCTTCGCCGCAGAGCCCGGCAGCCGATAGGATAACGCTCTCTCTTCCGTCCTCTCCAACCCACCATGATCCCCATCGACCTCAGCGGCAAAGTCGCCCTCATCACCGGAGCCTCGCAAGGCATCGGCGCGCAGATCGCGCGGACCTTTCACCGCGCTGGAGCCACGGTGGTGATTAACCACCCGGGCTTTCCCAACACCGCAGCGGATGCTCAGGCACTCGCTGATGAATTGAACGTCCACCGCACCGACAGTGCCCGCGTGATCGCTGCTGACGTGTCGAAGCCGAACGAGGTGCAGTCCATGATGGGTGAGGTCCAGGCAGCCTGCGGCGGCCTGGATTATCTGGTGAACAACGCCGCCATCATCAAGGACCGCACCATTGCCAAAATGAGTCTGGACGAATGGGATGCCGTGATCGACGTGAATCTCTCCGGCGTCTTCTACGGCTGCAAATACGCCATCGAAATCATGCGCGACCACGGAGCCATCGTCAGCTTCGGCAGCATCGCCGCGATTCAGGGCTTCTTCGGCCAGGCCAACTATGCTTCCGCAAAGGCTGGCGTGCAGGCGATGATGCGCGTGCTCAGCCGTGAGGCCGCACGAAAAAACATCCGCGCCAATGCCATCGCGCCCGGCGTGATCGATACCAGCATGGCGGCGACCATTCCCGAAACGGTGCGCGCTGAAATGCTCAAGAACGTACCGCTGGGCCGCTTCGGCACGACGGATGAAGTGGCGAACGTGGTGCTCTTCCTCTGCTCACCGCTGGCCTCTTATGTCACGGGCCAGACGATCGAAATCAATGGCGGGTGGAGAGGGTGATATGCGCGCGCCAGCCATCATCGCCACCGCTGACCAAGCCATCGCTGCGATCCCTGACGGCGCGACGATTGCCGTGGGTGGATTTGTCGGCGCCGGACATCCTGAAATGCTGACTGCGGCACTGGAACGGCGCTTTCTCGCAACCGGCACACCGCGTGATCTGACGCTGTATTACTGCGCGGGCCAGGGTGATCGTGCACAGCGCGGTTTGAATCATCTGGCTCACGCAGGTCTGATCAAAAGAGTCATCGGCGGTCATTGGAACCTCGCGCCAAAACTCGGCACCCTGGCCCTGGCGAACAAGATCGAGGCTTACAACTTCCCGCAAGGCGTGCTCAGCGTGCTGCTGCGCGAGATCGCGGCGAAGCGGCCCGGACTGATCACTCAGGTGGGTTTGAACACGTTCATTGATCCCGCCCAAAGTGGTGGGCAGATGAATGCGCGCACCACCGAACCGCTGGTCGAACGCCTCGAACTCGATGGCCAGACGTGGCTGCGCTACAAACCCGTGCCGATTCATGTCGGACTCATCCGTGCGACCTATGCCGACAGGCGCGGCAACCTCAGCATGGATAAAGAGGGCCTGATCGGCGAGGTGCTGCCCATCGCGCAGGCGGCAAAAAACCATGGCGGCATTGTGATCGCGCAGGTCGAAAGCATGGTGGATCAACTGCCCGATCCGAAATCAGTGCGTGTCCCGGGCATCCTGGTGGATTACCTGGTCGTCAGCGGCGGTGTCGAGCATGACCAGACTTTTGGCGAGGTCTTCAATGAGGAGTTTGTCATCACGAGCGACGGCTCTTTCACGCTGCCAGCCATGCAGCAATCGGAGCGCAAAATCATCGGCAAACGCGCGCTTCAGGAGATCCGCGCCGGAGACATCGTGAATCTCGGCATCGGCCTGCCGGAAGGCGTGGCCATGGTCGCCGCTGAGACGGGCCGGATGCGCGAATTCACGCTCACGGTGGAGAGCGGACCCACCGGTGGCGTTCCAGCCTCGGGCTTGAATTTTGGATGCAGCCATTTCCCGGAAGCGATCATCGATCAGCCATCGCAATTCGATTTCTATGACGGCGGCGGGCTCGACATCGCCGTGCTCGGCGCGGTGGAAGTGGATGCCGAGGGCAGTGTGAATGTCACCAGCTTTGCCGGACGGTTCGCTGGTGTCGGTGGCTTTGTGAACATTGCCCAGAGCGCCAAACGACTTGTTTTCTGCTGCACTTTTCAGGCAAAGGAAAACCCCAAATTCGTCCGCCGGATCCAGCACGTCTGCTTCCACGGCCCCACGGCTTTTGCGCGCGGCCAGCGGGTGATTTACGTCACGGAACGGGCCGTTTTTGAACTCACCGCCAGCGGCCTCTGCCTCATCGAAATCTCCGCAGGCTACGATCTGCAAACTCAAGTGCTCGATCAGATGGAGTTCAAGCCATCCATCAGCCTGCAACGATGACAGGTCATCGAAGCTCATCATCCTGCCTGATCTCTCTCCTCATGAAAACCGTTCACATCATCGATGCCAAACGCTCTCCCATCGGCCGCTTTGGCGGTGGGCTGAAATCCATCACCTCTGCCGATCTCGGCTTTGCCATCGCTGATGCCGTGGTGCCCGCAGGTCTTCGCGGGCAAGTTGGTCAGGTCATTCTCGGCCAGGTACTGCAGGCAGGCTGCGGCATGAACGTGGCGCGACAGATCAGTTTGAAACTCGCCATGCCCCAGCAGGTGCCCGCCTTCACGGTGAACATGGCCTGCGGATCTTCCCTCAAGGCCGTGGCTCTCGGGGCTGATGCCATCCGCGCTGGTGAAAGCGATCTCGTGCTCGCAGGCGGGGTCGAGGTGATGAGCCGTGCGCCTCATTATGTCATGGACGCACGCTGGGGTAAAAAGCTCGGCGATCTTACCATGCAGGACGCCCTATTCATCGATGGCCTCAGCGATCCTCTGCTCAAAATCGGGATGGGTGAAACCGCTGAGCGCATTGCCGACAAGCACGGCATCACGCGTCAGGAACAGGACGCTTTTGCCGCACTCAGCCAGAGCCGCGCCGCCGCCAGTCATGCCGCATTCGATCGCGAAATCATCACTGTCGCTGATGTCACATCGGATGAACATCCACGCGCCGATGCCACCATCGAATCACTTGCGAAACTGAAACCCTCCTTTCGCAAAGACGGCACCGTCACACCCGGCAACTCATCCGGCATCAACGACGGTGCCGCCATGGTCCTGCTCGCCAGTGAAGACGCGCTGCAAACGCACGGCTTGAAATCACGGGCCCGCGTCATCGCCACAGCCGCCGTGGGCTGTGATCCTGCGCTGATGGGACTCGGCCCTGTCGGCGCAATTCAAAAGCTCTGCGCCATCACGGGTTGGAAACTTGAGGAAGTGGAGGCCATCGAAATCAACGAAGCCTTCGCCGTGCAAACCCTCGGATGTGCCCGCGAGCTCTCGCTCGATCCCGACAAACTCAATCAGCGCGGCGGCGCGGTCGCCCTCGGTCATCCCATCGGCGCCAGCGGTGCCCGTGTCCTCGTCACCCTGCTCCACCTCATGGAAGACAAAGGCTACACCCGCGGCATCGCCAGCCTCTGCATCGGCGGAGGCATGGGCATCGCCATGGCTGTGGAGAGATGACCCGTAGTCCGCGATGATCAACTCAGCGGCTGAACACGCAGGTCTCGCAAAGCGTACAGCTTTTCCTCGCCTGCCAGCCCCCGCATCAGTCGCGCCCCGGTCCTTCGCTTCGCCCCAAAACGTTCCCGCAAGGAAGTGAACACCTCGTTCACATACTCCCGGCTCCCGATCACTGCGCCATCGGTGAAGTATCTCACTCGAAGTCGCAGGTAATCCACCCTCGGCAGCCGCCCCCCGGACTCGACCACCCCCCGCGATTCTTCGCGCGTGAAGCCCTTCCTTATGGCGGTCCCATCCTCCGACCTTCCGCGCTCGACACCTCGACCATAGAGCATCACTCGATAGGCCTCCAGCACCCCCAGCCCCTCGGCCACGATGTTTTTAGCCGCCTGCTCAATCTCACGGATTCCATCGATCGCCT
>CAJCCF010000215.1 GCA_903960845.1 uncultured Verrucomicrobiota bacterium | reverse complement strand
TGCGTCCTTCGTTGTGGACGATGACGATCTGCGCGGTGCGACCAATGAGAGTTTCCGTGTCGAACTCCTGCTGCTCGGCAGCGGTGAGATCGCGTCCGAACCAGAGTTTGAGGAAAGCGCGCAGTGCAGACTTTTCACCCAGCGTGGTGTTGAAGCAGCGCGACCACACGAGGTATGGTTTGCCGTCATCGCGGAGCTGGGTGGTTTCAAAGACAAAGCGGAACTGCTCTTTCGGGCCGTAGTCGGTCTGCACGGTTTTGGGAGCGGTCACGTCAACACAGACGGCGAGGCCGTTGTATTCAGGATGAGTGTCGAAGGGTTTGTTGGACTGAGTGGTTAGTTTCATGGGATGTTAGATGCGTGTTTGGATGTTGTGGGTGTGTGGATGGAAAACTTGTGATGGCTTATGAGGTCTCAGGCGGATTGAGGATGCGAAGCATCACGCCTTTGTGTGGCCAGCCAGAGCCTCACGGCTGCCAGGTCAAACCTGACCATGTCGCCGATCTCGAGGGCAGGCAGGCCGCGCCTGCGCAGGTTGAAGATGTGCCGTTCCGAGCAGCCGAGGTATTGAGACAGGCGGCCCGTGGTGATCAAATCTCCCGGCGGGTCGCCACCGGAGTTGAATGGAGTGTTTGGTGATGCTTGATTCATGATCGCGTTGCGTTGTTGCTTTTGAGGGCGGCACTCGAAATCGAGAGTGCGGCCACGCGAGAATCATGCGGTGTCAAACCGGCGTTGTCGGCAGTGCTAGGAATACCCTATGCAACCTCGCATAGGGGTATTTGCGGCCTATCCCACCCTTTGCATGGGGTTCACATAGGGTTTGCATAGGGTTAGCAACCTCATGTTGGGATGCTCCCGCTTTGAAGTGACCGCTCCGTTCAGACTGAATAGAGTGGCACCTGTATGAACACCCACCCCTCCTTCCACCGCATCAAGCGCCTCCAAGTCACCGGCGGCTTTCTCATCGGCCTCGACATCCACTTCCACGATGGGCTCAACTGCATCATCGGGCCTCGTGGCACCGGCAAGAGTAGCGTGCTCGAACTCGCGCGCTACAGCCTGGACATCATGCCGGGCCGTGAAGGTGATCCGCTGCGCAAGCGTATCACCTCCGTGATCGAGCATAACCTCGGTGGCGGGCGCGTTGAGGTGACCATCGAAACCAAGGATGGCCTGACTTATATTGTGAGCCGCGCCGCGGGAGAAGAGCCGATCCTGCTTGATCCGGAGCGCAAACCGCTACCGGTGGAGTTTTCGTCATCCCAGCTGTTCGGTGCCGATGTCTATTCGCAGAACCAGATCGAGAGCATCGCTGAGACGCCGCACTACCAGCTCGATCTCATTGACGGCTTCGAGGAAGAGAAGCTGCATGCCATCCAGCAGCGGCTTGAGACCACGCTGCGAGACCTGCGCGCCAACGCCACGCACATCCTGCCGCTGATGACAGAGAAGGAGACACTCGAGGCGGCACTCTCGCAGATCGACATGATCAAGGAGAAGCTCAAAGGTTATGCCTCCATCGAGGGACAGGATTCGGAGGAGGTGAACCGCGCCCACCTGCTCAAGTCGTTACGCGACCGGGAGAACAAAGCTCTGGCTTACGCGAGCGATGCCACCGCGCAGCAATCCGATTCCATCAAGGAACTGATGGGGCGCTGCGAAGCTGGCGTGATGGCTTTCTTTACCGAAGACATGCTCACCGGACCCAACGGCAGGATGATTTCCGATGCCGTTGCCAGCATGCGCGCGGCGATTCGCAGTTCAGAGAAGTCGCTGGCTGCGGCGGCGCAAGGGCTGGATGTGGCGTTGCTTGAACTGGTCCGGGCCAAAGGAGCCATCGAACAGGCGCATGTGCCGCAGGAAATGGCTTTCCGCGCTGTCATCGAGAAGCAGCAGCAGAATCAAGCGCAGTCGGTGGAGCGCGCGAAGCTGGAAAAACAGCAGAACGACCTGCTCTTCAAACAACGCCGCCATGAGGAGGTGGTTTCCCAGCTC
>CAJCCF010000214.1 GCA_903960845.1 uncultured Verrucomicrobiota bacterium | reverse complement strand
GTTTTGGAGTGCGGCGGCTGTGACGCCGCTTTCGGATGTCGGCGGAGGTTCGTTCACCCGGTGTGACGTCAAAAGCGGTGTCGCCTCCCCTTCGGGGTTTTGCCACCGCACTCCAAAACGCTGCCGCGTCTCCTGCAGGCCGCGCAGGCGCGAAGCGTTTTGGAGTGCGGCGGCTGTGACGCCGCTTTCGGTGGCCGCTGGAGGTGCGTTCGCTTGGCGTGCCGTCAAAAGCGGTGTCTTCACCCCTTCGGGGCTTTGCCACCGCACTCCAAAACGCTGCCGCGTCTCCTGCAGACTGCGCAGACGCGAAGCGTCTTGGAGTGCGGCGGCTGTGACGCCGCTTTCGCTGGCCGCTGGAGGTTCCTACGCTCGGCGCGACGTCAATAGCGGTGTCGCCTCCCCTTCGGGGCTTTGCCACCGCACTCCAAAACGCTGCCGCGACTCCCACAGACCGCGCAGGCGCCAAGCGTCTTGGACTGCGGCGGCTGTGACGCCGCTTTCGGTGGCCGGCGGAGGTTCCTACGCCCGGCGTGCCGTCAAAAGCGGTGTCGCCTCCCCTTCGGGGCTTTGCCACCGCACTCCAAAACGCTGCCGCGTGGTCACCAGTCGGAGGAGACCTCATAGTCGTCAGGAACTTTGACCTTGTCGGTCTTGAACCGGGTGATGGATCGGACGAGCCCGGGGCTGGTGTGGTTTTCAAACCAGGAGGCGGAGCACCAGGGATAATCAGCAGCGGCTTGCACCAGACCATGCTTCACGGCGTTGCGATGCGTGTAGTTGAGCCGGGCGAAGTACGAGCGCTCATAGGTGAGCCGGGTTTCCCGATAGTTGAACCACACCTGACGACCGGGACTTGCCTCGAGTTTATTGACCCATTTGGCGGTCTTTTCGTGAAGCAGGCCGAGCATCTGCGGCAGGTTCTCCGCCGAAGAAGGGGACTCGGCGACGAAGTGGTAGTGATTGGAGAACACGGCCCATGCTTCCAGCCGCCAACCAAACTCGGCAGCGACGCTCAGCAAGCCGCGATGCAGGACGCTGAGGCGTGCTTTGCCACGGAAATGATGCTGCTTTTGGTAGGTGCCTGCGGTGACGAAGTAGATGCCTCGAGAACCGAGTTGATGCAGCGGCGCGTGTGGCCATGGCAGCTTCGGGTCATCATCAGGAGACATGCCCTGAAGGCTATGAGATGCCAGTCTTTGGAGACAAGCATGAAATAAGCGCGAAGCGTCCTGGAGTGCGGCGGCTGTGACGCCGCTTTCGGTCGCCGACGGAGGTGCGTTCGCTTGGCGTGCCGTCAAAAGCGGTGTCGCCTCCCCTTCGGGGTTTTGCCACCGCAGTCCAAAACGCGGCCGCGTCTCCTGCAGGCCGCGCAGGCGCGAAGCGTTTTGGAGTGCGGCGGCTGTGACGCCGCTTTCGGATGTCGGCGGAGGTTCGTTCACCCGGTGTGACGTCAAAAGCGGTGTCGCCTCCCCTTCGGGGTTTTGCCACCGCACTCCAAAACGCTGCCGCGTGGTTCAGTGCCTCACTTCACCACGGGCTGGCCGGCTTTGTTCCATTCATTCATGCCTCCGTCGAGGTGATAAACTTCGGTGAAGCCGAGTTTCTCAAAGGCGGGCAGGGCGCGGGTGCTGCGACCACCGGCCTGGCAGTGGACCAGCACGGGTTTGGATTTGTCCAATTCACCGAGCTTGGCGGCAAAGTCTTTGGACATGATGTCGATGTTCCTGGCGCCCTTGAGGTGGCCTTCGCTGAATTCATCGGGCGTGCGTACGTCGATGATGGTGACTTTTCCCTCAGCGATGAGTTTGGCGGCAGCGGCGGGATCGACATGCTTGACTTTGTCTTGAGCGAGAGCCGGGACGATGAGGGCGAGCAGGGCGGAAAGGAGGAAGGTGAGGCGTTTCATGGCAGTGAGCTTATCACAAATCGGAAACCCAGGCCTGACTATTTCAAGTGGCGCAGCGCACCTCGACTTCCATGCGGGCGAGTCGTTGATACAGCCGGCGTTTCCCCAGCAGGGGCCACCAGCGGTAGAGATAAATCTCGATCGGCCGCCACATGGCTACCCAGCCGAGGATGGTGAGTCCCTCACGCGTGACGATCAGCAGTGGCAGATCACCTTTGAACAGGATCAGTGCCGCCAGTTCGCAGGTGACCATGAACAGCAGTCCGATGACAAGGGCACTGCGGCCCTCCCGCATCAACTGATGGAACTCGCGCCACAACATCCCTGCCCGGTAGTCGAAGTAGTGTTGCACGGACATTTTCACTTTCGCCGGCGTCTGGGCGGCATCGGCAGGTGGCCGTGCCAAATGGATGACAAGATGCAAATCATCATCTCTCGGATGCTCCTGCGCCCAGCTGACGATGAACTCCTCGGCATCATGATCCAGATCCCGCTCATGAAACGGTGAAGGGTCCATGGAGTTGAACAACTGGCTCAACTCGGAGATTTTGACCTCAATCAGGGCGGCCATGGCGATTTAGGCATTAGCTGCACCGGTGATGGCGGGAAATGTGCGGCGATTCATGACAGGTGGCGATGAATACGTTGCAGGAGTGCGAATGTCACTCCTGAATTGCGCCCTTCATGTCAGCGCTCTTCATTCCGCCCGATTACTTCCGCGAACTCCGTCGCGAGGAGATGTTTCCCGATGCCACCCGACCTCTGGAAGTGGAGCTGGGATGTGGTGATGGCAGCTTCTTTATCGGCATGACTCAGCACTATCCTGAGCGCGACTTCTTCGGCCTGGAGAGGATGCTCGGCCGGGTTTCCAAAACCTGCCGCAAGATTGACCGGGCCGGACTGACCAATGGGAAAATCATGCGACTGGAAAGCGGCTACACCGTCGGCTGGCTGCTGCCCACGGACAGCGTCTCGCGCCTGCACCTGCTTTGCCCCGATCCATGGCCAAAGAAGAAGCATGAGGCGCGCCGCCTGGTGAATCAGGACGAGTTCCTTTCCGGCCTGGCCCGCGTGCTGGTGCCTGGCGGCGAGTTCCTGCTGAAGACTGACGATCAGGTCTATTTCAAGGATGCCCTGGCGAGCTTTGCCAGCCGACCGGAGTTCGAGCGCCTTGACTGGCCTGAGGATGCCTTCTTTTACCCGACCACTGACTTTGAATCCCACTG